>NZ_JXQR01000018.1:0-261228 GCF_000834715.1 Flavobacterium sp. MEB061 | reverse complement strand
TTCGCTTTTGCTTCTGCAGCTAATTTTGCCTGAGCTTCAGCATCTGCTTTTGCTTTTGCATCTGCAGCTAATTTTATTTTTAATGCCTCAGCGTCTGCTTTCGCTTTTGCTTCAGAAGCAAGTCTTGCTTGTCTTGCCTCTTCATCAGCTTTCGCTTTTGCTTCTGTAGCGGCCTTTTCTTTTAATGCAGCTTCTTGTGCAGTTTTTTCTTTTGCAGCAGCGGCTAATTTAGCTTTGTTAGCTGCATCAATACTTACTTTAGTTTTTGCAGCAGCAGCAGCTTTTGCTTTTGCTTCAGCAGCTAACCTTGCCTGAAGTGCATCTGAATCAGCTTTTGCTTTCGCGTCAGCCGCTAATATAGATTGTAAATCTGCCGCTTCAGCTTTCGCTTTTGCATCAGCTTTACGTTTAGCTTCTGCAGCATCTGCTTTTGCCTGAGCATCAGCAGCTAATTTTATTTTTAATGCTTCTGCATCTGCTTTTGCTTTTTCTGCAGCTAATTCTGCAGCTGTTTTTTGTGGCTCAGCTACTTTTTCAGTAACAGCTGGTGTTTCTGTGACAGCTGGCGTTTTAGCCACTCCTTCTGCATCAACTTTTCCTTTAGCAGCAGCTAATCTGGCTCTTTCTGCAATTTGAGCATCTACTCTGGCTTTATTTTCTGCAGCCAGTTTTGCTCTTTCTGCATCTTGTGCATCAGCTTTTGCTTTATTATCTGCAGCAATTCTTGCTCTCTCTGCAGCTTGTGCATCAGCTTTTGCTTTATTGTCTGCTAATAATCTTGCTCTTTGTGCAGCTTGTGCATCGGCTTTCGTTTTATTGTCTGCCGCTAATTTTGCTCTTTGCTCAGCTTGTGCATCAGCTTTAGTTTTATTATCTGCGGCTAATCTTGCTCTTTCTACTGCTTGTGCATCAGCATTTGTTTTATTTCCAGCGGTTAATCTGGCTCTTTCTGCAGCTTGTGCATCTGCTTTTGATTTATCAGCAGCCAATTGTGCAGCTGTTTTTTCTGTAGCTGTTGCTGGTTGGTTGGTTGCAGCTATCTGTGTTTTGGCTGTACCTTGTGCATCTGCTTTGGCTTTTGCATCGGCAGCTAATCTTGCTCTCTCTGCAGCTTGGGCATCGGCTTTCGTTTTTGCATCTGCAGCTAGTCTTGCTCTCTCTGCAGCTTGGGCATCGGCTTTTGCTTTAGTATCGGCAGCTAGTCTTGCTTTTTCTGCTGCTTGTGCATCAGCTTTCGCTTTAGTATCAGCTGCTAATCTTGCTCTTTCTGCAGCCTGTGCATCGGCTTTGGTTTTATTATCTGCAGCTAATCTCGCTTTTTCAGCAGCTTGTGCATCTGCTTTTGCTTTTGCATCGGCAGCTAATCTTATTTTTAATGCTTCAGCGTCTGCTTTAGCTTTGTTGTCGGCTTCTAGTTTTGCTTTTGCAGCGGCTTCGGCATCAGCCTTGGCTTTTTCTGCAGCTGCAAGTCTTATTTTTTGTGCATCGGCATCAGCTTGCGCTTTTGCATCGGCTGCTAGTTTTGCTTTTTCAGCTCCACTTGTTCTTGTAACCTGAGCTGTAGATGGATTTTTCTTAGCCAGTACCGGTTTAGATCTCGCTGGATCTATAAGAGCACCATCTTCATCATCTCCGTAATAGTAATTTCTGTTTTTAAATCTATATGCTATTGCAAATTCATGAGAACCACCTAAATTGGTAAAATTCCCCATTCCTCTTTCATAATTATATTCTATAGCAATACTTGGCGTAATATTAAATCCAAGTCCTGCTGAAACTCCGTACAAAGTATTATATCCTGCCTGTGCCCAAACTCCTTTTGGAATAGAAATCATGGCAAGTCCTGAAATAACTGCTTTATCTTGTTTAATTTCTGTTTTTACAATTCCTGAGAATTTACTTTGTTCGAAAAAACCATAGCTATCAATATATCCTGTATACATAGCATGTAATTCGATTGCTCTTTCGGGATCATCTTTTACAACTCCTGAACCAAAGTTGTAAAGAATTAAATTGTTTACAGATACTCCAAAATCAAGAAATGCTGTTCCGTAGTTGATACCAGGATTTACAGTAAGCATTGTATTTGATGGATAATCTCCATCTAAAGTTGTGTCATCTGAAATAATTTTGCCTTTGTTTAAACCGCTTTGGTAAGCACCAACATTTAAACCGAAAGTTAAATTACTGTCCTGATCTAAAACGATGTTATGCGCAAAGTTACCTACTCCGCCAAACACAGTCATCAAACCATAGTTTTGTTGAAATAAACCAAAAGCAAAGGCTTCATTTTCTCTAAAACGTCCTGAGTAACCAAATAAATAAGTGTTTGGAGCATCTTCAAACTGCACCCATTGCCTTTTATTATAAAAACTTAAATAAGCATTTTGTTCACGAACGAAACTAAATGCAGGGTTAATTAAATATCTATTAAACTTTAAAGAATTTCTAATTGGTAATGAAAACGAAACAACTCCATTCTCAGAGGTCTGGGAATAGAGTACATTTGAAAAACCGTAAAATAAAGTTATGAATAGTAAAATTTTCTTCATTATTTAATCACAGTTATTGATCCTTTTTTTTCACCTGCGTCGCCTTTAATGACATAGTAATAAACTGGATTGACATTTTTAAAATCTATTGCGGTCTGTGGCCAATCTCCTTGATAATCGACAACGTCCAAAACCATATCACCATTCGAACTTATAATCATTACTTTGGTGTTTGCATTTTTATATTCGCCAGGGATATCCCAATACGGTATATCTCCACTTAATTTTATAATATTAGGAACAACTGTTGCCGGGCCAGATTGACCTTTAATTCTAAAAGTAAATTCTTTTGTCGCAACACATCCTGAAACCTGAGAAATTACAACTCTGTAAAGACCTTTTACAGCTATCAGATAAGTATCTGTTGTGGCACCATTAATAATATTGCCATTTAAATACCATTCATATGTTGGTGTTGTAGCATCAGTTGTTATAGAAACACTCAAGGTTTCCCCTTCTGTAAGTTCATAATTATCTTGAACATCTATACTCGCATCAAAACCGTTTGTACTAAGATTAATACTTCCGGTAGCTTTACAGCCACCAAAATCAACTTCAACAGTATAAATTCCTGATTCGTTTGTAGTATAACTACGGTTAGTTGCGCCTGCTATTACAGCACCATCTTTTTTCCAGACATAGCTATTTCCAGAAGTTGCTGTAAGAACAGTTCCTGTTCCGTTAGAACAAAAAGGATTCCCTAAACTCGAACTTATCGTAACCGCAGAACCGCCACTTGAAGAAGTAACGTTTACACGATTTGAACTAAAATTCACATCTGTACATTGCCCATAATCAATTTCGGCGTAATACTTTCCGGTAGAATTTACTACTAACGTACTAGAACTTTGTCCTGCAATTGCAACATCATCTTTATACCATTTATATTTAATTTTTGAATAATTAACGGGAGATGAATTTGGAACTGTAGGTGTTTCGTTACTAATAGAAAGTGTAAGGCTTCCACCTGAACATATCATAGCGGCATCACTTTTATTATTGATAAAAAATGAAGCTTCGAAATCTTTGTAATAAGCTGGAAAAGAAGTATTTCCTAATGAATTTTTAAAACGCTGACTCACAACTCCAGTAGAACTTTTTACCCTTAAACTATAAGTATCAGATCCGACTAAACTTGTTGGGACTGCATATTTAATAGTTTGCTGCGTAGCAGAAAGATCAATAGTTTGAAGTAATGTTGTGGCAATTGGGGTAGTAAAATCACCTGTAGCATCTGACAGTTCAACCACAAAAGTTGTTCCTGCAGGAAAATCTATATAGCTAAAGGTGGCATTAAATTCATTAAAAGATCCCCCGGCACAAAGTTTCTCAAGACCATCAAAGGTTTGCGGCACAATTGTTTGTGCACTAACATTTGATTCGAAAGCAAAGAATGCGCCGAAGAAAATTAATAATTTAGTAAAAAATAGAGTAATTTTTCGAATCATATAGTGCGTTTTCTTGCTAAATCTATATCTTCAAAAAACAAAATATCAATGAATGTTTCAGAAAAATCATATTTGTAGTTCTCAATAATGTCTTTTGCAAGAACTGAATAAGAACCAGCAATTACTGAATTTTCGTCACATCCTGAAGTAGTTTGATTCTCTACATCAGCTGCCATAGCAAGGCTATCCTTGGGGATGGATAGCCCTACTATAAACTGATTAGAATTATCTAATTTGCTGATACGTTTATCAGCTATATCATTCTTTTGATTAAGTGTACACGGAGTCATCTTGCAATCAGAAACAACAGAAACTGTAGGTTTTTCTATTGTATTCTGTGCATACAGACATGACGTTACAGGCGAAATCAAAAATATTATACAAGTAAAATATCTTTTTATCGGGGCCATTATATTTTGATCTTTATTTGGGTCCGTTGAGACGAATACACATAAATTGTGTCTGGGGACTTTATTAATAAAATTTACGCTCTGAAATAAAAATCTAAATCTATCTATCTGTTTCCGCTAGATGCTGTAATTTTTCCTAATTGTAATCTGAAATCTGGTTTCTTAGGGTTATAGATATCAATGAATGTCTCTTTGTTGTCACTTTGAGATTTAACATTAAAGAAAACAGTATTACCATACCAGCTCTCTAAATCTTCGTTGTTAGAATTGTATTCAGTAAAGATGTTTCCTTTACAAAGGTTGAAATACATTTCTTCAAATTTGATTTTTTTAAGGTTGGCATCGTTAATCTCAGTTTTGCTATCTAGTAAAACAGCAGGATTAAATCCAGAGATTACACTTCTTTTCATCTCAAGAGAAGCATTTTCAGCAACATAAATTGCTTCTTTTACTAAACCAGCCTGAATATCAGCATTGATGTTTTCGCTATCATTAAGCATTGTAATGTTTGTTGCAGCAACAAGAGTTTGTTTTTTAGTAAAATCAGTTTCGCTTTTCTTTTCGTATGATTTTACTTCCATGCAACGAGAACCATCTTTATTACTTGATAAATAAGAAGATCTTACCGCTAATGAATTGTATAAACGACATTGAATACCCTGAGTAAATTTATAATCGTCGTTGATTGATTTGTATGATACTAATTTACTAGCATTTACATCACCACCGTAAAAAGCAAATGAGTCACCACCAGAGTAGCTTACCATAACGTTTTCAAGAATAGTTTTGTTTCCAACACCTGCAATAGTTAAACCATTGAAAGTATCCATACCTTTAACTTTTTTACCTGCAAACTCGATTCTAACATATCTTAAAATACCTGAGTTACCAGCTACATTGTCACCACCGTAAGTAGTAAGTGTAGGATCAAGATCTAGATTGTAAGAACCAACATTTCCAAATTTGTTAATTGGCGCATCACCAAGAATTACAAGTCCACCCCAGTCACCAGCTTTTTTCTGGCTGCGGTTTGATGTAAATACAATTGGATCTGTTTCTAAACCATCTGCAACAAGTTGCGCACCTTTTGTAACTACCAATGTTCCTTTTGTTTCGAAATCACCAATAATTAAAGTTCCCGGTTCAATTGTTAAAACGGCATTGTTTGTAACATAAACGTTTCCTTGCAAAACATAAATGTTTCTTTTAAGCAATTTAGTATTAACAGAAATGTTTCCTGCTAAAATTTGGTTTGCTTCACCATAGTCAACTTTGTTAGGCTTAAATTCAGTCCAGTTGTTCAACCAGTTGTTGTAGCCCATAATTCCTTTTTCTTGTTGAGCACTCATACTCGTAACTGTCAAAAGAACGCAGATAATTTGAGTAATTTTTTTCATGATAAAAGGGTATTAGGTTAATAATAAATTTGGGTATGCGTAATATGATAAAAACTCATCTCGATTTTCCTGAAAGCTATCAGAACACATCGAGAACGAGTTAATATTTTTTAACTTCTTTTAAATGTTCGAGTTCATTTACGTAAACACTTCAAAGAAAGTTTTAAAAAATTTTATTTTTATTACATTTCGTTCAATTCATTGAACTCGTGTAATGATTTTAATGTGCTTTCGTAAAATAAAATAGCTGCAATTAAGTTTCCTTTATCAGAGTATGGCATCATTTTTCTTTGAAACTCTACAGTTACGTCTAAGAATGCTGATGTACCTACAGCCTGATTGTCTAAAACTTTTTTGTGCTCAGAATCGTCCGGAATACCTAAGTCTGCCATCGTCACACCTGGTTTTGTCACCAATGCAATGTAAGGGAGAGTCTTAACTAATACTTTAATTCGTTCAATGTACAACTCTAAAAGTTCTCCTTTTTGCATACCGCTCAATTCTTTTTGATCGTGGTATTTACGAATAAGAGCTGTTGTACTAATAATACTTCTGGGAGCGTTCTTTGCCTGAGCTGATGCTGCCGCAGTTGTCAAAATAAAAAATAAGCTTAAAAAAATAATTTTCCCTTTCATAAATTCTTATTAAAAATTGGTTGTTGATGAAAACAAAAATATATAAATTATGTTAAATCGCAACTTTAATGTTTTTTTTTTTCGAAAATTCACCTTAAAATAACCTTAAAAAAGGGTCGTAGGTCGAGAAAATATGCGTTTTGCCGAAGATTTTGTTAATTTTGTTAAAATTTTTTCCTGTAAGAAATAGTTTAAGTAAATTAACTCTTTACGCATTATTGTACTCAAAAAAGACATCTGATTTAAACATTTTTGCAAAAACTATTAACAAAAAAATCTTAATATCTATTCAAATCATCTCAGTATTGATAAAACTTAAGAAGAAATAAATCAACAATTCAGTTAAAAAACATTTCATAAATACAAAAATGAACCTACAGAATTAAACTTTTTACTGAAAATTTTTGCCTACATCATTTTCTTATATCTTTGCTTCATGCAATTTTCACAAATTTTAGGTCAGGATTACATCAAAAGTCACTTGATAAAAAGTGCGGCTTCAGGGCGAATTCCGCATGCACAATTATTCATTGGGCCAGAAGGAAGTGGTACTTTATCAACAGCTATTGCCTATGCGCAATATATTTTATGCAATAACACAGGCGACGAAAATTCAAATGGAAACGATGCCTGCAATCTTAAATTCCAAAACCTTTCGCATCCTGATTTGCATTTTATTTATCCAACCGTAACTACAGAAGATGTAAAAACAAAACCTAAAAGTTTAGATTTCATTCAGGACTGGCGAAATTTTATTCAGGAAATGCCTTACGGAGGTTTATTTGACTGGTATAAAATTCTCGGCGTTCAAAACAAACAAGGAGAAATACGTGTTGAAGATGCTCAGGAAGTTTTAAAATCACTTGCGTTAAAATCATACGAAGGCGGTTATAAAATTATGATCATCTGGATGGCCGATAAAATGAATATCGCCGCTTCAAACAAACTTTTAAAACTTTTAGAAGAACCTTCCGATAAAACCATTTTTATTCTGATTTCTGAAAACGAGGAAGATATTATTCAAACCATTCGATCTCGTTGTCAGGTAATTCACTTTAACGGTTTACCCGAAAAAGTAATTGCAGAAGCCTTGGTTTCTCAAGAAAATATAGATTCCAACTTAGCCAAAAAAATTGCCCATCAGGCACAGGGAAATTTCAACAAAGCAGTTTCTTTACTAAAAGAAGATGATTCTGAATTTCCTTTTGAACAATGGTTTGTAAATTGGGTTCGTGCTGCTTTTAGGGCCAAAGGCAATGCCGCCGCCATTCAGGATTTAATTTCCTGGAGTGAAGAAATTGCCGGTTTGGGTCGCGAAAGCCAGAAAAAATTCATTCAGTTTTGTATCGAAATGTTTCGTCAGGCACTTTTACTTAATTATGAAGCGCCGTCTTTGGTCTATATAGAACCGAAAGTTGATAAATTCAAATTAGAAAATTTTGCACCATTTGTAAACGGAAACAATATTCATGATATTTTCAAAGAACTTTCAGATGCGATGTACCATATTGAAAGAAACGGAAATGCAAAAATAATTTTAACAGATTTATCTATAAAACTGACTCGTTTAATTCATAAAAAATAATTTCAAATGAATAATGTTGCCTCTATTTTACTTTTGATTTTTTTGGCCTTAACATTTTTACAATCAGGCTACGAGAAAATTTTTTACTGGAAAGATAATGTGACCTGGCTAAAAGAACATTTTGCAAAAACCCCACTAAAAAACCAAGTGCCACTCGCGCTTCTTCACCTCTTAATTTTAGAATTAATTTCCGGAATTTTATGTGTCGTTGGTGCTATACAATTAGTAACAAACAGTGGTCGTGAATTTGGTTTTTATGGTGCTGTTTTTTCCTGTATCTCATTGTTAATGATGCTTTTTGGACAACGATTGGCCAAAGATTACGATGGAGCAAGAACCATTGTTATTTATTTTGTTCCGGCCATTATGGCTGTTTATTGGCTGAATTAAAAAATATGCCACAGATTTCAAATTAAAATGATTAAAAATCTGATAATCTGAAATTTGTGGCAAAAAATAAATTGTTCGCTTTAGCGGACAGCAAAAAATAATTTTACATTAAAAAAATGAATCCAAAACACCCTTCAGAATCTCTAACTATTTTAACCGATTTAGTTTTACCGAGCGAAACTAATCCTTTAAACAACCTTTTTGGCGGCGAATTATTAGCCAGAATGGACCGCGCGGCAAGTATTGCGGCACGCAGACATTCCCGCCGAATTGTAGTTACGGCATCTGTAAATCACGTTGCTTTTAATAGAGCTATTCCCCTTGGAGCCGTAGTGACAATAGAAGCAAAAGTTTCAAGATCTTTTAAAAGTTCTATGGAAGTTTTTATCGATGTTTGGGTAGAAGACCGTGAGTCGGGAAGCAGAACCAAAGCCAACGAAGCTATTTATACTTTTGTTGCTGTGGATGATAGCGGAAGACCTGTTGAAGTACCGGCAATTATACCGGAAACTGAACTTGAAATACAACGCTTTGACGCCGCACTTCGTCGTAAACAACTAAGTTTACTGCTTGCCGGAAAAATAAAACCGTCAGAAGCTACAGAATTAAAGGCTTTATTTTTATAGGACAATTTTTGTGAAAATTTGATACAATTTGGAACAATGAAACTTCAAAAAAAGAAGTAATTTTACAAAATTACATGCCCATGAAAAATCTAAATCAGGAAGCTCTTTAAATTCCGGTTTATTTTGAGAATGAAAGAATTATAAAAATATAGATGAAAGAAAAAGTAAAAGAAGTAAAAGAAAAAGAAAAGATGAGTTCAGAAAAAGAAGCCAAATTAAAAGCGCTCCAACTTACGCTTGACAAACTAGATAAGACTTACGGTAAAGGAACTGTAATGAAAATGGGAGATAAAGCCATTGTAGAAGTTGAAACAATTTCTTCAGGTTCTCTTGGTGTTGATTTAGCACTTGGAGTAAACGGTTACCCAAAAGGAAGAATTATCGAAATATACGGACCGGAATCTTCTGGTAAAACAACATTAACTTTACACGCAATTGCCGAAGCTCAAAAAGCCGGAGGAATTGCCGCTTTTATAGATGCAGAGCACGCTTTTGATAGAAATTATGCCGAGAAATTAGGCGTAGATATCGAAAACCTGATCATCTCTCAACCAGATAACGGAGAGCAGGCTTTAGAAATTGCCGAAAACTTAATTCGTTCAGGAGCAATTGATATTGTGGTTATTGACTCGGTTGCTGCGTTGACTCCAAAAAGTGAAATCGAAGGTGAAATGGGAGATTCAAAAATGGGTCTTCACGCACGTTTGATGTCTCAGGCTTTGAGAAAACTTACAGGAACTATCAGTAAAACAAATTGTACTGTTTTCTTCATCAACCAGTTGAGAGAGAAAATTGGTGTAATGTTTGGAAATCCTGAAACTACAACGGGTGGTAACGCCTTAAAATTCTATGCTTCAGTACGTTTAGATATTCGTCGTTCCTCTCAAATTAAAGATGGTGAAAATGTTATCGGAAACAGAACTAAAGTAAAAGTGGTTAAAAACAAAGTAGCACCGCCTTTTAAAACTGCTGAATTCGACATTATGTACGGAGAAGGAGTTTCTAAAACAGGTGAAATTCTTGATTTAGCAGTTGAGTTTGACATCGTTAAAAAAGCAGGTTCATGGTTTAGCTACGGAGATACAAAATTAGGACAAGGTCGTGATGCTGTAAAAGCATTAATTAAAGATAATCCGGAATTAGCTGATGAATTAGAACTTAAAATAAAAGCTCACATCAAAGAATTGGCTAACGCATAAAACATTAAATATCTGCTAATTGCAGCATTTATAATTCAAGCTCGACAGTTTTTAAAAACTTGTCGGGCTTTTTTTATTTCAAAAAAACAAAAAAACTGACGCAACCCTTTTAAAACAATTGCATCTTATAAAGAGACTTAAGATTTTACCTGGTATTTACTGCCATAAATGCCTTAATCAAAAGTTTGTTTTTAGAATAAATTTGGTTGTTTATTGTTTATAAAGATCCGTTAGTTTTTTTTGGTGCTAACGGGTTTTTATTCTTTTTTAAGAAATATTTTACGTTTCAACGCAACCTTTTTCATTTTTTAGAATCTATTAATTGTGACGTTAACTTGAGTTTTAATCAAACTCTTTATTACCAACCCTTAAGATTTGTAACCATGAAAGAGAAACTAGAAGTGTTGTTGAATAAAAACCGTAGAAAAACCAAATTAAAAATTAAGAAAGTATTACGTTTTATTTCTGAGAAAATAATACATCGATAAATTTTGAATATAAAAGGGGTTTTAATTCAAAATAAAACCCGGCAAGCTTTTATAGTTTGCCGGGTTTATTATTTTAAGTACTCTGGTTACTTTTTCTTTTTAAATTCAAGTAATCCTTTATAAATCAATTGTCTTACCTGATCTCTTAAGTCTTTCCTGTTTTCACTTGTTAAGCCTTTGGTTTCAATAAATGGTAAAACTTTTATTCTCATTTTTCCCGGACTTCCGCTCAAAAAAGTATACGAGAATCGTTCTTTATTATCTGCAAAAACAATAGGTACAATCGGAATTTGATGATCTATTGCCAAGCGAAAAGCGCCGTCTTTAAATTCATCCAACAAAATAGTTTCATCATCAGGAACCCCGCCTTCAGGAAAAATACAAATGCTAAGTCCTTGACTAAGTCTGTCTTGTGCTCTTTTAAAAACTTCATTTTTACTTCGCGATGAATTTCTGTCAACCAGAATACAAGTTCTTTTATAGAAAAAACCAAATAACGGAATTTTTGAAAGCTCTTTTTTTCCAACAAAAACAAACGGATTTCGAACAATAGCCAACATCAGCATAATATCTGTCATTGAAGTATGATTTGCGACAATCATATAGCTCTTTCCCTTCTCAAGTTTCTGCAAACGTTCGATCGTATAATAAAAACCCATCCCGAAAAGGATGAATTTAGCCCAAATGCGGGCCATTTTAAAAAAATAGGGGTATCCGCTTTCCGCAATAATAGAAATTAGCAAAAACGGCAGCATAATCAATATCGGAATGGCCATCAAAATGTAAAACCAAATGCGCCACAAAACCCAAAAAATAATTTTAATTCCTTTCATGGTTTCAAATGTAAGAAAACAGAAGTGAATATTATAAAGAATTTCTTTTGTTAGATATGAGTATAGTACTTTTTCATTGTCTGGTTAACTTGATTCTTTTACCGCAGAGGCCGCAAAGTTTTTTCGCAAAGTTCTCAAAGCAAAGTTTACGCAAGTTTTTTGAAGTTCACAAAGCTTTGTCTTCTAAATATTTAAACTCTTTTATGTTAATACGAAAAAAAAATTTATTTTTCCATGTAAACTGTTTTTTAAATTATAAGAAAATAATTATTAAATTTACTGTTTTAATTATGACAGAAAACGAAATATCTAGTATTGTAATTGGTCTTGCGATTGAAATTCATAAAAAACTTGGACCAGGATTGCTTGAAAATGCTTACCAGGAATGTTTGTTTTATAAAATTAAACAACGCGGGCTTTTTATAGAAAAGGAAAAAGCAATGCCGCTAATCTTTGAAGATGTCAAATTAGATTGTGGTTATCGAATTGATTTATTAGTAGAAAACAAATTTATAATCGAAATAAAAAGTGTCGAATCACTAACTGTAAATCATCTGGCACAAACCTTAACCTATTTAAAACTTGGAAACTATAAACTCGGTCTTATTATAAATTTCAACGAAGTCTTAGTAAAAAATGGAATCAGAAGAGTTTTCAATAATCTATAACGCAAAGCTCTGTGAACTTATAAAAAAGCTTCATAAAAACTCTGCAAACTTTGCGAAAAAACTTTGCGCCCTCTGCGGTAAAAAAATTATGCATTCCCAGAAAAAACATTTACAATTAAAAAATTACACAGTTTGCCGTAAAAAAACGAACTTTGCGTTTAGTAATAAGAAAAAACGAGAATGGCAAAAATACTAACCGGTGTTCAGAGTACTGGAACGCCACACTTAGGCAATTTATTAGGAGCAATTATTCCTGCAATCGAATTATCAAACAATCCTGCAAATGAATCATATTTGTTTATTGCTGATTTACATTCGATTACACAAATTAAAGATGGTAAAACATTAAGAGAAAATACGTATAGTACCGCAGCTGCATGGCTTGCGTGTGGGCTAAATCCTGATAAAGTTACTTTTTACAGACAATCTGATGTAACTCAAACTGCTGAATTAACCTGGTATTTAAGCTGTTTTTTTCCTTTTCAACGTTTGACTTTGGCACATTCTTTCAAGGATAAAGCTGATCGTTTAGATGATGTAAACGCGGGACTTTTTACTTATCCGATGTTAATGGCGGCAGATATTTTGCTGTATGATGCAGAATTTGTTCCTGTTGGAAAAGACCAATTGCAGCATTTGGAAATTACACGTGATGTGGCTTCCCGTTTCAATCACCAAATGGGAGAAACATTTGTAATTCCTGAAGCTAAAATTCAGGAAGACAGTATGTTGATTCCAGGAACAAACGGTGGAAAAATGAGTAAATCTGCCAATAATATTATCAATATTTTCCTGGATGATAAAACGCTTCGCAAGCAGGTTATGAGTATCGAAACTGATAGTACACCTCTTGAAGAACCGAAAAATCCGGATACCTGCAACGCTTTTGCTATTTATTCATTATTGGCAAATGAAACTCAGATTGCCGAAATGAGAGCCAATTATTTGGGCGGAAATTATGGTTACGGTCACGCCAAACAAGCTTTATTTGAATTGATTACAGAAAAATTTAAAACCGAAAGAGAAAAATACAATTACTATATCAACAACCTTGAAGAAGTTGACGCGCTATTGAAAAAAGGAGCCTCAAAAGCTTCTGTTGTTGCGGATGGTGTTTTGGCCAAAGTTCGCGAAGTTCTTGGTTTCGGAAAATAAACTTTTTTCAAAAATAAATATAACCTCTTGTTTACGCAGGAGGTTTTTTTATTTTAGAATGTAGAAATTTTAATAAATAATTCGTAATTTCATCAAAATCAATACTTTCAAGTATAATCAAAACCAAATAAGATGAATAAGTTTGTAGAAGATTATGATGTTCCACCCTATTTATTTCAGATTCTGAATGTTGTATTTGCCATTATTTTAATTATTGTCTTGTATCAATTATACAGACATTTTAAAGGAAAAAAATAATTTAATCAAGTAATTACCCGTTAAATAGCTTCAAATAATTTGCCTGGCAATGGCCGAATTACGCCTTTAAGTTCCATATTTAGCAAGACTCCTGAAATTTTAAAAATCGGGAAATCGCACTGCAAGGCAATAATATCCAGCAACTCTTTACCGTTTTTTATTAAAAAATCATACACTTTTTGCTCATCAGGTTCAAGATCAACAAACAGTGATTTTTGAATTGATTTTACCTTTTTCTCGATGTCCCAATTGAGCATATATATCAAATCTGCCGCGCTCGACAGAACACTTGCTTTTTGTGTTTTAATCAAATCATTACAGCCCTGACTATATTTATCTGTCACTCTGCCCGGAACCGCAAAAACGTCGCGATTATAGTCGTTTGCCAAATTGGCGGTAATTAAAGATCCGCCCTTATCGGCAGATTCAATGACAATTGTAGCTTCGGTCATTCCGGCCACAATGCGATTTCGGCGTACAAAATTTTCTTTATCCGGATTTGACGAACTCCAGAATTCAGTTATAAAACCACCGTTCTCCTCCATTTTTGCAACATACTTTTTGTGCGTTTTTGGATAAATCTGATTGAGGCCATGTGCAAGAACACCAATAGTTTGCAAATTATTTTCCATCGCAATTTGGTGGGCTACAATATCAACTCCGTAAGCAAAACCACTCACAATTACGGGATCAAGAGGTGCCAAATCTTCAATTAGTTTTCTACAAAAATCCGTTCCGTACGAAGTGATCTGGCGCGTGCCGACAATACTGATTATTCTTTTGTTTTTTAAATTCATATTTCCTGCAGAAAAGATCAAAACAGGCGAATCAAAACAATGTTTCAGTCGTTCCGGATAATTTTCGTCCTGAAAGAAAGAAACTTTTATATCATTAGATTTAATAAAATCAAGTTCATTGCTGGCTTTTTCAAAAATAGATTTGTCTCTCAAGTTTTTTAATAAAACAGAACCAACTCCATCAATGGCTGCAATTTGATTTGTTTTTGTTGTAAAAACCGTTTCTGCCTTTCCAAAATGAGTTAGTAATTTTTTGGCCATAATATCACCAACACCTTCGACTTTTAATAAGGCTAACAAATAAAACAAATCTTGTTCTGACATAATAAAATTTAATTTTTAAGAAGTAGAAAAAATCTTTAAAACAATAACATCCCGACTACTTTTAAGAAGAACAAAGATATAAAACAGAAGTAATTTCCTGCTAAAATAAAATATTTAAACCTTATTATAATTATTATCAAAAAACTAATTATATTTAAATCGTTGAAAAAGAACAACATGTAAAACAATGCGGATTGTTAATAAAAATTGTGAATAAAATTTTGATAACTATATTGGATGCATAACTTTGTTACTATGAAAATCGAAACTTACATCGCGCAATTATTGTATCGTTATCAGTGTGTAACGGTTCCCGGATTTGGAGCATTTCTAACAGAAATTCAGCCGGCTCAGGTGAATGAGAGTACAAATTCGTTTTTTCCACCAAAAAAAACAATCTCATTCAATGGTCTATTGAAAAACAATGACGGACTATTGGCAAATCATATTGCTCAGGCAGAAAACACATCATACGGTTTTGCTGTTAGTGCCATTGCACACGAGGTTTTAAACTGGAAAAAAGTACTGGAAGAATATGGTTCTTTGCAATTAAAAAATATTGGTGATATTCGTTTGAATGCAGATCAAAATATGGTTTTCTCTCCAAACGATCAACATAACTATCTAACAAGTTCTTTCGGATTAAGTCCGTTTGTTTCTCCAGTTGTTAAAAGAGAAATGTTTGAGAAAAAAGTGGCAGAACTTGAAGAAAGAGAAGCTATCGCCTTAAACGAAGATGAAGATGAAATTAAATCTTCAAAATCATATTTAAGATATGCTGCAATATTTGTTTTAGGTCTTGGAATTACAGGAAGTATTGGATATCCAATTTACCAAAACCAAATTGCAACACAAACACTTATCGTGGAAAGCGCAGTTCAGAAAAAGGTAGAAAACAAAATACAAGAAGCAACTTTTTTTATTCAAAATCCGTTGCCGGCAGTTACACTTTCTGTAGATTCTTCAAAAACTGAAACAGTAGAAGTCAAAAAAATGCCTTATCACATTATGGCGGGAGCTTTTAGAAGTGAACAAAATGCCAAAAAAGCATATGATCAGTTGATTAAAGACGGTTACAGTGCGAGAATGCTTGGTGAAAACAAGCATGGTTTATTTCCGGTTTTGTACGGAAGTTATGCAACAATGGCCGAAGCTGAAAAAGCTCAAAAAGAAATTCAGAAAGGCGAAAATCCGGATGCCTGGATTTTAGTCGAATCTTTATAAAAATTAAGAAAATCCAATTCCTGCAGAATTGGATTTTTTTTTGCCCTATTTTGTCCCTTAAAAATCGTCTGCAGTTATCATGCAGATAATTCACCGTTTATTTTTGCTGCTAAATTTTAAAAATAAACATTCAATGAATACTTCAATTAAATTTACTTTAGCATTAATGCTACTGTTGACTTCTCAGGCATTTTTTGCACAGAAAATAGTGACTAGTAACAAACAGCAGCAAATCATCAACCAGAAGGCCGAAAAAGACGCTAAAAAAGCATCTGATGAATATCATGCAAAACTTAATGACGAACAGGCAAAATTAAAAAAGGAACAAAAGCGAGTAGAAAAAGAGAAAAAGCAAGTAGAGAAACATCAAAAAGACCTTAAAAATTCTGAAAAAGACTTAGAGAAGAACAAAAAGAAAGTTGCGAAATTAGAATCAGATAATCAAAAAATGAATTCAAAATTAGGTTCACTTTCTGATGAAGAATCACAAAAACAACAATTGAAAATAAAAAAGAATGAGCTTGAAATTCAAAAACTTAAAGTAAAGCAAATTGATCAGCAAAAGGCTTTAGACAAAGCGCAAGCACAGATATAAAATAAAAATCCTGTTTCATGTGGAACAGGATTTTTTTTATCTGGTAATTATCTTCCCTTTGTGAGAATATGCTATGTCAGGTAAACAACTCCATTTTGCTGTACACGGCCATGCCCGATAAGACTATTCATAATTAAATCTCCATTGCCAATATATTGAATAAGGGCATAAAAACCATTTCCAAAAATATTATTTCCAAAGATTCTCTTGTGTACAGTATCGCCTGTTAGCCAATCCAAACCGGTAATTTCCCATCCTGTTCCTGCTGCTTTATAATATCCATTTACAAAAACGATATTAGATCCTGTACTAATTCCGGGAACCATACTTACATCTGAAACATCTCCACGAGTCCAGACAGAACTCCATGAATGTGTAACGGGATTCCATTCAAACCTTTCTACTCCAAAGGGAGCGTCTAAAAGTGGTCCCCGGGCAAGAGCATCTACTAGAACTGCTCCGGTTAGCTGGTCATCTGTCAGACTAACATTATTTACAACAAAAGCGCCATATCCACTTACTGCTACAGATTGATCTGTTTGTATAAATTCTGTTGTTAATGGTAAGCCACAAGTTACTTGTATCTGTCCTGCAATTCTATCTGTAAAACCAACCGGAATCTCATTTCGCCAAAAGGCGATCAAGCCCATTCTTTTCAGCCCGTCTGTGATAACGACGAGTTTATCTGCATCATTTCCAAAACCCATTAAAGTTGGTGTTGCGCCAGAGCCGGAACCAAAAAGAGTCGGGAAAGTATCTCCTGTAGGATAAACAGATTCCCAGGCTCCATCTGCCGGATTAGAGGAAATTATGGTTCCTGTCCAAACCAATTTGTACATTTTTTTATCCGTAACAACATAAATTCCGCCATCTTCATCTACTGCCACAGAATTAGATATTGTTTCTGTTGGGCTAAAAGTATATTGCGCTAAAGCAGGAGCTGTAAGATTTCTGTTTAAGATTGTAATAGAGCGTCCGCCAACAACAATCAAACGTCCGTCAAATGTCATCGATAATCCCGCAACCGATTCGCCGCTTGGGAGAACTGTAGACGTCTGTATGCTTCGTTTAACTTCAATTCCCGGAAATAAAACTGATGATTTTAAATTTATGGCATTTATTGCTCCTAAATAATTCACATACAAATCATTATTATTATCTACAACACTATAAACGCCTCCAAAAAGTCCAAAACCGCTTCCCCCACCTAGCCCGAGTGCGCTTAATGCAGTTTGAATCGCAGTAATTGATGCAAACGGCTGATTTAAAACAGATGCTAGAAGTGATGTTACAATAGTTGGGGCGCCGGGAAGTGGTAATCTGTAAAGCGGCGTAAAATTATCATTTGAAACTCTGATATACGAAACATCTGTAAGTGAAACTCCCCACATATAATCCGGATCTGTAGAGGCTAATGTCATGATGTTAATGGGTCCGCCTGCAACTTGTGGTAAAGGTGTAAGCAATGGCAGAACTGATGTTACATTTTTAATGTCCCGCGGAACTTCATTTGGGAAATTGTCGGTTTGAGCAGAATCAAAATGGGTAATTGCATACTTTGGAGCGGCCAAAAATGGATTGTTCGTCATAGTTAAATAGGTTTTAAGGTTAAAAAAATTAATAGTTAGAAAAGCTTGTTTGTAAGATTTTATACATTTAAATGCTTTCTAAAACAACTATAAAAATAACCTTAAATATTGAATACTAGATAATTAATTAATATTTTAACAATATTAAACCTGTTAACAATACTTTTAAAAATAAATATTATTCTACAATAATGGCTTCTTGCTCTAAAATCGTTTTGTTGTTCTGATAAATGGTCAAAGTGGCCGGCGGTGAATCATTTGTCCCTAAAACGATGATGTAACATCGATACAGATAATCACCTTTTTTAAAATCGAAATAGCTATTTCCTCCACTTCCGTCGGGAATCCATTTTCCGTTAGTAATAACTAAATCAGGCTTTTCACTCATTTTTTGTTTGACAGACCAAGAAGCATAACGGTAATTATTATTTCCCAAATCATCAATTCTAATTCTGAATTTTGACGATTCCAGAATATATTCCGGAGCTTTAAATTTTGCGATTGACGGATGCAGTTTTGCTTTCTCGGCCGCAATCAATTTATTACTAAGATTTTTCTCGGCCTGAGATTGATAATTAATACTAATAATTTTTCCATCAGTATCAATCCATAAAGTACCTTGATTCAGCATAATTCCTCGCCAGCCAACTTCCGACCAATCTTTTGCGGGATTTGATTTAATGATTTCATTTTTCAACGTCGCATCAAAAATCTGATCATATCTTTTTAGAAAATCAGCTTTATTTTTAATGTTCGGAATTGGATAATCTCTTCCAAGCGGGAAAGAAATAAAAGCCGCAACTCCCTCTTTGTTATTGCTTTTTACATTGGCAATAAAGCTTTTAATAAACTTTTGATATTCTGGTTTTAAATCCTGGCTAAAAGTCAATTGACTGCAAAAAATAATGAGGTATATTATTCTAATTTTCATCTATAAATCATTTTATTAATTATAAATCTGATAACTATAAAATTAGCAAATTAATGTTTTATTCGAATATTATATCTTCTACATTATTAAAAATCAGTATTATATGTTTAACGTGGAACAATTAAAAAGTCTTAAAATAATTTCTGATTTTTTCTATTTTACATAATGTTAATTAGTAAAATCTAAAATCTAAAATCTAAAATCTAAAATCTAAAATCTAAAATCTAAAATCTAAAATCTAAAATCTAAAAATCAATTAATACTGGCTTTGAACATTTTAAGTTCATCCCAGGTAAATTCATCGCCATATTTTTCTTTTAATGGATTTAAAGATTCTTCCTGATAGAACTCAAAAGCTTCACGCAAAGCCAGAATTTTATCGTACGGCAGAACATCTGAAATATCAACTTTCTTAGCCTGAATTAGTTTAACAAAATGCGTTTCAACAGTTTGCACAGTTAGTTTACGAATACGCGCTATATCTGCAATTGAATTTTTCTCCAGCCACAAATCATGTGTTTCTTCTATAGTAGTTTTTTTAGCAGCTTTAGGTTCATTTTTATCTAATTTCCTTGCTGTATAACGAACAACAGGTTCTTCCGTTTTAAAGATATCGGTATTGGTCATGTTTAATTCCTCGCGAATCTTTGCAATCTTGTCTAATTTATAATTTTTAATCGCTGAAGAGCTTAATTTTTCTTTGCAAATAGTCTCTCCGGCAACAACAATTTCAATTAATAATTTAGCTTTCATTAAGCGCAAAACGGCCTTTGTTTGCAAGTCATCTAAAAAAGCTAATTCTTCGTAAAACTCTTTTACTTTTTTATATTTCTGAATTTCAGCCATTTTCTGCAAAAGATCTGTCACCAGTTTGTCCATCGGCTTGAAAAAATAATCGTAAGCGGCCACTACCCTTTCCTGCACAAAGAATAAATCAACAGTTTCTTTATTGAAAATTTTATTGAGCTGATGTATGAATTTTTGAGACGGATCTAAAAGCAACTCAATAGTTTCCAAACGCTTTGCCGCCCAAACCGAATGCTTGGCTTTTTCAGAATTCACTGCGTTTTCATTATAACTAAAACGGTGATTGCGCCATTCCTGCACTAAATCGGTCCAGTTAAAACTGTTAATCAAATAGTTATGAATAAAATTTTTGGTTTCAAAATGCAAAGAGTTCTTTAAAACTTCTTCTGTTGCTTTGTTCAAAGAATAATCCATTACATCCTGATCGTTAGAAATACCATTCATTTGCAACGGAGAAAGCAAAATAAGCCCGTTCAAGGAAGTTAAACGAGATAATGCTACATACGCCTGTCCGGGCAAAAAAACTTGCGATACGTCGAGCGCAGCTTTCTCAAATGTCAAACCCTGACTTTTGTGTACTGTAATTGCCCAAGCCAATTTAAGAGGATAATGTGCAAATGTGCCCAAAACCTCTTCTTCAACCTCTTTTGTGAGCTCGTTTACTTTGTAGCGAATGTTTTTCCACTCGTATTTCTCAACTTCAATGGTTTTATTCTCTTCAGGAAAATGAACGAAGATTTCTTCAGGTGAAAGTGATTTTATAATGCCCATTTTTCCGTTGAAATAGCGCTTTTCAAAAGAAATATCATTCTTCACAAACATAACCTGCGCACCTACTTTCAATTTCAGATTTTCTTCTACCGGAAATATTTTCTCAGGAAAATCTCCAACAATAAAGGGCTGAAAAGCAAATTCATTTCCTGCTAAATCATTAATAGCCTGTTCATTAATCGAATCGGCTTTTGCGTTATGAGTTGTGAGCGTAATATAACCGGGATTGTTTTTTAAGTCGAAATCAGGCTTTACATATTCGTTTAAAACGGTAATATCCTGAGGTGTAATCTGGTTATTTCGAAGATTGTTTAAAACAGAAATAAAAGTATCATCTGTCTGGCGATAAATCTTGGATAATTCAATGTAAAGCGGCGGATTTTGCTGGATTACATGCGAATGAAAGAAAAATTTCCCTTTGTAATAATTGCGTAAAGTTCGCCATTCCTCATCCCTGATTACGGGCGGTAATTGCAGCAAATCGCCAATAAAAAGCACCTGAACACCGCCGAAAGAGCGTGAATTTCTGCGAACGGTCTGCATCATAAAATCAATTGCATCCAGTAAATCGGCGCGCAGCATACTTACTTCATCAATGATTAGCAATTCCATATTTCGAATCACATTTCGCTTTACATTGTTCATTTTAAAGTGTCTGCGAAGCGTTTCTTTGTTTTCAAACTTCACCGTTTCAGTAAATTTTGATGCTTCATCGTACGATGGAATAAACGCCGAAAAAGGCAATTGAAACATCGAATGAATAGTTACTCCACCCGCGTTTAAGGCAGCAATTCCCGTGGGAGCTACCACAACAGTGTTTTTGTGCGTTGTAGCGATAATTTCGCGCAAAAGCGTAGTTTTTCCTGTACCAGCTTTACCAGTAAGAAATATAGATTTTTGCGTTTGATTGATGAATTGTAAAGTGTAAGCAGCAGCTTCTGAAACGTTTTGCATTGGGCAATAATTGAAGAACTAAAAGTATCTTATTTTTATAAAAGAAAAAACCTAAATCCGGTAGATTTAGGTTTTTTAATTATTTCGTTGGTGTGGTATTATTTTTTAGCAGCTTCGCCTTCTTTTGCTGCAGGCTTAGCTTCTGCTTTTGGAGAATCTTTGTATTTATCATTCAAAGCTTTAATAATATCTTTTGTGATATCATACTTATCTTCAGCATATAATACTGTTGCAGCATCACCAGTACCGTAGATATAAGAGTAACCGTTCTTTTTACCGTATTCTTTAATGAATTTTTTAACTCCACTTACAAGAGAATCCATTTCAACACCACTTTCTTGTTGTAATTGTTGAGATAATGCTTGCTGAGCGTAACCCAATTGTTGCTCTCTTTTTTGCAACTCAGCACCTCTTTGTTGAGCCCAGGCTTGTCCATTTGCTTGTGCCTGACTTTGAAAATTAGCAGCGTCTTGTTTAAAACGAGTAATTTCCGCTTGTAGTTGTCTTCCCTTTTCTTCAGCTTGAGCTTTGTATTTTGCCTCAAGATCTTTCGCTTCAGTGTACTCTTTCATTAAAACTGAAGTATCAACGTAAGCTGTTTTTACTTCCTTAACTTCTGCTGTTTTATTACACGAAACAACCGAAATTGAAAGTGCGATAATTACTAATGCTTTTTTCATTTTCTAAATTTCTAATTTTTTTAATGTATTGAAGACAAAAATATAAAAAAATAAATAGCATCAACATAAAGTTTAAAAAATGCTCGAATTTTATGATATTGGTTTTACTTATAAAGAAAAATATTAGCATAAAAAATCATTATTAAAAGTGACCTTCATATCTTTTACCAGAGCTATTTTCTCAAAAAAGGCAACACAAACCCTCATTCTTCCTGAAAAATCACTGCAAATAGGCTTATTTAGCATTTCAGCCATTTTTTGAGCATAAAAACGCTATCCGTTTATCATTTTTACTGAGTGGTATTTTTAAAATTGATCACAGTTCAAAAAAATATCAAAATTTCATTTTTTTGTTCCGTAATTTTCAAAAATAGAAATTCGAATAAAAAGTATCCTTTATAAAATTTTTCTTTGAAAAAACACAAAAATAAAACCTCGACGTAAAAACAAAATTTCAGCAATTTTTGCATCATTCTATTTTCAAATTTCAAATTTGAAAATTCAGCGTAAAATTCGAAAAAACACTCGTTTTTTATGGTATTGTTTTTATTTATGGAACCGTCTAAAAGCATAAAAAACCGCTATTGAAAGCGGCTTTTATAGCTGTTATTAGAACGTGTTTCTCGAAAAAGAGGATATTTCTCCTCGCCCAGCCACAAAAAGTGCTGGAAACGCGCTTATTTTGCGTTTTAGCTGTTTTTTAGGACGTAAATGTGAGATGAATACTCTTTTGTACTGCCCGCTTTCAAATTTGACTTTAAGCCAACAAAAAACGCACTGATATAATTCATTTTTCCGGTTTTGTATTTTTCAGATAATAAGCTCACGTAAAAAGAATCAAATTTCATTGGAAGCACTTTTTCTAACTTCATATCTACTTTTTCAAAAAGCGACTGAATGGCTTTTTTTGAGAAATGCCAAAAATGAATTGGCACATCAAAAGCTGCCCAAAATTCTTTGTAATGTTTTGCATCGTATGATTTAAAATTTGGAACCGCAACAATTAATGTTCCAGTTGGTTTTAACAAACGCTTCAATTCCTGAATTTGAAGTTCTAAATTTGGAACGTGTTCTAAAACGTGCCACATTGTAATTACGTCAAAAGAATTATTTTCGAGAACGTTAATTTCGTCCACAAAAGAAATTCCTTTTTGCTTCGCAATATTTTTTGCTCTTTCGCTTGGTTCTACTCCAACCGTTTCCCAACCGTCATTTTTTGCCGTTAATAAAAAATCTCCGGTTCCGGCACCAATGTCTAAAATTTTTCCTTTTTGAGATTGCTCCGCGTTGATCAGATTGAGTTTGTTTTTTAAAGCAATATTTTTCACAAAGTGATATGCTTTTTCAAACAGCGAACGTTTGTTATCTGTGTGCGAAATATAATCTTCGCTTTCGTAATATTTTCCAAGATTTTCCAAATCTGGTTGCGGAGATGTAATCAACATGTCTAAAGTTTCGTCGTGATACAATTCGAAAATTTCTTTAGATACAGAATGGTCTTTTACAGTAAGAAAATGTTTTTTGTTTAAAACGTCCATTTTTTAATTATCGGGATTTTGGTTTAATGTTATAGCAAAACCCTAAAAGTGAAATTTCAACTTTTAGGGTTTATTATTTTAGTATTTATATTTTTCTTTTAGCTCTTCCAATTTATTTTTACAGCCGACATTTTTTCATTTTCAATTCTTGTTTCCGTCAAAATTGTAAAACCATTTTTAATATAAAATGGCATTGGAGATTTATACAATTCGTTGTTTTGTTTTACTTCATTTTCCTGATCAATTACCCAACCATTCAAACTCGTTTTTTCCTTTTTAATTTCATTGATCAAAAGAGATCCATTTCCTTTTCCCTGAATTTTACTATTCAGAATTATTGCAAACCAATCTTCTTCTTCTCTCAAAAAAGTAAATGTCCATCCAATTATTTCATCTGAATCATCAAACAGCAAATAATGTTTTGTGTTCGAAAGTCCGGCCAAATACAATTCAAAATCTTCGATAGTTTTCAAATGTAATCTTACTGGATATTCATTATTCCAAAGTTCTCGCAAAACTTCTTTTTCTTCTAATGATAAAACTTCTTTTTCAACGATCTTCATAAAACAAAAATTTAGATTTCATCTCTTTTGTCATTCCGAGGAACGTGGAATCTTCGCAAGAAACTCCACAATCAAAGAACCAATCTTTGTCGATCTTGCAACGGAGATTCCACGTTCCTCGGAATGACAAAGTATATCAAATTAGTTTCACGTGGAACAAATGTCATTTTTTAGATTTCAGAATTTAGATCAAAATTTTAAATACGTTTCACGTGGAACAATTTAATCATTTTATCTTTATTCACATTTTTATCGCTGAACACAACCTGAAACCTGAAACAAAGAAAACCTGAAACAAAACTTATCTTCCCATATAAATCAACAATACGGAAATATCACTTGGTGATACTCCGCTTATTCTTGAAGCTTGAGAAATTGTAACAGGACGAATCTTGCCTAACTTTTGTTTTGCTTCAATCGACATTGATTTGATTTTATTGTAATCGAAATTCTCCGGAATTTTCACTTCTTCTAAACGAGTAAGTTTGTCAGCATTGTTTCTTTCCTTTTCGATATAACCAGAATATTTGACCTGGATTTCGGCTTGCTCCAAAATTTCCTGATCAACATCATTTGCTTCGATATACTCTTTTACTTTTTCGAATTTCATCATGTCCTCCAAATCAATTTGCGGACGAGAGAAAACTTTAAACATTTTATCACCTTGTGTAATCGGAGCTGTTTCTTTCGATTCTAAAATTGGATTTGTTTCTGCAACCGATACACTTGTCTCTTTAAAGAAAGCAACCATCTTTTCAGATTCATTTAATTTCTTTTCCATTCTTCGTAAACGAGCTTCAGAAGCAAGACCAATTTCGTGCGACATTGGTGTTAATCTAAAATCAGCATTATCCTGACGTAACAAAGTTCTGTACTCTGCTCTTGATGTAAACATACGATAAGGTTCTTCTGTTCCTTTCGTAATTAAGTCGTCAATCAAAACTCCGATATACGCTTCATCACGTTTTAAAATTAACGGCGCTTTTTCGTGTACTTTTAAATGCGCATTTATTCCGGCCATCAAACCTTGCGAAGCTGCTTCTTCATATCCGGTGGTTCCATTAATTTGTCCGGCAAAATATAAACCTTCAACCAACTTCGTTTCCAAAGTATGTTTCAATTGTGTTGGCGGAAAATAATCATATTCGATTGCGTAACCCGGACGAAAGAATTTCACTTTTTCAAAACCGGCAACAGAACTCAAAGCTTTGAATTGAATATCTTCCGGCAAAGAAGTTGAAAATCCGTTTACATAAACTTCACAAGTATTCCACCCTTCCGGCTCAACAAATAATTGGTGACGTTCTTTATCTGCAAAACGATTTATCTTATCTTCAATCGAAGGACAATATCTTGGCCCAAGACTTTTGATTCTTCCGTTGAACATTGGCGAACGATCAAAACCTTCTCTCAAAATATCATGAACATCCAGCGACGTGTATGTCATATGACAAGATCTTTGATGCGTTAGCGGAACGGTTAAATCCGAATAAGAAAACTTATCCGGTTTTGCATCTCCTTTTTCTTCATTCATTTTCGAATAATCCAAAGAACGACCATCAACTCGTGGTGGCGTTCCGGTTTTCATTCTACCAGATTCAAAACCTGCTCGAACTAAATCTTCGGTAATTCCGGTTGCAGCACTTTCTCCTGCTCTTCCTCCGCCAAATTGTTTTTCACCAATATGAATCAAACCATTCAAGAAAGTTCCATTTGTCAACACAACAGATTTAGATCGAATCTCCACTCCCAACGAAGTTCTGATTCCTTTTATCTTTCCGTCTTCGATAATCAAACCTTTTACCATCTCCTGATAGAAATCCAAATTTGGAGTTCCCTCCAACATCATTCTCCATTCTTCAGCAAAACGCATTCGATCACTTTGAACTCTCGGCGACCACATTGCAGGTCCTTTTGATTTATTCAACATCTTGAATTGAATTGCAGTTCGGTCAGAAACAATTCCTGAGTATCCTCCCAACGCATCAATCTCTCGCACAATTTGTCCTTTTGCAATTCCTCCCATCGCCGGGTTGCAAGACATTTGTGCAATGTTCTGCAGACTCATCGTAACCAATAAAGTTTTCGATCCCAAATTTGCAGCTGCTGCCGCAGCTTCAGATCCGGCATGACCTGCGCCAACTACTATAACATCGTATTCTTCTAAAAACATTTTGTTTTATTATTCTCTGCAAACCGTTTAAGGCAGTTCTCAGAATTAACTTTTTTACTCTTTTTGTTCCACGTGGAACGGTGCTTGCACTCAAAATTCAAATCTTTCAAATTCAGATTACAATCTGGAAATCCCAAATTTCAACTACAATTCTAAAAAATCGTTCCACGTGAAACAATAAAAATATTCAAACTTCAAGTTTTAATCCGCAAATTCTAAATCCTATATACAGTCGTAAATCATGTTCCACGTGGAGCAGGTTCAAACTATTAATTTAAAATCGTAAATCTTATCTTGTGTTCCACGTGAAACATAATTAACTTTATTTCAAAAAAGTTTAGAGTACGGCTTTGTTTTAAAAATTAAACCCTAAACGTTCCACGTGAAACACTTTGCAATTGTACTAATCAGGAAACTTAAATTAAACTGTTCCATGTGAAACGTTTTATTAAATAGACTCAAGTATCAGGTATGTTTCACGTGAAACAATTAGGATTTGAATTTTAAAATTTAACATTCAATCTACTGTTCCACGTGAAACATCGCGATCTTTTCATCTTCTTTCGAACGCATTAATTCAGCATCTTTATCAGTTTTATCTTTGTATCCACAGTAATGCAATATACCGTGAGCAAGAACACGTTTTAATTCATCTTCAAAAGAAACATTAAAATCCTTTGCATTATCTTCTACTCTTTCTACAGAAACAAAAATATCTCCGTTTAATTCGTTTCCAACTGTATAATCAAAACTGATAATATCTGTTAGTGTATCATGATTTAGATATTCTACATTTATCTTATGAAGATATTCATCATCGCAAAATATGTAATTTATCTCTCCTTCGTTCTTACCTTCAGAAACTATTACAGCACTCAACCAATCAGAAAAGGCTTGTTCGTTGTCTAAAGTAAATTCGGTTTCGGAATTAAAATTGATCATTTTGTATTAAAATATTCTTGAACCTTTTGATTAAAATTCGAGCGCAAAGGTAGCGATTGTCTATTTAAAATCTCTACACTGTTTAAATATTCTAAAAGTGAGCTTGGTAAAGCATTCGTTCTATTAGAAAATTCAGCCTTGTTTGTTTCAGATTGACGCTTCGTATCCTGACCCTGTTGCTGAACTGCATTGTTCAATTTTAATAATTCTTGTTGAATATTAAGGATGCGTTGCAAGTTCTCGTTTTTAAAACCTTTATTTAAAAGTTGCTTTTCTGATGCCTTCATTTGATCGATTACAGATTTGCCCTGAGAATCTAATCCTTGTTTAGCTAATTCTTTTTGTAATGCTTCACGAAGTTTTACTTGCTCCTTATATATTTCCATGATGGCTTCAGCATCTCCTTCACCATCATCACCGTTCTCACCGCCTTTACCTTCACCACCATTTTTGCTTCCTTGTCCATTTTTACCTTCACCATTTTTACCTTGGTTTCCTTTTCCTTGTCCTTCTTTACCCTGTCCATCTTTACCTTCTTTACCCTGACCTTGTTTTCCTTCTCCACTTTGGCCTTGTTTCCCATCACCAGGTTTTTGTCCCTGCTTCATTCCTTCTTTCATTTTATCACCCAAACCTTTTTGCTTTTGAATAATATCCGGTAATTGCATTCCTTGTCCATCTCCTTGTTTTGGTTTTCCAGCTCCCGGTTTAGACATAGACATCTGCATGTTGTTTAATAAATCACTTAAAAAATCGGCTAACTTATTTGCAGATGAAGTAGCATATTGTTGGTGTGAAACTCCTTTTGGAACCTGAACATCGGTTAAGGTTTCAATTGCTTTGTCTATATTATATTGTACGTTTCCAATTTCCTTCGTTACATCTTCTGCTACTTTTGGATTACGTAATGATAATGCAAACAAACTATCGTCGACATGTTTGAACTGTTGTTTCAAATTCTGCTGAATCTTAATGTTCTTTGTGTAAGCCGAAGAACCTAATTTCATAGATTTAAATTGTTTCATCACATCTTCCTGAGATAATGAATAGGCTAAAAGATTATCCAGAATCTGACGAAGCATTGCAACATCTTCTTCTAATTGTTCCTGATCTCCGCCTTCCATACTTGACTGCATTTCCTGAGACATGCTTTTCATTTTCTTAGCAGCACTTTTTTGTTTTGGCTTGGCCGATGAAGTATTCTTTTTACTCAATTCTTCAGAAGCTTTTTGTAAATCAGAATCTACAT
The DNA here is from genome assembly GCF_000834715.1 of Flavobacterium sp. MEB061. Lineage (NCBI taxonomy): Bacteria > Pseudomonadati > Bacteroidota > Flavobacteriia > Flavobacteriales > Flavobacteriaceae > Flavobacterium > Flavobacterium sp. MEB061. Next base: position 232,447 of record NZ_JXQR01000018.1, on the reverse strand, counting down.
CTTTTTCTTTTGAAGCATCAGAAGGAATATCAATTGGAGATTTTAATGATTTGTTTTCTTCTTTTAAATCTTTCAAATCTTCTTTAATTTTATCAAAGGCTTTATTAATATCGTCTTGTTTCTCTTTGGTGTTTTCTCCCTCTTTATTAGAAAGCTTTTCTTGCTCATCTGCAAGTTTATTTAATTTTTCTGCAACCTGCTCAGCTTTCTTTTCTACATAAAAACGCTTCGTTAATTCAACTAATTGTTCTAAATTACGAGATTGGTTTTTGCTGATTTGTTTGAATTTTTCCATCTTATCAAACAACTCTTCACTTTGTAATTTGTCGTTTAAGTTCTTTAATTCATCCATCAACTTTTGATTCTTCTCTAAATCTTTCTCGGCATTATCCAATCGCTTTTGCAAATCATCGGCAGTTTTGTCTTTCTTTTCAGATTGAAACTTGTCTAAATTCTTATTCATTTTCTCAGTAAACTGTTTCATCATCTCGTCTTGTTGCTTCTGACGTTTGATAAAATCACTAACTTTTTGCTGATCTTTAAATTCTAAATTATCTTTTTCTTTTCCTGTTTTCTGAATCTTATCCATTTCAGAAAATTGCTTGTTCTGATTTTTTAAAGATTTTTCTAAACTATTAATATTATCATTTTGCTGTTGCAATTCCATATCCTGAATTTCATCTGTAGTAGAAACACGATCTGAAAACACAGAAGACTTTGTACTCTTGAAACCGTGCGGTGCATCATTATCAAAAACTTCAAAATAGTATTCATAAGAGACTCCTTCTTCTACTGCCAAATTACTTGGAAAGTTAAAAACGAATTGATCAAAAACGGCTTGCTTTACCGGAATGGTTCCACGCTTTGCCGTTTGTGGTTTGTTACGTTCGTAGTAAACAACCTGTAATTTTGATAAACCATAATCATCGCCCAATCTTCCTAAGACATAATTTTTATCCAACTTTAAACTATCCGGCGCAGGCGAAACGGTGATTGTTGGATGCTGATCTTTGATAACAGAGAGCTGATAATCCAGTTTTTCGTAATTTTTGACCTTATTATTAGAAGTAAGAATTTGATATTCTGTATTTTGACTGATATTTTTAGCCAATTTAAACTCGTTTTCTGCTTTATTAAACTTAAAAGTTGCCTTTTCATCTTTCCAAACAATCTCCTGAGTCGACTGTGTATTCATTTTCCAGGTTACCAAAGTTCCTTCCGGTACGATTGCATTTCCAGTTCCCTGAATCGTTTCTGATTTCTTTTTTAGGTAAGATGGAAAATTCAACACCATTTCGAAGTTGGCAATTGATGGAACAGTGATTACTTTTAATTCATACTCTTCAGATGAAACGGAATTACCTTCGAAAGAAAACGAAACATTCTCAACGGGTTTCTCAATCTTGAACTCAAACTTTCCAGGTTGAGATGACTCCATAAAATAACTTTCATCACCAATATGAATCATCACATTCTCGGGAACTACATTTCCAATCGATTCCATTTTGATAACGAAATCTTTATTTTGCTCTGTTTGTAAATTCTGATTTAAAACCACAAATTTGAAAGGAGCCGGCGGTAAAAATGTAGCATTAAAATGCACTACTCTATTTAAACTTTGAGAAATTATATTGCTGTTTCCTGAAATATAAAACACAGCAAAAAGCAAAATTGGAATAATGGCCAATGGTAAATACTTTTTGTTTGTTTTAAAGTTGATAGCATTTCCAAATGGAATTGGCTGCAATGAATTTGCTTTTTGTTCTATCGAAGCCAACATCAATTCTGAACTTTCTGCTGAATTCTCAGAAGCAGAAAGCTGCAAAAAGTTCGTTAGTTTATCACTTACTTCTGTAAAATGATTTCCAATAATAGATGAAGCCTGATTATAATCAATTCCTTTTTGAAGTTTGAACAACTTAAAAATTGGGAACAGAATAAATCGGAACAAAAGAAAAACTTCTACTCCTATAAATATCCAAAATAAAAGTGTTCTTCCCAGAGGTTTTAACCAAAGGAAATACTCAATAAAAAGTGTAAACAGAAAGTACAATAATCCAAAACCAATAAAAAGAAGTCCTCCTTTTATCAATTCATTCATATAATATTTTTTAATAAACGCTTCTAATTTTTGATATATAGCAGATGTTGTTTTCAAAATAAAATCTCTTTTAATTATAACTCATAAAAGTAGTAATTATAGTAATTGAAATTCCAAAAAAGAAATTCCAAATTCCAACTAGAACTTCACCTTGGAATTTGGAATTTAAAAAATTGGGATTTAACTAAAGTTGTATCTTTGCATCAAAATTTAAACAAAATGTCAAAGCAAGTTCGTGTGCGTTTTGCACCAAGTCCGACTGGACCATTACATATTGGCGGAGTTCGTACTGCCCTATTTAATTATCTGTTTGCCAAAAAAAACAACGGTGTTTTTTATTTAAGAATTGAAGATACAGATCAGACCCGTTTTGTTCCAGGTGCCGAAGCTTATATTATGGAAGCATTGGAATGGTTGGGAATTGCTCCTGAGGAAACGGTTGGAAAGAATGAAAAATTTGGTCCGTACAGACAAAGCGATCGTAAGGAATTATACCAAACTTATGCAGATCAGCTGATCAATTCTGGTTGGGCATATTATGCTTTTGATACTCCGGAAGCTTTAGATGCTTTAAGAAAAGAACAAGAAGCTGAAGGAAAAACATTTATTTACAATCATACAATCCGTGAAAAACTAGATATTTCTTTAGTACTTTCTGCTGATGAAGTTGCTAAAAGAATTGCAAATGGAGAACATTATGTGATTCGTTTTAAAACTCCGGTTGATGAAACTTTACACTTAAAAGATATTATTCGTGGTGATGTAAAATTTGAAACAAGTTTACTTGACGATAAAGTTTTATTTAAAAGTGACGGAATGCCTACGTATCATTTAGCGAATATTGTGGATGATCATTTGATGGAAACTTCACACGTAATTCGTGGTGAAGAATGGTTGCCATCAATGCCGCTTCACGTTTTATTATACAGAGCTTTTGGTTGGGATGCTCCGGAATTTGCACATTTACCTTTGATTTTAAAACCGGTTGGAAACGGAAAATTATCAAAAAGAGATGGTGACAAATTAGGATTTCCTGTGTTTCCATTAGAATGGAAAACCGAAGAAGGCGTTTCGTCTGGTTATAGAGAGAACGGATTTTTCCCTGAAGCGGTTATAAACTTCCTTGCTTTGTTAGGTTGGAATGACGGAACGGACAAAGAATTATTTTCATTAGAAGAACTTGTAGAGTCTTTTGACTTAAACAGAGTTCATAAATCTGGAGCTAAATTTGATCCGGAGAAAAACAAATGGTTCAATCACCAATATCTAATCAAACAAAATGATGCTGATTTAGCGAAAAGCTTCACTCCTATTTTAGTTGAAAAAGGTGTTGATATTTCTAAATATGACGTTACAAGAATAGTTTCATTGATTAAAGAAAGAGCCCATTTTGTTTCTGAATTTTGGGATTTGACTGATTTCTTTTTCCAGGCTCCAACATCATATGATGAAAAAGCAAGCAAAAACTGGAAAGAAGAAACACCGGCTTTAATGCAGGAATTGATTTCGACTCTTGAATATATTGATGGATTTGATTCAGCAAATATCGAAGCAATCGTAAAAGACTGGTTAACCAAAAACGAAATTGGAATGGGTAAAGTTATGCAGCCATTCCGTTTGAGTTTGGTTGGAGCTTTGAAAGGTCCTCACCTATTTGACATTGTTGAAATCATTGGAAAAGAAGAAACGATTTCGAGAATTCAGAAAGCAATAGCAACTTTATAATTAGAATATTTTCACCATTAAGATATTAAGTTCATAAAGCTAAACTTAATTTTTCTTAATATCTTAATCGTAAAAAGAAAATTCATAACGCTAAGAAACATTCATAAAATGTTCTTAGCGTTTTTTTATGCTTTAAAAAATTTAAATTGGAGGAATATTCGTAATTTACCCGATCATATAAAACTAAATTATATCACCATGAACACAGCTTTAATTATCCTTTTAGTATTTGGATTCTTCATTTTTATGTCTTCATTTTTTACAGTAAAACAACAATCATCTGTTGTAATCGAAAGATTTGGTAAATTTTTAAGCGTAAGAAATTCAGGTTTACAACTAAAAATTCCGATCGTTGACAGAATTGCAGGACGTGTAAATTTGAAGATTCAACAGTTAGATGTTATCATCGAAACCAAAACCAAAGACAACGTTTTTATCAAAATGAAAGTTTCGGTTCAGTTTAAAGTTATCCAGGAAAAAGTATACGATGCTTTTTATAAACTGGAATATCCACACGATCAAATTACCGCTTATGTATTTGATGTGGTTCGTGCCGAAGTTCCAAAACTAAAATTGGATGATGTTTTTGAAAGAAAAGATGATATCGCAATTGCTGTAAAAAGAGAATTGAATGAAGCCATGACTACTTATGGTTATGATATTATCAATACTTTGGTTACTGATATCGATCCGGATATTCAGGTAAAAAATGCCATGAACAGAATTAATGCTGCCGACAGAGAAAAAACGGCTGCTGAATTTGAAGCTGAAAGTTCAAGAATTAGAATCGTTGCAAAAGCAAAAGCTGAAGCAGAAAGTAAACGTTTACAAGGTCAAGGGATTGCAGATCAACGTCGTGAAATTGCAAGAGGTCTTGTAGAAAGTGTTGAAGTTTTGAATAATGTTGGAATCAATTCTCAGGAAGCTTCTGCCCTAATTGTAGTTACTCAACATTATGATACTTTACAAGCAATTGGTGCCGATGCAAATTCTAATTTAATCTTGCTGCCAAATTCTCCACAAGCCGGAAGTGATATGTTAAATAATATGGTTGCATCATTTACAGCTTCAAACCAAGTTGGCGAAATGATGAAAAAGAACAATAAAAAAGTAGAAAAACCAAAACCTATTCAACCACAATCTGGTTATGAAGATGACATTCAACCAGATGTACAACAATAAATAAAATGAAAAAGAGGCTTAATGGCCTCTTTTTTTATTTATAAACCAATTGAAAACAAATGGTAAAATTGATTGTAAAATTTTTGGATAGGATTCTGAAAAGTAATCTCTATATGAAGAAACAAATCCATTTACAATTTTTTGTGGTGTAATGCCTTCTTTAGTTTTCTGAAAACTCAAAACTAATTTCTGATAATTTATATCTTTTTCTAATTTCAGAATTTCTAAATCTCTGTCGATTTCAGCATAAGATGAGTATTTTTTCTTTTCCATATTTCTTAATCGTTAAAAAATATTTCTGAAAATTTCTCTAAAATCGGTCCTTCGACAATCTTATCTTTTATAAGAAAAAGTAATATTGTAAACAAAAGATAGATCCCTCCTACTGCCAAAAATCCAAGAGCATTACTTCCGAATAAATCTCCAAAAGCATAAGCTGCCGCAAAAGATCCAAAAAATAGAACCATAGTAAAACACAATAAAATCAAAGTAAACTTTAAAATTAAAGTTGTCGACTTCATTGCTACCTTAAAACCCCAAAGTTTATAATAAGCCAAATGACTGTCAATATAAACTTTAGTCTGATCCTGAATTTTTTCTGTGTTTTCTTTTAACTCTTCAAAAGCCATATTTAATTTTTTAAAATAAAAAAAACACAAAACTTACCTATAAAAATAAGTAAAGTTATGTGCTTCTTGTATCGATTTTATTTTTGAAGTTTAGCGTTTTGAGCTTTCAAATCAGCCAACTTAGATTCTAAAAAAGTAATAACTTCTTCAGTTTTATGGCTTACATTCGATAGCAACTCATCTAAAGTTCCGTCAAGATTTTGTGTTGCTCCGGCAAATTTTTCACGAAGAACATCCGAAGTAGCTCCTAATGAATCTTTTATATTGCCTTTTGCATCATCAAAGCCTTCCTTAAGTTTTGCTCTTGTATTCGAACCTTTATCCGGAGCCAATAAAATTCCGATTGCCGCCCCTACCGCAGCACCAGCTAAAATAGCCGCTATTGTATTTGAATTATTTGACATAATATTAAAATTTAAATGAATACTAAAGGTACAGTATTTTTGAAAGATAAATAATTGATTAAAAAATATTTACTAATAATTAACAATAAAATTAATACACATAAGCCACAGCTTCGTATTTACCATCTTTTTCAATAATACTTACAAAAGGATAACCATTTGATGCTGACTTAGTTTTGATTCTCATAGCAGTATGATTTTTATTAGCCATTGGCGGTTCTCCTTTTGTCTTTGTCGAGACTCCGGTAAAATTAGCCGCTTGTTTCAATCCAATTGTTTTCTCCTGAGACAAAACAGTTACCATTGAATAATCTGATTTTGAATCTACTATAATTTTATCAGATATTTTTTGAGTTTGATTTGTTTGTTTATTGGTAATTTGTGAAACAGCATATTTACTAATTTTATGTTCTTCTGCACTTCCGTTAAAAGAATAATAAATTAAACCATTTTCGTTTTTAATAAAGTTTACATCCAATTTTTCACCATTGTGTTTTGTAATTTGATGAGTCTGAGAAATTGCAATGTTTGCAAATAGAATAGCTAGTGTAAAAAATAAATTTTTCATGATAATTAAATTTAAGGATTAAAAAATTTCTTAGTTCAAATGAAAATCAAAATTTAAATAAACCACAAAACTAATTTCATGAAATTTTGAAAAATTATGTAATGCATTAAAAAATACTTTTACGTTGAAGTATTATCAAACAAAATCATAATTAGAAATTGACCATAAAACCAATTTTCAGAATTCAGACTTAGAGTAAATTCTAAAACAAAAATTATATTTTAAAATTTTAGAAAAACTCAGTTTCGATTCTTAAAGTGTCATTTTTAAAATTATAAAATTTCAGATTTGACCTTTGGATAAAAATACCAACTTTATAAACAATTGTATGTTAATAACCCGTTAAACTGACAAAAATAACAGCTAAAACTAAAATAAAGACCAATAACAAACAATAATTCAAAAAACGAATAATGTGTCGACTACTATAAAAAAATAGCTTAAAAATAAGATATGAAAGTCACTTTTTATATAAATAAACTATTAAAAATATAATTATAATAGATTATATAAATAATAAATAAAACCTACTAATTAAACTAAAATAATCACTTTAATTGATTTAATATAAAAAAAAGAATTTTCAATTTGATTTTAGTATTGAGCTAAAAATTTGATCTGTTTTTAGAAAAATTACATCGATTATACTTTATAAACAATTCACTGTTAATAACCTGTCAAGTAGCATAAAATAAGGGCTAAACTTAAAATAAAGCGTTTTAAACTACTAACTTTTAAAAGATGATAATTGAGATGGAAGAATTAAAAAAATAGCTTAAAAATAATTTATGAAAGTCACTTTTAATCTAAAATATTTATTATTTTTATTTTTTTGATAGAAAATATTAATAATAAAAAAAGCGCTTATATAAAGCGCTTTTTAATAGATTCTAATTATATTATTTTTTTACCATTTCGGCAAGAATTTCAATTTCTCTCTCCGAAGCATTTTTTGGAGGATTTGAATATAATTTTAAAATTTCATCATCAAATTGATTTTTGAAACTTTCATTTTCAATATCTCTTAAATTTAAAAGTGCTTTTGATCGAACATAAGTCGATTCGCTTCTTAGAGACATTGTATATAATTTTTTAATATCTTCTTCTTCAAAATCTGTTGATTTCCAACTAGAATATTTCAAAAGAAACTGAGAAAATAATAATGAAGCTTTATTATTGTTGATATTCTTCTTTAATGAATTTTGTAATAATGAAAAACTTGAAACATTTTTGATGCTCTCCCCTATTGCACTTTCAATTGCAATACGTTCTGGTTTAGATTCAACTTTGAAATATTTATTGATTTCTTTTAAAGAATTATTGATGCTGTTTTCTTCTTTTTTACCTTTTTCTTCCCAGGCATCTTTCAATCCAACAGTTTTGTTAAATACTATTTTTGAAGGAGTTGAGTCTTTATCAATAGTAAAATATCCCAAACGTTGAAACTGAAATTTATCCTCGTTTTGAGCTGTTGCCAAACTTGGCTCAACAAATCCTTTGATGATTTCTAATGAATTTGGATTGACAAAATCTAAGAAATTTTTCTCTTTATAACTGTCCGGAGCTTCATCTGTAAACAAACGATCGTACATACGAACTTCTGCTTCAACGGCATGTTGAATAGAAACCCAGTGTAAGGTTCCGGATACTTTTCTTTGGCTTGCTTCTGTCCCACTTCCACTTAAAGAATCAGTATCGTAAGTAACATGAATTTCAGTAATATTTCCGCTAGCATCTTTTATAACACTTTCACCTTTAATGATATATGCATTTTTAAGACGTACTTCTTTACCTAAAGTCAAACGGAAAAACTTCGCTGGAGCTTCTTCCAGAAAGTCTTCTCTTTCAATGTATAATTCACGAGAAAAAGGTACTTTTCTGAAACCTGCATTCTCATCTTCCTGATTATTTTCAGCTTCAAGCCATTCTTCTTTTCCTTCAGGATAATTTGTGATGACCAATTTTACAGGATCTAAAACAGCCATTACACGAGGTGCAATTTTGTTTAAATCTTCACGAATACAAAACTCTAAAACCGATACATTTATTAAATTATCACGTTTTGCAATACCAATTGTATTGGCAAAATTACGCAATGAAGCTGCAGTATAACCACGTCTTCTTAATCCTGAAATGGTAGACATTCTTGGATCATCCCAACCGTTAACATGCTTTTCCTTAACTAGTTGCTGCAATTTTCTTTTACTAACAACTGTATGTGAAAGGTTACGTCTTGCAAATTCTCTTTGCTTTGGACGAATCTGATTTTCATCAATAATCTGGTCTAAAAACCAATCGTATAATTCACGGTGAGGCAAAAATTCAAGTGTACAAAATGAGTGTGAGATTTCTTCTAAATAATCACTTTGTCCGTGTGCCCAATCGTACATTGGATAGATTTTCCAATCGTCTCCGGTTCTATGATGATGCCTGTGCAAAATCCTGTACATGATAGGATCACGCATCAACATATTGGTCGATTTCATGTCTATTTTTGCACGAAGAATATGTGTTCCAGCCTCAAATTCACCGTTTTTCATTCTTTCGAATAAATCTAAATTTTCTTCAACAGAACGATTTCTGTATGGACTATCAGTTCCAACAGTAGATGGAGTTCCTTTTTGAATTGCCATATCTTCAGAAGACTGACTATCAACATAAGCTTTATCTTTTTTAATTAACAAAACGGCCCAATCATATAATTGTTGAAAATAATCAGAAGCATAACGTTCTTCTGACCAGGAATACCCTAGCCATTCGACATCTTTTTTAATAGCATCGACAAATTCCTGTTCTTCTTTTTCCGGATTAGTATCGTCAAAACGTAAATTTACAGGTGACTGATAATCAATTCCTAAACCAAAATTTAAAGCAATAGAACTGGCATGTCCAATATGCAAATAACCATTTGGTTCTGGTGGAAAACGAAAATGAAGTTTAGTTTTGGAAAGACCTGATTTCAAATCTTCTTCTATGATTTGTTCAATAAAATTGAGTGATTTCTCTTCTGATGCCATTATTTTATAGTAATTTTAGCAAAGATAAAAAAATAGATGATAGATAGGGACTTAGGGTTCATAGACTTTGAATTAAATTTATTAGTATTTTTGTATAAATATTAAGCGTTATGAGACAATTAACTGTTACAATTCCAGACGATTTTTACGAAACTTTTATTAGTTTTTTTAAACATGTTCCTGATGTTTCTATTGATGAAAACACTGCGAATGAAATTCCGCTATGGCAACAGGAAATGGTTTTAGAACGATTGAAAAATGCTAAACCAGAAGATTATATTAGCTGGGAAGAATCTAAAAAAAGACTCAACACTAAATGGAATAAATAAATGTATGAAATAATTATTCTCATACGCGCTGAGCAAGAAGTAGATGAGACTGCTGAATATTACGAATCTTTATCAAATGGCTTGGGAACAAAATTCTTTAATGAATATCAAGATTATGTAGACACTTTAATAACATTTCCTTTTTTCGAGGAAAAATATAAAACAGTTCGTACATTACCATTAAGAAAATTTCCTTACACTATTCATTTTACAGTTGATGAGGACAAAAAAATAGTTTTCATTCTAGCGTTAACATCCAATTACCAAGATCCAAATATTACAAGAATAAAATAATAAAAATGGGAGTTATAAAACTAAAAAACATTCGAACTTTCTCCTACCACGGATGTTTAATTGAAGAAGGAAAAATTGGATCTGATTACACTGTCGATCTAAAAATTAAAACCAATTTACAAAAATCAGCACAAACAGATCATTTAGCTGACACAGTTGATTATGTACATTTGAATAGAATTGTTACTGAAGAAATGGCAATTCGTTCGCATTTATTAGAACATGTGGCCAAAAGAATCAATATTCGGGTACTTGCAGAAATAGAAATGATAGAAAAAACAACGGTTTGGGTTTCTAAAATAAATCCTCCTATTGGTGGTGATGTTGAATCAGTTACTATAAAAATGACGGAAATTAGAAAGTAATTCTTTCAGGTAAAAAACTAATTTTTTAAAATAGTTACTTTTAAAGTTTTGAATTTTAAAGATTTTAGTTACTTTTGCCATCCGTTCAACTACGGCGTCGTGGCCGAGCGGCTAGGCTGGGCTCTGCAAAAGCTCCTACTCCGGTTCGAATCCGGACGATGCCTCTAAAACCTTCAAGGAAACTTGGAGGTTTTTTTATGATTAATTTTTAGAAAAAATTAGATAAAGATTTACGTTCGAATCCGGACAATCCTCTAAAACCTTCAAGGAAACTTGGAGGTTTTTTTGTGCATATTTTTTTCGCATTTTATGTAATTTCTGAAATGATAAGATTGCATCAAATCCGCAATTATCTTTGTCAAAGTTTGAAACTTTGACAAAGATTTAGAACATAAAAAAAACCTCCGAAATTCAGAGGTTTAATTTTATATTTTAAGGTTATTAACAACTACTTTTTTTCAATCTTCTCAAAAGCATTTCTAACCATTTCTTTTTCACCTGGAAACCAGCCTTGTGTTATTAAAACCAATCCAAAAATCATTAAAACAATACTAATTACTTTTTTAATTTTTAGAATATTTCTTGGTGTCATTTTAGATTTTAATTGTTTGGCTAATAGTATTTTAATACAATCAACTAGCAAATAAGTAATAATAACTGAAGTAAAAAAAGTAAACATTCTTGAGTTTTGCATTTCTAATTTTGGTCCCACAGAAATGATAACTGCCAGCCAAAAACCCAAAACTCCAATGTTAATAACGTTGAGTAAAAAGCCTTTTATAAACAAACTACCATAATTTCTTTTTATAATATCACGATCTATTTCTTCGTCATCAATTTTTTCTTCATTTCTTAATCTTACGAAAGAAATAATTCCATAAGCCACCATTATAATTCCACCAAAAATAAAGAGTGCCGGTTTATCTTTTAAACTCTGAATTAATCTGTAACTCCCTAAATAAGCAATTGCTATAAAAAAAATATCACCTAATACTACACCAAAATCAAAGACAATTGCAGCTCTGAACCCTTTTGTAATACTGGTCTCTAATAGTATAAAAAATACAGGGCCTACCATAAAACTCAGGAAAATTCCCCATGGCAGCCCAGCTAAAATATCATTTATCATTCAAATACAAATTGATTTATTTTACTTCTTCAATCTTACCACCAAGAACAGTTTTTTGATTGATTTGTTTTGGTTTTCCGTAAATGTAAATAGAGCCTCCTGCGCTAACTTTTGCATCAACAAGAGTAGAAGCATTCACATCTGCTTTTCCTCCCGCAGAAACGCTTACTTTAGTTTGAGAGGTCGCTAATTTACTTCCTAAGAAATATCCGCCGGCTCCTAAACTTGCATCAAGGTTATCTGCTTTACCGGTTGCAGTGATTTCACCGCCAGAAACAGAACTTACTTTCAACTTATCAACATTCAAATCTACATTAATTTTACCACCTTCCTGAGCACTTACTTTAAATGAAGTTGCTTTCAATGTTTCCTTGCTCGTAACTTCTGCACCTTCATTCACATCGATTAATTCAATGTGTTTATAATACAAAGTCACTTCGAGATCATTTCCTGAAAGAAGTTTTGGAAAAGGCATTCTTATTTTTAAAATACCATTTTTATTAACAGCTTCTAATTCTGTTTCTCTTGCTCCTTTTATAACAACTTTATTTTCAGAAGACTGAACTAGTTTTACACTTAATTTATCATAAACTTTCACTGTATCAAAATCACCTAATTCTTTAGTAACCTGACCAAAAGACATTTGTGCAATAAAAATTGCAGCTCCTATTAATAACTTTTTCATCTCTCTATTTTTTAATTTAACAACTATTCTGCTCTTCTTAAAAAATGGAAATCCAGTTGTTTTTTAACCAAATCTGCATTTTTTACTTTAACATAAATTTCATCTCCCAATTGCAATATACTATTTGAAGTTGCGCCAACTAAAGCATATTGCTTTTCATCGAAAGTATAATAATCATCTTTAATTTCTCTGATTCTTACCATTCCTTCACATTTGTTAGAAACAATTTCAACATAAATTCCCCATTCTGTAACTCCTGAGATAACTCCCAAAAATTCTTCGTCCTGGTGATCCTGCATGTATTTAACCTGCATGTATTTAATACTATCACGTTCAGCATTTGTTGCTAAACTTTCCATATTAGAACAATGCAAACATTTTGTTTCATAAACTTCATCATCTACAGAAGCTCCATTATCCAGATAATATTGTAGCAAACGATGTACCATAACGTCAGGATAACGACGAATTGGCGAAGTAAAATGACTGTAATAATCAAAAGCTAAACCATAATGACCAATATTATCTGTTGAATATTTGGCTTTACTCATACTTCTAATTGCAAGAGTATCAATTAAGTTTTGCTCTTTTTTCCCATTTACTTCTTCCATCAATGCATTCAAAGACTTCGAAATATCACCTTTGTTACGGAAATCAATTTTATAACCAAATTTAGCAATTACGGTTTGCATCGCAATTAATTTGTCTTCATTTGGTTCATCATGAATTCTGTAAACAAATGTTTTTTTCTGTTTTCCAATGTATTCTGCCACTTTTCTATTAGCCAAAAGCATGAATTCTTCAATCAAATGATTGGCATCTTTAGAAACTTTAAAGTAAACTCCTTCTGGTTCACCTTCAGCATCTAAGTTGAATTTTACTTCTACTTTATCAAAAGAAATAGCACCATTTGCCATTCTTTTCTTTCTTAAAATTTTAGCTAATTCATCTAATTTTAAAGTTGCATTTTTTATTTCATCCGAAACTGTATAAGATTCTCCTGTAATAGAAACATCAACTGGAATCGTACTATCTTTTGTTTCAATGATATATTGCGCTTCTTCATAAGCAAAACGCTGATCAGAATAAATTACAGTTCTACCAAACCATTGGTTAATAACCTGAGCATTTTCTGAAACTTCAAATATGGCAGAAAATGTATATTTCTCTTCATTTGGACGTAGCGAACAAGCAAAATTGGATAAAACTTCAGGAAGCATCGGCACTACTCTATCTACTAAATAAACAGAAGTTGCACGTTGATAGGCTTCATCATCTAAAATTGTTCCTTCTTCCAAATAATAAGAAACATCGGCAATATGAATCCCAATTTCGTAGTTTCCATTTTCTAACTTTTTGAAAGACAAGGCATCATCAAAATCTTTTGCATCTTTTGGATCTATCGTAAACGTAAGCGTATCACGCATATCACGACGTTTTGCAATTTCAGATTCCTGAATCGAAGTATCTATTTTTTGAGCATACACCTCTACTTCTACCGGAAAATCTGCAGGTAAACCATATTCAGCCAAAATCGCGTGAATCTCTGTATTATGTTCTCCTGGTTTTCCTAAAACTCTGATTACAGATCCAAACGGACTATCAGCTCTTTTTGGCCAATCTTCAATTGTAACTAAAACAACATCACCATTTTCTGCTTCTCCAATTTTATCTTTCGGGATAAAAATATCCGTATACATTTTAGGATTTGCAGTAGACACAAATGCAAAATTTGCCTGAATATCAATTACTCCAACAAACTCTGTTTTGTTTCTTTCTATAACTTCAATTACTTCACCTTCAGGTCTTTTTCCTTTTCTTCTGTTATAAACGTAAACTTTTACTTTGTCTTTATCTAATGCACGATTTAAATTATTGGTCGGAATAAAAACATCTTCTGTAAAATCAGGACAAATAAAATATGCCGTTTTTCTACTGGTCATATCAATTGTTCCTTCGTAATAATCCTGGCTTTCGACTTTTACTAAATATTTACCAGGTTCAGTCTCTATTATTTTCTTTGAAGCAGCCAGAATCTTTAAATCTTTTATAATCTGATTTCTGCTTTTTGTATCATCAAGTTCTAACTTTGCTCCTATCTGTTTATAATTGAATGCTTTATTTGGGCTTTGCGATAAAATTTTTACTATTTTGCTCGAGAAATCTTTCTCATTTTTTATCGGCTTTCTAATTTTCTTACTCATAAATCTTTTTCTTAAAAAGTTAAAATTACAAATAAGATACCACATTATAGATTTTAACAAATAAATTATTAAAAATATAACTTTCGTATCTTTATAAAAAGACACTTTATGGAAAGCTTTAAAACCATCGCAATATTTAATTATCAGCACGAAACAGTGGTTCTGAAACACTTATTAGAGCAAGAAGAAATTCCGTATTTTTTTGAGAACGAAATAACACTTTCGGTTGTTCCAATGTATACTTCGGCACTCGGCGGAATTAAACTTAAAGTTCATCCAAACGATTTCGAAGAAGTTCAACAAATTCTGGACAATCTTAATAACCCTCTTAAAATCGTTTAAACAGTTTCTTTTTTTCAGTTTCAAAAATTTTTTTCTCTTTTCAAATTTCAAAGTTGTCAACATATATTAAATACAACAAAAAAGAAATTTTAAATTTAATTAATTTTTGATGGTTATTATAGCTTGTTAATATGTCGAATAAATTTATTTTTAAAAGTATTGAAATGAAGTTTCTCTTAGTTATATAGAGTTATCAACATAGTTATATTTTGCTAAATGATTAATTTATAAGACTTTTTGTATTTTAATTAACAACGGTTGACAACCAAAAACACATTCAATTTGTAGATAAGTTCATATGTTGATTTTTGTTGAAAATGGCATTTTTGATATTGATAACTTTTCTAAAAATTCATCAAACTTTATTAGGTTTTTTGATTCCGGTTTTGGATTAGGTTTTTTTTCGACACAACCAAAAAATACTTCTAATTTTCTATCTTAACTTATTAACAAATAATGTTAATTTAAAGTTAACTGAATATCAACGAATTAGGTTTAGGTATTAACATTCTAAAATTTTAACAAAAAAGTAAAATATTCTTAACTGATTTACAGATAATTACAAGTTATTAAAATTGTTGATAACGTATAAGATTTTGATATGAAGTAAGTTATAAATTTAGTTTTTTTTACCGCTAATTTCACGAATGTACACGAATTATATTGATTTGTTAAATTGTGTTCTAAAAAGGTTTAAAAGAAAAATATTAGTGAAAATTAGCGGAATTAGTGGCAACCATTTATTAATTAAGTAAATTTGCAATACACAACTTAATAGTATTTAAAATGAAAATTTCGATAGGAAACGACCACGCAGGACCGGATTATAAAAAAGCAATCGTTGCAATGCTTAAAGCAAAAGGATATGAAGTAACCAATTACGGAACAGATTCTGAAGATTCTGTTGATTATCCTGATTTTGGACATCCGGTAGCAAATGATGTGTCTGAAGGAAAAGCTGATTTTGGAATTGTCATCTGCGGAAGCGGAAACGGAATTGCCATGACCGTTAACAAACATCCAAAAGTAAGAGCTGGTTTATGCTGGACTAAAGAAATTGCTTATTTAACACGTTTACATAATGATGCCAATATCGTGAGTATTCCGGCACGTTTTACCTCGATTCCACAAGCAGTAGAAATTGTTGAAACGTTTTTAACAACCGCATTTGAAGGAGGAAGACACCAAAACAGAGTGAATAAAATCGCCTGTTCGTAAAAAGTCAAAAAAATCGGGTGCTACGCACCTATAAATAAACACACCGGGTGGATTTTTAATTCATCCGGTTTTTTATTTAAAAAGCTTAAAAATTAATAAATTAACTAACTGATAAATAGTTATTTGTAGAGTTGTTAACAATGGAAATGTTTATATTTTATGGGTTAATTTTAGATAAACCAATACAATTTGAAGTAAAAGAATTATCCCAAATTTAACAATAAAAGAAGATTTACTCGTTTTATGTCTAAACAATAACATGGCTAACAATAATCCGATTGAACCTCCAAAAAAAGCGATTGTAAATAATGTATTTTCAGGAATTCGATATCTGTTTTTAATGGCTAAATATTTGTCATATCCAGCAATGACGAAGGTTAGGCAAGTTACAATTAAAAAATACGCGAATAAAACTTCCATAGGCTTAAAATTAAAAACAAAGATATTATTTTAGCAGAATTATTGATTAATTTGCTTCTTTATTTTAACAAGTAAATTATATCATTTTGTAATTAAGAATTATTTCATTAAAAGTTATGACTAATATTCAATTCATTGCCAAGACTGTTCAAACAGCAGCGATTAACATTCAAAACACGGTAAAACTGTTAGAAGAAGACTGTACGATTCCGTTTATTTCCCGTTATCGAAAAGATACAACCGGAAATCTTGACGAAGTTCAAATTGAGCAGATAGCAAAACTTCATAAAGAATATGAAGCGATTGTAAAACGTAAAGAAGCAGTTTTAAAATCGATTGAAGAGCAAAAAGCACTTACACCCGAATTGAAGCAAAAAATAGAGCAAAGTTTTGACCTACAAGAAATTGAAGATTTTTATTTACCTTTTAAAAAGAAGAAAAAAACAAAAGCCGATGTAGCTCGCGAATTTGGTTTAGAACCATTGGCAAAAATAATCATGTCAGAAAATGATGTTGATGTTGATTTTATTTCGACACAATATTTAAATGAAAATGTCATTAATGAAGAAGCCGCAATGCAGGGCGCACGTGATATCATCGCCGAATGGATTAATGAAAACATTTATGTTCGTAAACAACTGCGACGATTATTTAGTAGAAAAGCGACAATAGGAACTAAAGTCGTAAAAAAGAAAAGCGAAGAAGAAGGAGCCCAAAAATTCAGTCAGTATTTTGATTGGGAAGAACCGTTGACAAAAGCACCATCTCACCGATTATTAGCAATGCTTCGTGCAGAAAATGAAGGTTTTGTAAAAATGAAAGTTGATGTTGATATCGATGAAGCTTATGATATTATTGACGAAATAATCATTAAAAAACAAAATAGTACAACGGCACATTTGCAATTGGCGATTGAAGATAGTTACAAACGATTATTGAATCCGGCAATTGGAAACGAAACCTTACAAGAAGCTAAAGCTAAAGCTGATGCCAACTCCATTCAGGTTTTTGCGAACAATTTAGGGCAGTTATTATTAGCGCCGCCTTTGGGCGAAAAACGAATTTTGGCAATCGACCCTGGATTTAGAAGTGGTTGTAAAGTAGTTTGTCTGGATGAAAAAGGCGATTTATTATACAACGAAACCATTTATCCACATGCACCGCAAAATGAGGAAGCAATGGCGATTAAAAAAATTCGTTCTATGGTAAATGCGTATCAAATTGATGCCATTTCTATCGGAAACGGAACGGCTTCGAGAGAAACTGAATTTTTCATAAAAAAAATCGCTTTTGACAAACCCGTTCAGGTTTTTATCGTTTCTGAGGCTGGAGCTTCGGTATATTCGGCATCAAAAATTGCACGTGAAGAATTCCCAAATTACGATGTTACCGTTCGTGGTTCGGTTTCTATCGGTCGACGACTTTCAGATCCTTTGGCCGAATTGGTAAAAATCGATCCAAAAGCCATTGGCGTAGGCCAATACCAACACGATGTTGATCAAACTAAACTAAAAGAAGAATTAGACAATACGGTAATTCGCTGCGTGAACTCGGTTGGAATTAATATTAACACGGCTAGTAAACATTTGCTAAGTTATGTGAGTGGAATAGGAGAGAAGCTTGCAGAAAACATTGTGCAATATCGTTCAGAAAACGGACCGTTTGAAGATAGAAAACAACTTAAAAAAGTGCCTAGATTAGGCGATAAAGCGTATCAGCAAGGTGCGGCTTTTATTAGAATTTCGAACGCAAAAAATCCGCTGGATAATTCGGCAGTACATCCTGAAGCTTATCCGGTTGTGGAGAAAATGGCAAAAGATTTAAATCTTTCGGTAAACGACTTAATTGCAAACAAAGAGAAAACCGCCTTAATTAAAGCCGAAAAATATATTACACCGGAAATTGGTTTATTAACTTTAAAAGACATCATAAAAGAGCTTGAAAAGCCAGGATTAGACCCAAGAAAGTCTGCGAAGGTTTTTGAATTTGATGCAAATGTAAAATCAATCAAAGATTTAAGAACCGGAATGATTTTACCGGGAATTGTAAACAACATTACCAACTTTGGCTGTTTTGTTGATATCGGAATCAAAGAAAGCGGATTGGTTCACATTTCTCAGCTAAAAGCAGGTTTTGTAAGCGATGTAAATGAGGTTGTAAAATTGCACCAGCATGTTGACGTAAAAGTTACTGAGGTGGATGAGGATAGAAAGAGAATTCAGTTGACCATGGTTTTGTAGAAAATTCTAATAAAAGCTAAATTCCAAATTCCAATCCAAAATGGAATTGCTAAACTTTAAAAATTAAAATCCCAAATTACGATTGTAATTTGGGATTTTGTGTTTTGGGATTATTTCAAAATCACCTTTTTGGTAATACTTTTATTTTCGTTTGAAATTTTTATCAAATACAATCCAGACGATTGATTGGCCAAATTAATTTCGGTGGTTTCGGCATTTGTTTTTTGTTCGGAGATAATTTTTCCTTGTGGTGAAATTACTGAAATCACAGATTTTTCGGGAGCAAAAACGGTAAATTTATCGGCACTGGGATTTGGATATAAAGTAACAGTCGAATTTTCTAACTCAAATTTATCATTTGATAATGTTGCATTCAATGGTAAATAAAAGTTACCCGTTAATAACAAAGAATATAATGTTTTTAACGTGTGATTAAAATAACTGTTAGGCTCGTTTAAGTTTTTTAAATCAGTATAAGAAGCATCAAGATGCGTTTGATTTTCTCCTCCCATCGCAGCGCAGGCAAACGCTCCAACAAACGTGGCGTTATGCCATTGTCCTATTAAAGAACCATTTTGATTATAACCATCTTTAATATTTGCAGATCCGCCAAGGTTTACGCGAACAAAATCGGATGATTTTTTAGAATAGGTTTTGGCATCGGCATTGCCAAACCATAAATAATCTACAGCAATACGCCATGGAGTTCTGGCTGCATCATACGTATAGGTCTTTCCTCCGTTATTATAGCCTCCAGCCGCAGAAGAATAAGCTCCGGATGCCATACACCAGTCAGAAACCAATCCACCGGTGGCATTATTTACAGTTAAATTATTGTTGATAATTGTATACGATTTTGCAATAACCGAATTCCAAAAAGAAACATCATTAGTAAAAGTTCCAAAAACTCTGTAATAGGCTGGTGAGAAATAAGAAGGGTTGGTGATTGTGCTTCCGCCGAATTGGTCTCCGGGCTTTAAAACAAAAGTATTTGCTTCGACTTCATGTGCTTTAATAGTAGCGATTAATGTTTTGGCATCCGCTTTATAATTGATATTTCCGGTGCTTGCCCACTGATAATCGGCTACGATAAGAGCAAAAGCTGCGTCCAGTTCAGCATCTGTTGCACCATTGGGGCCGTCAATTCCGGAACAGCCATTGATTTTCCAGTTCATAACACCGTTTGAATTGACATTGTCTTTATAATACAGCCAAAGTCCGTCGAAGAGCGTTTTATCGGCCATATAAACAGACAAAAGCATTCCATAACCAATTCCTTCAGAAACAGTTTTAGAAGGATCGTCAAATTTTATTCGTTTTCGGCCATTTGTACAATCTGCAACAAAATTGTTTTTCCAGGTATCATAATTAGTCTGAGCATCCTGGCTATTTTTATTGGTTGCCATAAGGCCATTACTATAAACTTTGTTGGCAGGAAAAGGCTGGGTAGGAGTTTGTGAATAACTTTTGAGACACAAAAATGCAATACTTACTAAAAGTAGGTTTTTCATAAAATATTATTTATTTGATTTAGGGACTCTAAAAGTAAGAATTTTTAGATATAAAAAAAATCCCAAACAACAATTCTAAAATTGTTGTTTGGGATTTTCAATAAATTTGAAGGTTATTATTTAGTTTCCTCTTCTTGTTTTTTAGCAGGCGCAGGTTGATCGTCTTTAGCAGCGTTTTTAAATTCCTTAATTCCACTTCCTAAACCTTTCATTAATTCTGGAATTTTTTTACCTCCAAAAAGTAATATCACAATACCTACTATAACAAGGATTTCTGTAAGACCTAATCTTCCCATGGTTGTATATTTAATGCCGAAGCAAATTAATTCTTAATTTTGACGCAAAGTTATATAGAATATACGAACAACAAGTGTTTTTGGATTAAAAATTTATTTTTTAGAGCGTTAAATATTTTATAAAATAAGTAAATTAATACGCTTGCCAATTTTTGTCTGATATTAACAAGGCGATTAATTATTATATTTGCGAGTATATCTTATAACAATGGCAAGGAAAAAACGCGATTTACGGAAAAAATTATATACCAAAAACCGATTGGTAATTTTGAATGAAGATACTTTTGAAGAGATTTTTTCATTTAAACTAACCTTAATGAATGTTTTTGTAGTTTTTTCTTTGGGTGGAATATTCTTAATATTAGTAACAACTTTTATTATCGCTTTTACGCCATTAAGAGAATTTATTCCGGGATACTCTTCAACGCAATTAAAAAAGAACGCAACACAATTGGCCATTAAATCAGATTCTCTGGCTGTTGCTTTAAAGAAAAACGAAGCTTATATAAAAGGAATTCAAAAAGTATTGAGAGGCGAACTGGATTATGCAAAATTCAATAAAGATTCTATTTTATCAGAAGCAGAAGAGACTCCGTACCTTAATATGAAAGCCTCAGAAGAGGAAATGGAATTGAGAGAAGAAGTAAATAATATAGAAAAGGAGTCAGGGTCAGGCGGTAAAACGGGAAATAAAAACAAAAAAGCCAAAAAATAATCAATACAATGTCAATTAAATCAGTAGCAGCAAAATTATTTGCCGGCAAAATATACCATCAAACCAAAACCTGGGCCAATAAACCTGTTGAAACACAATTGGCAGTTTTTAAGAATTTAATCAAAGATGCAAAAAGGACTGAATTTGGTATTGATCATCATTTTGATAAAATAAAAACATACGAAGATTTTAGAAAAAATGTTCCGGTTCGCGATTACGAAGATTTAAAAACTTATATCGACAAAGTTAGAACGGGAGAGAAAGATATTCTCTGGAAAGGGAAACCACTTTATTTTGCCAAAACATCCGGAACAACATCCGGGGCAAAATATATTCCGCTTACCAAAGAATCAATGCCTACGCACGTAAATGCAGCACGAAATGCTATCCTTCATTATATTAATGAAACCGGAAATGCAGATTTTGTAGACGGAAAAATGATTTTTTTGCAGGGAAGCCCTATTTTGACTGAAAAATACGGAATTAAATTTGGAAGACTTTCCGGAATCGTGGCGCATTTTGTTCCTAAATATCTGCAGAAAAACCGAATGCCTTCGTGGGAAACCAATTGTATAGAAGATTGGGATACAAAAGTAAATGCAATTGTAGACGAAACGATTAAAGAAGATATGTCGGTTATTTCCGGAATTCCGGCCTGGGTTCAAATGTATTTTGAGCGTTTACAGGAAAAAAGCGGTGGAAAAAAGATAACCGAGATTTTCAGGAACTTTAATCTGTTTATTTACGGTGGCGTAAATTACGAACCATATCGCGCCAAGTTTGAACAAATGATTGGTAAAAAAGTCGATAGCATTGAGTTGTTTCCAGCTTCAGAAGGATTTTTTGCCTATCAGGATTCACAAAAAGAAAAAGGAATGTTGTTGCTTTTAAACTCAGGAATTTTTTACGAGTTCATTAAAGCCGATGAATTTTTTACAGAAAATCCAAAAAGACATACTATTGGCGAAGTAGAAACAGGTGTAAATTATGCTTTAATAATTTCTACAAATGCCGGACTTTGGGGATATAATATAGGAGATACAGTTCAGTTTACGTCTTTGTTTCCGCATCGTGTAATTGTTTCGGGCCGAATTAAACATTTTATTTCTGCTTTTGGCGAACACGTTATTGCCAATGAAGTCGAAAAAGCGATGAAAGAAGCAACCGAAGCAACAAAAACGGTTATAAACGAATTTACAGTTGCACCACAAATTAATCCGTCAGGCGGATTACCCTATCACGAATGGTTTGTAGAATTTGAAAATGAGCCGGAGAATATGCAAGTTTTTGAAGAAGCAATTGACAATTCGATGCGAAAACAAAACATCTACTACGATGATTTAATTACCGGTAATGTTTTAAGAAAAGTGGTTGTTACCAAAGTGTCTAAAAACGGATTTCAGGAGTATATGAAATCGCAGGGAAAATTAGGCGGACAAAATAAAATTCCGAGATTATCAAACAATAGAGATATTGCAGATAATTTGAAATAGAGAGCAGTTTATATTTATGAAATATAAATATTATTTAAGACCGGGATATAAATCTCAAGATCTGTTAATAGAGATATTTAGTGGTGCCGAAGACGAATGTTTTCTCACAGACCTATTAGATTCAATTTCAGAAATAAATCCAAAAGTTGATAAAATGAATGACCTTTGGATGAATGATGAAATTGAGATAGAAGTTAGCTCGGATATTGGTTTATTCTATGTTTCAAAAGACATTTGGGATCTGGCTTTTATAATGTCAGATAATAATCAGGAATGTATCAACAAGATAAATTTGATTTTACTAAAAGATAAAAATTTCCATAAAGCAGAAGTTAACTTCGAAGATTATAAATAATAATACAATAATAAATAGTTTAGAATTATCAAATAAGAGCGATAATTTGAAATAGAAAACTTAAGATAAATTCTTCTTCTAAATTTTTTAAATTGCAGATAATAAGTTACTTACTATAAAATTATATTGTAATAACAGTTTAGTAATAATGATGTTTTGCAGAGTTAACGTTTTTAATTCCTATTTTCGCTAAAATTAATAATACTCAGATTAATCTTCTAAAACGGAAGATTTTTAAAATATAAAGCATGAAAGAAACCAAACATATATCAAGATCAAGAGCGCAGGAATCATCTGCAGCAATTGAAAAAATGTACATAACAATGCGCCACTTATTCAACCGTGGTTTTTATAAACCTATGGGAGTTTCTGGTGATAGTTTACGCGAATCATTATTGGCCTTACGTCCGGAAATTTACGGAAACATTGGTGAAGAAAAAGTAGAACTTAACGGTCTTTTATACGTTATAGAGCGTCTTCCGATAGGAATTGAACAATGTCGATTTATTAATTTAACTTCAGATGAAGGATATTCTAAATCACACTTTCAGGCCATTGTTCCTCCAAAAAGAAGAAGAAATTGTTACCGAATTGATGAGGAACAAATGAATGTTGAAATCACCAGAGGACGATCTGACATTTATGATATTCTGACGCATTTGACTTTTATTTTTATCGAATCGCACAAAATAAAAAACAGAGTTTTATTGGATGACGGTGGCGAAGTTTCGCGCGATTGGATGAAATTGGAACAAGCTGTATTGCAAACGAAAAAGCTTTCTTTAATAGAAAAAGAAAAAGCAATCTCACATGTTGCTAATATTTTAGGCAGAACATTTGAAGAAGTTCTGGATATTTATGATGCTTTTGGATCAGAAAATGCTCCGGATCGTTTTCTGCACGTTATTTATTGGTTAGGGAAACTAGCGATAGAAGAAATGATCGATAATAACAAACGTACAATCACTTTTAGTCCTGTTTTGAGAGAACGTCTTGGACATCATATTCATGGTGAAATCTGGGCAACAAATATCAAGGAAGTTTTAAAAGCAAATAGTCTTTTAAAGCGCCCAATTCATGTGATAAGTGCGAATATGCATAGTGTAATGAATTCGATTTTTGCAACGCCGTTGTTGAAAACAAAATTCAAAGACAAATCTGATTTCTTTATTTATGAAGAACTAAGCAAGTCTGGCGCAAAAGAACTTAGAGCACACGTTGAAGAACTGGCGTTGAAAAACGGAATGATTTCATTACCGGATAGTTCAGGAACAAATATTGATGTTCAAATTTTTGACACGGCCAAAATTGACTGGTCAAAAACGGCATTTTCATATGGAAATATAGATGAAGAAAAACCTGTAATCATTGTAATGGATTATGCATTTGGCGAGCAGGCTTACGAAACTATCGACGAACTTTTAAAACCATATAAAAAAGAAACGTTACTAAATGTAAAATCAGTTTCGATAATGGGTAAAGCCGGAATCCTGGAAGGCGGAAAAGGCGATATTATGATTCCGTCTGCACATATAAATGAGGGAACGGCAGATAATTATTTCTTCGAAAATGAATTAACAGGTGCTATGTTTGAAGGTAACGACATTGCTGTTTTTGAAGGCGCAATGGTTACTGTTTTAGGAACATCATTGCAAAACAGAGATTTGCTAAAATTCTTTCATGAGTCTACCTGGGGAGTAATTGGTCTTGAAATGGAAGGTTCTTATTATCAAAAAGCAATACAATCGGCATCAAAAATTAGAAAAAGCGTACCACACGATATTAAAGTTCGATATGCTTATTATGCTTCAGATAACCCACTGGAAACCGGAAGCACACTTGCTTCGGGCGGATTAGGAACAACTGGTGTAAAACCAACTTATTTGATTACTATTAAAATTTTGGAACAAATTTTCAACGTAAAATAAAAACTTAAATGAGTACAAAAGTACCCGAAAATACCACAGATCAGGAAATTGATATTTTTCAGCTTTCAAAAAGTATTGGTAATTTTTTTGATAGAATTAATGCTGCAATTTTTCAGTCGATTCAATTTTTTGTTCGAAACTGGGTTGTTGTTTTGATTTTGCTTATAGTTGGTTTTGGTTTTGGATGGTACTTAGATTCTAATAAGAAATCATTTGAAAATCAGGTAATTGTCACACCAAATTTTGGAAGTGTTGATTATTTGTATGCTAAAATCGATTTAATTCAATCTAAAGTTATTTCGGGAGATACGTCTTTCTTAAAAAATGTGGTAGGAATTTCAGATCCAAAATTAATTAAGAAAATAGAGATTAAACCTGTTGCCGACGTTTATAAATTTATTGAAGACAAAGAGCAAAACTTCGAACTTATAAAATTAATGGCTGAGGTTGGCGAAGTAAAAAAAGTTTTAGAAGATAATGTAACGAGTAAAAACTATACTTTTCATACAATTTCTTTCGTTTCAGGTGAGGCTATAAATGAAAAAGAAGTAGTTGAACCGTTGATGAAATATTTGAATGATTCTGAATATTTTGCCGCAATTCAAAAAATAGGATATAAAAATCTGGAACAGCAAATTGCTCAAAACGATACGATATTGCTGCAGATAGACAATGTTTTGAACGGATTTTCGAATAAAGTAAAAGGAGGTTCAAACAATGATAAACTGATTTATTACAACGAGAATTTACAGCTAAACGATATTATAAAAACCAAACAAAAATTAGTTACAGATCAGGGAGAAAACAGATTAAAATTAATAAGTTTTGACAAAACCATTAGAGAAATTAATTCGACGCTTAACATAAATGATAATAAAATTACAAATGGAAAGCTCAAATTTTTATTTCCAATTTTCTTCATATTTATTTTTGTTCTTATCAGCTTATTTTCTAAATTTTACAGCAAACAGCAGAGAATTCATAATACAAAATCAATTTAAAGGATATTCTCTTTAACATACACCAATTGAAAATCAATATTATATTTGAGAAATTATCTCGAAACCCATTTTTAAAACAAAGTTTTGCCACTTTGCTTTTAAGGGTTTTTGGAGTTCTCTTGTTATTTGGTTTTACGGTCCTTCTAACCAAATCTTACAGCCCAAAACTAGTAGGGCAATATGATTTCGCAAGATCGTTTTTGATATCGGTTAGCAGTATTTGTATGTTGGGCTTTGATCAGTCCATTTTATATTTTAAAGGGAAATTAGCCAGTGACAATGCGATTTCAGAATTGAAAAAGATTTACGCTAAAATGGTAAAGATGCTTTTTGCAACTTCTGTACTTGCATTCATTATAATTCTAATGATCGATGACGAAATAGTGAATGGTTATTTTAGTGATTCTGAGGTATATCTTATTTTTCTAAAAGGTGCTGCAACCTTATTTTTTTACGGCCTTTCAATATTAAATACAGAAGTCATAAGAGCTTTAGATAAACTCTACATTGCAGAATTATTCAGAAACATTCTCAAATATATACCGCTCATAATAGGTTCTATCGTTTTGCTTTACTGGAATAAAGAAAACTATTTGGTTGATGTTTTCTTTTGGGGATTTGTTTTATTAGCAATAGTGAGTTCAGCATTGGTTTTACATTATTTTAGAAAAGTAAAAATTGTAAAAACAGCTTACAGTATTTCTAGTAAAGAAATTTTTTTTAAATCATATCCAATTGCGATTAGCAGCATGGCTATGTTTTTATTAATGTGTTTTGATATTATGTTTTTAAAAAAGTACCGTAATGATGAAACAGTTGCCTTTTATTCTATTGGAGTCAAATTAATGACTATTGTTTCTGTAGTTATTTTGTCAATCAATATTACGATTTCAGCTAAAATTTCAGAATATTTTTCAAGTCAGAACAAAGCAGAACTAACAAAAACATTAAGAAATAGCTCGCGCTTAATTTTCGGAATTACAGTTCCGGTAATTATTGCAATGTGCATTTTTTCAGAAAATATTCTGAACTTTTTTGGCCATCAATATGTGGTCGCCCAACAGGCATTTTTAATTTTAATAATAGGTCAGGGAATTTGTTCTGCATTTGGAGCCGCTCCTGTTTATCTAAATATGACGGGAAGACAGCATGCTTTTCAGGTTATTTTGATAATCGCTTTTATAATTAATTTTATGATGAATCGATTTTTAATTCCTGTTTATGGCATGAACGGTGCCGCAATTGCGTTTGTTTCCAGCTCTTTTTTCTGGAATTTTATGGTTGCGATAATCATTTATAAAAAAGATAAGATAATAGTTTTTTTGAATTAAAATGAAGGAAATGAGTAATCAGGAAAAAGCTGTTTTTTTTAGCATTATTATTCCGGTTTATAATGTTGAGGATTATCTAAACCAATGTTTAGAAAGTATTTTATGCCAGACCTATTCTAATTATGAAATTGTTTTGGTTAATGACGGTTCTACAGATTCTTCTTTTCAAATTTGTCAAAAATACCAGCAAATTTCATCACACATAAAATTAATTAACAAAGAAAACGGAGGTTTATCAGACGCCAGAAATAAAGGTTTATTAGCGTCAAAAGGCAATTATATTATTTTTACAGACAGCGATGATTACTGGTCAGGAGATTCTGTTTTAAGGGATTTGAATAATCTGATCGAAGAATCAAATCCGGATTTGATTATTCATGAGGAAAGCCGTTTTTTTTCTGAGCAGGATGTGCATTGCAAGTACAACCAGCGATTTATAAAAAACAAATCAGGAAAATTTGATGACGAAATAATCAACTTGGTTTATTATGATTTGTATGTTGCATCTGCCTGGGATAAAGTAATTAGAAGATCAATTTTAATAGATAATCAATTGTTTTTCCCCTTAGGACGAAAATCTGAAGATATTGAATGGTGCGGCCGATTAATGCATTACATTGACACTTTTAGTATTTATTCTAAATCATTTTACATTTATCGTCAGGTTAGAAAAGGATCTATAACTACAAACGTAACCGAAAAACATATTGAAGATGTTTATTTTATGGTAAAAAATGGTTTAAATGCACCAAAAGCAAATTTTGAAAATATAAATCAGGCGATAGAAAATTATTGGGCTTTTAATTATGTTGTAATTTTAAAAGATTTTTACGTACTCTCTTCAAAAACGAGAAGTAATATTTGGAATGATATAGTTTCCTGGAAGTATTTGCTTCAAAAAAAGCGAAATTTAAGAGTTGATAAAGTGGTAACTTTTTATCAATATTTACCGTTCACAGCATTGATACTTTTTTTAAACGGATATAGAATTAAAACAATTTTGTTCAAGAAATACAGAGCTTTAAAATAAAAGGATTTTAGTATGCAGAAAAATATAAAAAAAAGCACCGCAGCATTTTTGCTTATTGCAATTGCCAATTTGGTTATTGCATGTACTGCTTTTTTTATTTTGCCACCCCGTTTTTTTTATGATGCGGCCATTATAGCCTATGATAAAGGAAATTTGATAGGATATTTTGGAAGTTATCCCCTTTCAATCTTATTCTATAAAATTTCAGGGTTCCGTTATTTGCCATTTCCCGTAATAGCGTTAATTCAATTCCCCGTTTTGATGTATGTTTTGTATAAAATTGGTATTCCCGATAGATTTGAAAAACTTAATGTCAAGAACATTTTGGTTTATATGGGAATTTTAATGATTGCCATTTTTATCTCAATGCCATCAAAAGAATTTATAACCTTTTTATACGTAACGCCAATTGTTTTTTTGTGTATGAATGATGAGGTATCGCTAAAGAAAACAGTTGTATATACCATTTTAATCTTGTTGTTTTTTGGCGCAATTTTTCGTCCTTATTTTGCCTTAATTCCTATTATTGGCGGGGGAATGTATTTGCTTAGTTTGATAAGCTTTAAGAACAAAACCGTAACTACCATTTTTTACGGTTTATTAATTGCCTTTTTTTTATCATTGAGCCATGGTATTATAAAGGGAAAATATCTTTCAGAAATTAGTCGTGAATTGGTAAACAATGACCGAATAGGTTCTGCAGATGCAAATTCTATGATTGTTTCGCCTGTAAAAACAGATACCTGGTATGGAGAAATGGTGAGTGTTTTTTACGGCTTTTTTACAGTGAATGTTCCTTTAAATGGATTAAAATATATATTTTCTCCTCAAATTATAATCTTTATAATTTGGCAGCTTTTGTTGTTTTACATTTTATTGGTTCGCTTTTCTAAATGCCTAAAAGAAAGAAAAACGTATTCAAAAGAACTTCTGATTTTATTGATTCTTTTTTCCTTTTTTATTGTTCAGGGTGTATTCGAACCAGATTTAGGTACTGCAGTTCGACATAAAATAGGCATTTTTCCTTTAATTTATTTTGCATTATACTATGAATCTTTCCGAAAAGAACTTCAATAAAATATTCCATGTTTTTTTATGTCTCATCGCTGTTGCGATGATTTTTAGAAAACCATGTTCATTGCTTATAATTTTATTTGCTGTTTTTAATTTGGTTTTTATTCGAAAGTTAAAATTCACCAAAACGAGCCTTATTTTAATGGCCTGTATTGCTTCACCTATATTGTTGGAGTTATTGTTTTTTTGGAATAATGATTCTTTTACAAAAGGACTAAAAGCAATAGAAAAAAGCACTTCGTTATTATTGTTTCCAATTTTTATTATTGGTAATTATCAAAGAATTAATTTTTTGAGAATAACACAAATTTACAGCATTGCAACAACAATTTTAATGTTGTTGTTGTTTATCCGTTTTAATGTTATTTATCCCGAATTGATGAATAAATACCTTAACGGAATCGATTTATGGGAAATGGGATATCAATTTGCAGACAGTATTGGTATTCATGCTCCGGCTTTAAATATGCACTTGGCTTTTGTTTCGGTTTGTGCTTTGTTTTTTGTTTTTTACAGT
Organism: Flavobacterium sp. MEB061; assembly: GCF_000834715.1. Taxonomy (NCBI): domain Bacteria; kingdom Pseudomonadati; phylum Bacteroidota; class Flavobacteriia; order Flavobacteriales; family Flavobacteriaceae; genus Flavobacterium; species Flavobacterium sp. MEB061. The sequence goes on along the minus strand of NZ_JXQR01000018.1, from coordinate 202,344 downwards.
ATTAAAAATCAGGAAAAAAGAAGTTTTAAGATTATTCGATTAATTGTTTTTATTTTATCGTTTTTCTTCGTCCTTTTTGTGAATACCAGAATAGCGTTGGTTAATGTTTTGGCTGGATTTGCGATTGTTTTCTTTCTTGAATTTAAATCAAAAATAAACGTAAAAAAAACGGCAATAATTTCAGCAATTGCTTTGATTTTATTGGGAAGTATTTTGTTTTTCTTCGTTCAAAAAAACCCATACATGAAAGAGAAATATTCTAAAACAACTTTTGCTTATATGGATAAAGTAGGGAAATTAGATGAAATTGATCATCCTGAAATTAAGGTTTTCAATTCTTTTGTAACCCGTCTTTCTATCTGGAAATCTGCTTGGGAATTGTCTGAAAAAAATCTTCCTTTCGGAGTTGGAGCTTCAGACGGAAAGCCGGAATTGGTTAAATATTACGAACAAACCAATCAGCATTTTTTGGCTAAATATGAATTTCCAACACATAACCAGTTTCTTGATTTTTTATTAAAATTCGGAATTCTTGGGCCAATAGTAGTGTTGCTTTATATGTTTACGATTGGATTTTTAGGTTACGATTTAAAAAGTGCCATCATAATTTCATTTTTTATGATCTTCTTTACTTCAAATTTAACCGATGATTTTTTACTTCGTTTTGATGGAATAGCTTTCAGTGGATTATGGTTTTCTATTTTTGCAAGTTATTGGCTTCAGCAAAAAGGGATTCTTGATAAAGAGCAAAAAGCTGCTTAAAATTTTGATTTTTATCAAATAAATCTTCGCATCTTTTTAATGCATTTTTTCCAAAATCAGTTCTGGTTTTATTCTCTTTTAGAATTTCAAAATAATTTTCAAGTTCATTAATATTATCAAAAAGAAATCCTGTTTTATTATGTAAGACAATATCTTTATTACCAATAATATTGGTTGCTATAATTGGTTTTTCTAAAACCATTGCTTCTAATAATGCAATTGGTAAGCCTTCCCAAAGAGAGGTTTGGAGATAAATATCGATTGAATTTAAAGTTTCAAAAACAATATTTTTATCCATAATCCATCCGGTAATCTTAATATTTTCAGAAGTAATTAAATGGCTTAGTTCGCCATCGCCTATCCAGATAAAATTGAAATCCGGAAACTTTAGGGCAATATCATTAAATAATTTAGGGTTTCTTGCGGCTGTGATTCGGCCTAAAATGCCAACAGTTAATTTTGAGTTTTGATGAGGTAAAAAGTATTCACGAATAGGCGGAATATCTACACCATTTCTCACCAATTTTGAGGGACCAATTTTTTTAGCAATTTCAAATTCGGTATCTCCACATGCCACAATTGTTCCGCCAAATAATCTCTGAAAACTTTTTTCAATGATCGAATATAATTTTCTGGAAGATTTTGAAATATCAGTTCTTAGAAAAGCATATCCGTGAGGCGTATAAAAAACTTTCTTTTTTTTGAATAGGAAAAAATAGGCAATTCGACCTAAAACACCTGCTTTTGATGAATGAAGATGAATTATATCAGGGTTAATTTTTTTAAGTTCTTTAATTAATTTAAAAATAGATTTTAAATCCTGAAAAGGAGAAATCTCCCGAACCATATTAAGATGAATCAGATTAACACCATTTGAAAATTCAGAGTTTACTTTCTCAGAACTAATTCCTTTTCTATTACTGCTGTAGACAATAGTGGTTTCTATATTTTTACTTATTCCATCATCTCCAAAAAAATTAGACAAATCTCTAAAATAAGTATATACACCACCTTCTAGTGCTTCAACGACATGTACAACTTTCAAAATAATTAAATTTAGTTTAGTAAAAGTAGAATAAAGCAATTAATAATGAATTAAAAATTGAATCTCTCTTTGCATAAAAATTTAGTCAATTTAAAGGCAGGATATTTTATTACATTTGTGCATATTTGCAGAGATTATCAAAACCAATAGGTTAAATAAAACCATTATGAAAAGAATACTTATTACCGGAGCGGCGGGTTTTTTAGGATCGCATTTGTGCGATCGATTTATCAAAGAAGGATATTATGTTATTGGTATGGATAATTTAATAACCGGTGATCTTAAAAACATCGAACATTTATTCAAATTAGAGCACTTTGAGTTTTACCATCATGACATCACTAAATTTGTTCATATTCCGGGAGATTTAGATTATATATTACATTTTGCTTCGCCTGCAAGCCCAATCGATTATTTAAAAATTCCGATTCAGACATTAAAAGTCGGATCATTAGGAACACATAATTTATTAGGTTTGGCCAGAGTTAAAAAAGCAAGAATTTTGATTGCTTCAACTTCTGAGGTTTATGGAGATCCTTTGGTTCATCCCCAAACCGAAGAATACTACGGAAACGTAAATACAATTGGACCAAGAGGCGTTTATGACGAAGCCAAACGTTTTCAGGAATCTATAACAATGGCCTACCATACTTTTCACGGTGTTGAAACCAGAATCGTTCGTATTTTTAACACTTACGGACCAAGAATGCGTCTCAACGACGGACGTGTAATTCCTGCATTTATAGGTCAGGCACTTCGTGGTGAGGATTTAACCATTTTTGGAGACGGAATGCAAACGCGTTCTTTTTGCTATGTTGACGATCAGGTTGAAGGTATCTTTAGATTGCTGCATTCTGATTATGTCTATCCGGTAAATATTGGAAATCCGGATGAAATCACAATTAAGGATTTTGCCGAAGAAATTATAAAACTTACCGGAACAAATCAAAAAGTGGTTTATCATCCGCTGCCAATAAATGATCCGTTACAACGTCAGCCAGATACAACCAAAGCAAAAGAATTGTTAGGTTGGGAAGCAAAAGTAAGCCGTTCTGAAGGAATGAAAATTACATATGATTATTTTAGATCACTTTCAAAAGAAGAACTTTCAAAAGAAGAGCACAAGGATTTTTCGAATTATATAAAATAGCTATTATAAGTCAGGCTATTTAAAATCACATGTGCAATAAAATGATTGTATAGAGGAACAAATTATGACAGTATTTCAAACAGGAAGATACTCAAAATATATCAGGCCAATTAGTATTTTAATTGATCTGACAATTATTACAGTATTAAGCTTTTTTATATTTAAAGAGCTGGTTTCAAATATGTTGGTTTTTGTTTTGTATCAATATATTGGCTGGGGTTTAATAGCTTTTTCAACACATTTTTATGATGTGTACAGATTTACAACTCCAATAGAAATTGCCGCAAAAATATTAAGACAGGAAATTTTGTTTCTTCTCGTTGTAATTGCTTTTTTTCCTTTTTCGCCACAAGTGATTTTCAGCCAAATTGCCATTATAATATTTATAGTGTTAGCAATATTATTGGTGACAATTTTTAAATTCTCATTGTTTTTTTATTTAAAAGAATACAGAATAATTACTGGAAGCAATTATCGAAGTGCAGTTATAATAGGATTTACAGAAGAAGCAATTCGATTAAAAAACCTTTTTGAAACCAGAAAAGATTATGGATATCGGTTTCTTGGATATTTTTCAGATAAGAAATCAGGCGAGAATATCACAGGAAAATTGACAGATTTAAAACCTTTTATAATTGAAAATGAAGTAGATGAGATCTATTGTTCTTTGAATGAAGTATCAAACAAATATTTGAAAGATTTGATTGATTTTGCCGATGAAAATAATAAAACAATAAAGTTTATTCCAGACACAAAAGAGATTTTCTCCAAGAATCTAAAAATAGATTATTACGATTTTTTTCCCGTACTTTCGTTAAAGCAGACCATGCTTAATGAACCGGCAATTCAAATATTGAAACGTACTTTTGATGTTGTTTTCTCTATTTTAATCATTGTGTTTGTGTTATCCTGGTTAGGCCCAATATTAGCAATTCTAATAAAATTAGAGTCTAAAGGCCCGGTTTTTTTCACACAGGGAAGACCTGGATTAGGAGAAAATGAATTTGTATGTTATAAATTTCGCTCTATGCGAATTAATAAAACAACCGAAACAGAAGCTTCAAAAAATGATCCCCGCGTTACGGCAATTGGTCGTTTTATGAGAAAAACAAGTATAGATGAACTACCGCAATTTTTTAATGTTTTAAAAGGAGACATGTCGGTCGTTGGGCCAAGGCCACATCTTTGGTCGCAGAATAAAGAATACGGAAACAAAGTAAAAAAATATATGATTCGTCATTGTGTTAAACCCGGAATTACCGGATTGGCACAGGTTAGTGGTTTTAGAGGTGAAATCACAATAGAAAGAGACATGATTAACCGAATTAAATTTGATGTTTTTTATATCGAAAACTGGTCTCTTATTTTAGATTTGAAAATAATTCTTCAAACTGTAATCAATATTTTTAAAGGCGATAAAAAAGCATATTAATGAATGAATTAGTTTCGATTATAACGCCAACTTTTAATGCCGAAAAATTTATTCGGGCAACGATAGAATCTGTGCAAAATCAGAGTTATCAAAATTGGGAAATGATTTTGGTTGATGATGCTTCTACAGATGAAACTGTTTTGATCATAAAAGAATTTGCTCAAAAAGATAATCGTTTAAAATTAACCGAGTTGCCTAAAAATTCAGGAAATGGTTTTGCGAGAAATATAGCTTTAGAAAAAGCAACAGGAAAATATATTGCTTATTTAGATGCAGATGATATTTGGTTGCCACAAAAACTAGAAAAGCAAATCAAGTTTTTAAAAGCCAACAATTTACCCTTTACTTTCAGTTTTTATGATTGTATAGATGAAGAAGGAAATTCTTTAAACAGGCGAGTTGAAGCGCCTTTAGAATTGACTTATGATCAATTGTTTTTTTGCAATTACGTTGGGAACTTAACCGCAATTTATGATGTAGATTTTTTCGGAAAAATTGTTATCCAAGCGACCCAAAAAAGACAAGACTGGCGATTATGGCTTACCATTTTAAAACAAATTGAAGCAACAAAACCGGTACCGGAGATTTTAGCCCTTTACAGAATTAGGAAAGATTCCATATCCTCTTCAAAATTCAAATTGATAAAACACAACTTTGGTGTTTATAGAGAATTTCACGGATTCAATTTTGTATTTTCTGTTTTGTTGATGACACGATTTTTATTCACACAATTGATTATAAAACCTCAATATATCAAGAAGATTTAGTATCCTCTAAGGTCACAATTTGTGACCTTAGAGAAATCAGATCTTGTTTTTAAATCTTGAAGTCGCAATTTGCGGCTTCAAGATTGTGATTTAATTCTTTAAGGTCGCAAATTGCGACCTTAGAAAATAGGACTTAAAAATTATTTATATCCAATTTTCACTCTTTCACTTTCATTTTCTTTTTTTTCTGTCAATTCATCCAAATAAGAAAAAACCAACTCTATATTTTTATCATGGTTCTCTAGTTTCTTTTGAATCTGAAGAATATCAACTTTAATTTCTGTTGTGTCCTGAAGCATTTGTCGCACTTTTGTGAAAATGCGCATAATTTGAATATTGGTTTGAATGGCTTTGTCACTTTTCAATATACTTGAAAGCATTAAAATACCATGTTCTGTAAAAGCAAATGGTAAATATTTTAAGTTTGATCCTCTACCATTCTTCAAGGTCACAATTTGTGACCTTGAAGAATCATATTCTATTTTGGTAAGCTCAAACATGAAATCTTCTGGAAATCTTGACAAATTTCTTTTAACAGCTTGTTTTAAAACTTTAGTTTCAATCTGATAAAGTGAAGCTAAATCGCTATCAAGCATAACCTTTTGATTGCGGATAAAATATATTTTGTTTGAAATAGTTTCTTCAGAAAGTAAAGATTGATCGTCCATAAGTTTAATTAAAAAAACAAATGTAAGATTTTATTTATATTATAAGTAAGATTTGAATTGCTTTAATTTACCACGATTGGTTCTTTCTAAAACATTTTTTCGGGTAAAAATGAAGCTCAAGTTTGGTTCAAGATATAGAGCGATTGCTTCTTTTATTTTTTGAATTTGTTCTGAATTTAATTGATTTTCAGAAACATATTCAATTTCAAAAGTATCTAGTTGTGTCTGTTTAATGATAAATTCTTTTACATTTCCATCATCTTCAATGATGCTTTTTGTAACGTAATAAAATGTCAAGCCAGGAGATTTTTTTCCGCTTGGTAAAATGGCAACATCGTTTGTTCTACCAACCAATTTTTTTAAGATTGGTTTTTGTGGCGTACTTTTTTCATCCAAAATCCCAATGTCTCCAATATCATATCTTATAAAAGGATTTGCTTTATTGAAAAGAGAAGTAATTACAATTCGGCCTTCTTTTCCGTAAGGGAGAATCTGATTATTTTCGTCCAAAATTTCAACAAATAATGTTTCAGCATTTATTTGCCATTCGCCTTTTGTATTTTCAAAAGCAATCAAATCAAGTTCTGAAGCTCCGTATTCATTGATAATTGGAATGCCGAATTGTTTTTCCAGCAATATTTTATCCGATTCAAAAAGCATTTCCGAAGTAACAAAACAAGCTTTTAAAGTCGGACAAATTTCACGTAAAATGATATTTCTTTTTTCTAAAAATTTAGCAAACAAAACGATCGAACTTGTGTAACCATTGATATAATCGAATTTTTGCGTTTTAAATTTTGCTAGAAATTTTGTCAAAACTTCATCAGATAAATCAAAAACCGGAAAGCGAAAACGTCTGCTCAAAAAATCCTTAAAACGTTCTTTTTGATATCCAATAAAATCCATCGGAATGCCATAAAAACGCGCTTGGTAAGAATGATTAAAATCAATATTAAACCATCCAAAACGCATAATATTCGACGCCCATGTTAAAGCGTGAGCATATTTATCTTTGGCAAAAACAAAAGGAGTTCCGCTAGATCCGGATGTTTTGTTGAGGTAAACGTTTTTTAATGTATATCCTTTAGAAAGTCTTTCTGAAAGTGGTTTTTGTAGATTTTGTTTGTTTAAAATGGGTAAATCTTCCCAGTTGATATTCGTTTTATTTTCAACTAATTTCTGGTAAAAAGAATTGTTTTGTAAATGAAAATCAACAATTTCTCTTTTTTTATCCTGAATGAATTTTGCATGTTCCTCAGTAGATAAATTCACAATTGATTCTAATTCGGCTTTTGCTTTCTTTATCGGAAAACCATTTATTTTTAAGGAAAGATCGAAAAGTGACAGCATTTTTTGAAGATAAATTTTCACCAAAAATAATATTTACCAATTACTAATATAGAAGAATCAACAACTTTTTAAGATTTAATTATTTTTTACGTACAAAAGCAATTATTTTTGCACCACAACTAAATACAACTATACCATGACAATTTTACTATTGGGATCAGGCGGAAGAGAACATGCTTTTGCGTGGAAAATGATTCAGAGTCCGCTTTGCGAAAAACTTTTTGTTGCACCAGGAAATGCGGGAACAGCTGCAATTGCTACAAATGTTGCAATGTCTCCAACCGATTTTGATGCCATAAAAGCATTTGTACTAAAAGAAAATGTAAAAATGGTTGTTGTAGGACCAGAAGATCCGTTGGTAAAAGGGATTTATGATTATTTTAAAAACGACGAAAGTTTACAACATATTCCGGTTATTGGTCCATCAAAATTGGGTGCTCAATTAGAAGGAAGTAAGGAATTTGCTAAAGAATTCCTGATGAAACACAATATTCCAACTGCTGCTTATGATAGTTTTACTGCCGAAACAGTAGAGAATGGATGTGCATTTCTTGAAACTCTACAACCTCCATACGTTTTAAAAGCGGATGGATTAGCAGCCGGAAAAGGTGTTTTGATTATTCAGGATCTTGAAGAAGCTAAAACTGAATTGAGAAACATGCTGGTTCACCAAAAATTTGGAGCAGCAAGTTCAAAAGTAGTTATTGAGGAATTTTTGGACGGAATCGAGTTAAGCTGTTTCGTTTTGACAGACGGAAAAAGCTATAAAATTCTTCCAACTGCAAAAGATTACAAACGTATTGGTGAAGGTGACACAGGATTAAACACAGGCGGAATGGGAGCAGTTTCTCCGGTTCCTTATGTTGATGCTGTTTTGATGGAAAAAATTGAAACAAGAATCGTAAAACCAACAATTGAAGGTTTCCAAAAAGACGGAATCGAATACAAAGGTTTTGTATTTATTGGTTTAATTAATGTAAAAAATGAACCAATCGTTATTGAATACAATGTAAGAATGGGAGATCCTGAAACTGAAGTTGTGGTTCCAAGATTAGAATCTGATTTGGTTGAATTATTCTTATCAGTTGCTAATCAGGAATTAGATTCTTTCGAATTAAAAGTAGATCCAAGAAGTGCGACTACAATTATGGTAGTTTCCGGCGGATATCCTGAAGATTTTGAAAAAGGAAAAGTAATTACCGGATTAGAAAATATTACAGATTCTATTGTTTTTCATGCAGGAACAAAATTAGATGGCAAAAATGTCGTTAGTAATGGAGGACGTGTATTAACAGTAACATCTTATGGAGATGATTTCCAACAAGCCATAAAAAAATCTTACCAAAACATAGATAAACTAAATTTTGATAAGATGTATTTTAGAAAAGATATTGGCTTCGACTTACTTTAAAAAAGAGTGAGCTGTAGTATCTTGGTTTTCTGTTCCAGCGTCATCAAAAATGCGTAATTGTTTAATCCAATAAACGATTGCGCATGCGCAGATGATCATAAAAATCCAGTTAATTGTATTTGCACCAAACCATGTAACAAGTTCTAAGCGACGTAAAAAGTCAAGTGGAGCAAATAAAATGTTAACGAATAAGTATTGTATTCCTTCAAAAAAAGCTGTCATAATTTCTAAAATTATATGTTATTTATTGTTGTGTAACGCATTGAAATCAAATTCAGATTATAGAATCTTTTTTCAACTTGTTGGTTTTACTTTTTAAACAAGTATTATATTTACAATCACAAAAGTATAAAATATCCTTATGATAACAAGTGTTTTTAGAAAATCTACGCCATTAAATTATTCGCTGGTCGTAATTTTAATACTGGTTTTCTTTTTTCTGTTTCAATTTCAGGAACCATCATGGATGAGTTCTTCATTTTTGGCGTTTCAGAAAATAAGTTTATTGTGCTTTATATTTGCTTCTTTTTTTCTGATAAATTTTATTGTAAAAAAGAACGGACTCAGTAAAGACAATGGTTACGCGATATTTTTTTACTTATTGTTTATATTGTTTTTCCCCACAATATTTAATAATGCAAATGTAGTATATGCCAACTTTTTTGTTTTGCTGGCACTTCGACGATTGATTTCTTTACAATCTTTAAAAGCTTCAAAAGAAAAAATATTTGATGCTTCTTTTTGGATTTTAATAGCTTCTTTATTTCAATTTTGGTCTATTCTTTTCCTGATATTGGTTTTTATATCGATTATTTTTCACGTTTCGCGCGATTATAGAAACTGGGTTTTGCCATTTATAGCACTTATGGCCGTTGCGGTTATCTTTTTACTGATCTCTTTAATCTTCCATATTAACGCAATTGAATTTTTTCAAAAACGCGCTGTGGTTGATTTTAATATTGATTATTTTAAAAACAATTACGAAAACGGAGCGCTATCAATTTATGTTGCCGTGGCATTATTTTTTGTCGTTTCGATGTTAATGACTTTTTCAAACAGACCTCAAATTGTACACTCTTCATACAAAAAAATCGTAGCCTGTTTTTTTATAGCAGCTTTTGTTTTCATTATTTCACCAGATAAAAGCAACGATTTATTGTTGTTCAGCATTGCTCCTTTAACAATGATGGCGGCAAGTTATGTCGAATATGTACAGCAAAAATTAAACAGCGAAATTGTATTTTATACTTTAATTGCGTGTAGTTTATTTACTTTTTTCAGCCAATTATAATTTGTTGCCGTAAGCAAGATCACCGGCGTCGCCGAGTCCCGGCACGATATAATTTTTTTCATTCAGTTTTTCATCCAAAGATGCAACCCAAAGATGACAATTGTCCGGAAGATTTTTTTCAAGATAAGCGACACCTTCAGGAGCTGCAATAACGACAACAATATGAATTTCGTTTGGAGTAGCATTCTGAACCAATTTTTCATGAACTGCCACTACTGATTGTCCCGTCGCCAACATGGGATCAAGAAGTAAAACTGTTTTATTATTGATATTTGAAACGGCTTGATATTCAACCCGAATTTCGAACTCATGATCGTTATTCGGATGATATCTGCAAGCAGAAACAAAACTATTTTCAGCATGATCAAAATAATTTAAAAAGCCATTATGCAATGGTAATCCGGCTCTTAATATTGAACATAAAACCAAATCATCATTAATTTCGGTAGTTTTTTTAATGCCAAGCGGCGTTTGAATATCTACATTTTTATATGACAAATTTTTGCTTAATTCATAAGCCATAATTTCGCCAATTCGTTCGATATTTTTTCTAAAACGCATACTGTCATTTTGAACATTTACATTTCTGATTTGACCCAAAAAATGATTTAAAACGCTATTATTTTCAGATATATAATGAATTTTCATGTGGAGTTTTTAGAATTATCAATGATTTGTGATACTAAAATGAAAAAACCAACGTTTTTTTCACAGCATAAAAGTATAAAAAGTATCTTTGCTTCTCTAATAATTAAAGACATGTTTTCAAAATTAGCATATTCTGTTTTCGAACAAAGCATCAAAGATTATCACCAGTTTGATAACGTTGATCAACCTATAAACAATCCATATTCTAAGGATAAATTCGAGCATTTATTATATTTAAAAAACTGGATTGACACAGTTCAATGGCATTTTGAAGATATTATTCGTGATCCGCAAATTGATCCGGTTGCTGCATTAACTTTAAAAAGAAGAATTGATGCTTCAAATCAGGAACGTACAGATATGGTGGAATATATTGACAGTTATTTTTTGCAAAAATACAGTGATGTAAAAGCAAAAGATGGTGCAAAAATCAATTCTGAAAGTCCGGCCTGGGCTTTTGACAGATTATCTATTTTGGCTTTAAAAATTTATCACATGAACGAAGAAGCTACTCGTGCTGAGGCTTCACAAGAACACAGAGATAAATGCCAGGAAAAATTAAACATTCTTTTAGAGCAAAGAAGCGATTTGTCTACAGCTATTGATGATTTGTTGGCAGACATCGAAAGTGGAGAAAAATTCATGAAAGTGTACAAACAAATGAAAATGTACAACGACGATGAATTAAATCCTGTTTTATATCAAAATAAAAAATAATTGGCAAAATTGTCCAATATTAAGCATATAGCCGTCATGAGACTTTCCGCAATGGGAGATGTCGCCATGACGGTTCCTGTTTTACGCGCTTTTGTAAAACAATATCCGGAAGTTAAACTAACAGTAATTTCACGTCCGTTTTTTAAACCTTTTTTTGAAGGAATTCCCAATCTTGATTTTTTTGCTTTTGATGAAAAAGAACGTCACAAAGGTTTCGGAGGACTTTTACGGTTGTTTCAGGATGTCCGGAAATTAAAAATTGATGCTTTTGCAGATCTTCATAATGTATTACGATCTAAAATTGTGAGTTTGCTTTTCGCTTTAAGCGGAAAAAAAAGAGCCACTGTTGACAAAGGCCGTGAAGGAAAAAAAGAATTAACCCGGGCAGAAAATAAAATATTCAAGCAATTGCCTACAATGTTCGAAAGACATGCAAAGGTTTTTGAAGAACTTGGTTTTCCTCTGGATTTATCAAAGGCAACTTTCCCTGAAAAGGCAAATTTGAGTGTAGAGATTATTGGCGGTCAAAATCAAAAATTAATTGGAATTGCACCTTTTGCACAATATGATTCTAAAGTTTACCCTTTGGATTTAATGACAGAAGTTATTACAACTTTGGCACAAAATCAAGACTATAAAATTTTGCTTTTTGGCGGAGGAAAAAAAGAAATCGAAATATTAGATTCACTTTCACAACCATTTGAAAATGTAATAAACATGGCTGGAAAAATTAAATTTCAGCAGGAATTACAACTAATAAGCAATCTCGATGTAATGCTTTCTATGGATTCCGGCAATGCACATATTGCAGCAATGTTGGGCGTAAAAGTTATTACACTTTGGGGCGCAACGCATCCTTATGCAGGATTTTTGCCGTTTAATCAAAGCTTGGAAAATGCTTTAACTTCAGACAGAAATCAATATCCGAAATTGCCAACATCTGTTTACGGAAATAAAATTGTTGAAGGTTACGAAGATGCGATGAGAACGATTTCTTCGAAGACTGTTGTTGAGAAGATTCAGCGGTTATTATAAAAATTCCAAAATAGAAATATCTAAAAAAATTCCAAATTCCAAATTCCAACTTTACAATTGGAATTTGGAATTTTTTTTATTGAATATTTAATTTTCTCATAAATCAAGAAAAAGATATCCTATTGGTTTCTTTTTGTTTTTATCGACTACGATTTTAACAAAATGATTTTCTTTTTCGGTAGCGAGTAAAATGTGTTCAAAATCTTCGGTAGAATTTCTGTAAACCTTGTGTATCAATTGAGATTCTTTGATTTTATTTGATAAAATTTTAGCAGCTTTTAATTCACTTATATAAGGCCAAATATTAAAAAAACTATCTGTAGAGACTGATATTTCTGCCATTTCCCCAGTTATTGTCGAATTATACTTTTCTTTCGAAAGTAGTTTAGGAACTTTTCTGTTTCTTCTTTTTTTAATTATAAAGTAGACACAAAACAAAGATGTTACAACAAAAAGGAATATAAAAGTTAAACGGAGGTAGTGATGCATTGCCATAATTTAATGTTTTAAACGTGTTGACAAATAGAAATAGCTTTACATAGATAAAAATGTATCAGCTTTTGAAGTACTAATATACTAAAATTCTAGCTCGTTTTTTTAAAAATACTTAAAATATAATATACTTTTTTGTCAATTACACATAGCGGTTTTAATTTTAGTTGGAATTTGGAAATTTTAATTTTTACAACCAAATTTTTTCATCACGGCATCTTCCATAAATATAACTTTTAAGATTTGAAATTGTAGCTTGATAATCAGGAACTTCAAAGCCAAATCGTTCATGTTCCATTTGTGCTTTTTCAATTTCATTACAACCTTTTATAACTTCCCTAAGCATGTCTAGCATTGCCAGTTCTTTATTATTGTTTTTTTGAAATTTAAACTCCACAATTTCATCTTGCAGTTCTTCACAATAATCAATAAGTTTTACAACTTCAGGTTCATCTAAAAGGTATTCCTTACTTTTAAAAATTTCACGTACTGATTTCATAATAGCTAATATTAAATTCCAAATTTTTTAAATCCCAAATTCCAATTTGACAAAGATTGCTAATAATTACAAACAAAAAAAATTCCAAATCCCAATTGTAAAGTTGGAATTTGGAATTTAATTTTTTATTGGAATTTTAACCTCTAAACATCATCATAATCTACATAAATAGATTCTGAAGTTGGGTGAGCCTGACAAGTTAAAATTAAACCTGAAGCAATTTCTTTATCGGTTAAAATAGAATTTTTAGTCATTTCTGCAGTTCCGGATGTTACACGCGCTAAACAGCTGCTGCAAATTCCGCCCTGACAAGAATACGGAGCATCTATTCCTTGTTTTAAAGCTGCATCAAGAATGGTTTGTTTTTGAGACATTTCAAAAGAAACTTCATCATCATCAACCAAAACAGTGATTTTTGTATGTCCTTCCAATGAAGTTTTTATTTCATGTTCCTGAGATGAAGAAGTAAAAAGCTCAAATTTAATTGCGGAATCTTTTACGTTTTTCTCTTTCAAAATCGCCGAAACGGTATTGATCATTTCTTCAGGACCGCACAAGTAGAATTTATCAAATTCAAGTTCTTTGTGTTTGTTGTTCAAAACAAAATTTACTGCCGATTTTTCGATTCTGCCAAACAATGCGTTTTCAGCTTTAGCCTGACTAAAAACAAAATGTACAAAAAAGCGTCCTACATATTGTAATTGCAAGTCGTGCAATTCCTGGTAAAAGATGGCGTCTTCTGGAGTTCTATTTCCGTAAACTAATACAAATGAGCTTTTTGGCTCACTTTTTAATATCGATTTTATGATAGAAAGTACTGGAGTAATTCCGCTTCCGGCAACAAAAGCCGCATAATTTTTTTGTCTTTCGGCATCTGGTTCAAAAGTAAATTTTCCTTCTGGCTGCCCTACTTCAAGAACGTCTCCTGCTTTTAATTTAGTATTGGCAAATTGCGAAAACAAACCGTTTTTTACTGCTTTTACTGCAATTCTCAATTCACCGCTTTCTGGAGCTGAGCAAATAGAATAAGCACGGCGAATTTCTTGATTATCAAGAGTTAACTTTAAGTTTACGTATTGTCCGGCAATAAATTTATAATCTAATTTTAGTTCTTCCGGAACATTAAAAAGTATCGAAACCGCATCGGCAGTTTCACGTTTTACCTCTTTAATTATAAGTTTTAAGAATGAAGGCATGATTTAATTTTTATGCAAAAGTAGCAAACGGCGCTTAATTGATAGATACGAATTTATTATTTTTAACTTTTTTTGTAATGTTTTCTTACATTTGGACTCTTACTATAAACTCAAAACCAAAACAATGATTAGAAAGTTTATTTATCTTGAATGGAAAGCCTTTACAAGATCTGCATCTTTTGGAGCAAATCTGGCCATGAAAATTTTAATAGGCTTTTTGATGGTCTATTTCTCGGTCATCTTTATCGCAATGGGCGTTGGTACATTTTACCTCCTCAAAGAAATGAACTTCGAACCATTATCAACAGTCAATAGATTTTTGATTTATTATTTTTTATTCGATTTGGTCATTCGTTTGTTAATGCAGGCAATTCCTGTTCTTAATATAAAACCGTTGTTGGTTTTACCTTTTAATAAACCAACAATTGTTCATTTTTCATTGGGCAAAACGGCTTTGTCGTTTTTCAATTGGGTTCATGCGCTTTTCTTTGTTCCGTTTGCAATTGTATTAATAATAGAAGGTTATGATATCATTGGAATTGCGTTTTGGCTTTTGGCGATTTTTTCTTTAATCTACATCAACAATTTTCTCAATATTATTTTAAGCAATATCGATAAATTATTTGTTGTTTTTATTGCACTTGCTTTGGTTTTAGGAATAGCCCAATATTATAAATTATTTGACATTACAGTTTTTACAACACCATTTTTTCAGGGACTTTATAACAAAAAGGGATTATTTTTAATTCCAGTTTTAATTTTAATTGCGTTGTATCAGTTTACGTTTAAATATTTTAAAAACAATTTATTTTTAGATGCCGGACTTTCTAAAAAAGAAGATATTGCAACGACCGAAAATTTAGTTTGGTTAAATCAATTTGGAACTTTAGGAACATTTCTTAAAAATGATATTAAATTAATCCGAAGAAACAAAAGATCAAAAACGACTCTTATTATGAGTTTTTTCTTTTTGTTTTACGGATTGATCTTTTTTGGAAATACACATCAACCACCAATCATGCATATTTTTGCCGGAATATTTGTTTCGGGCGGATTTTTATTTGTCTTCGGACAGTTTGTACCAAGCTGGGACAGTTCGTATTATCAGTTGATGATGACACAAAACATTCCATATCGCGGATACATTACTTCAAAATGGTGGCTGGTTGTAATTGCCACTTTTATTTCGACAATTTTAGCATCATTTTATCTTTTGTACGGATGGGAAATTTATTTAACCATTGTCGTTGGAGCCATCTATAATATAGGAGTCAATTCGCATTTGGTACTTCTTGGAGGTGCATTTACAAAGACTCCAATTGATTTAAGTAATGCCGGAGGCGCTTTTGGAGACAAAAAAGCATTTAACGTAAGCGCCATGTTGTTGACTTTACCAAAATTATTATTGCCTTTGGGATTATACGGCATCGGACTTTATTTAGGAAATAAAAATCTCGGATTACTTTTAGTGGCAGGAGCAGGGGTTTTGGGTTTTATTTTTAGGAACTCTGTTTTTTCATTAATCGAAAAAAGATATAAAATAGAAAAATATAGTACGATTCAAGCTTACAAACAGAAAAACTAATTAGCCAGTGTGCCAATTTGATAATGAGATAATTTATCAGATTTTTTAATCTAAAATCAAAAATTACAGATGATACAAGTAAATCAGCTTTCAAAAATATATAACGGAACAACAGTTTTAAACATTAAACATCTTGAAATACCAAAAGGTCAAAGTTTTGGATTAGTGGGAAATAACGGAGCAGGGAAAACTACTTTTTTTAGTTTACTGTTAGACCTGATTCAACCATCAACAGGAAATATTAAAAACAATAATATTGAGGTAAATACAAGTGAAAACTGGAAATCATTTACAGGTTCATTTTTAGATGAAAGTTTTTTGATTGGCTATTTAACTCCCGAAGAATATTTTTATTTTATTGGAGATTTGCGCCATCAAAATAAAGCAGATATAGACGCTTTGTTAGCCCAATATGAAGAGTTTTTTAATGGAGAAATTCTCAACAACAAAAAATATCTTCGTGATTTATCTAAGGGAAATCAGAAGAAGGTGGGGATTATTGCCACACTTATAGGAAATCCTGAAGTTGTTATTCTGGATGAACCGTTTGCAAATTTAGATCCGACAACTGTAAGCCGATTGAAAAAAATTATAAAAGAGCTGGCACAAAATCCAAACGTTACAGTTCTGGTTTCCAGCCATGATTTGCAGCATACAGTGGAAGTTTGCGATCGTATTGTTGCACTTAATAAGGGTGAAATTGTAAAAGATATTCAAACATCAGAAGAAACCTTACAAGAACTCGAATCGTTTTTTGCTGTTTAAAGTACAGTTATATCAAAAAGAAGCGTAATTTTACGGGGCATTATACTAAAAATCCTTTTTAGAAGTTAATTGATTTAAAATCTTTTCTATTGAAAAAGAATACTCTTAAATATAGTTCTGCTTTGGCATTTCTGTTTGTCTTGATAGCTTGTTCTACCAAAAAGAACACTTTTTTGTCAAGAAATTCTCACGCTTTAAGTACAAAATATAATATTTTGTACAATGGCGGTATTGGTTTAGACAAAGGCTTAAAATCTATTCAGGCAGATAATAAGGATAATTTTTGGAAGATGCTTCCTATTGAAAAAATGCAGGTTGATGAAAATTTTTCTGAAGAAGGAAAAGCAAAAAATGCAGATTTTGAAAAAGCAGAAACCAAAGCAACAAAAGCCATTCAGAAACATTCTATGAATATTGGGGGAAGAGAAAAAAACTCCCAAATTGATGAGGCTTATTTAATGTTAGGAAAAGCCAGATACTACGATCAGCGCTTTATTCCTGCCTTGGAAGCATTCAACTATATTTTATATAAATACCCAAACAGCAGTAATATTTATACAGCAAAAATCTGGCGCGAAAAAACCAATATGCGTTTAGGTAACGATGCCATTGTAGTAAAAAACATCAATCTTTTATTAAAAAATACGGATTTAAATAAGCAAACATTTTCGGATGCAAATGCATTATTAGCAGAAGCTTTTTTAAATTTAGAAGAAAGAGATAGTGCTGTGACGAAGCTTAAAATTGCGGAAGAATTTTCGAGAATAAACGAAGACAAAGCACGCTATCGTTTTATTCTTGGACAGATGTATCAGGAAATTGGAAAAAAAGACAGCGCCAATTATTTTTATGATGGTGTAATTGATATGAACCGCAAAGCCGACAGAAAATATATGATGCATGCGTATGCTAAAAAAGCGCAGATGTATGATTATGAAAATGGCAATGACACAATATTTTTAAAAACCTATAATGATTTAGTAAAGGATCGTGAAAACAGACCTTACTATGATGTCCTTTTTTATGAAATGGGGGTTTTTTATGATAAAAAGAAACAGCAAGACAACGCTTTGAAATTCTATAATAAATCATTAGCCAGAAAATCGCAAGATTCATATTTAGTAGCTTCGACTTATAGAAATATAGGAGATATGTATTTTAAAAATACAGATTATACAATGGCTGCCAAATATTATGACAGTACATTGGTAAAATTAGATCCTAAAACGAGAGAATACGCTTTTATTCAAAAAAACCGAAAAAATCTAGATGACGTCATTAAATATGAAGCAATTGCCAAAAGAAATGACAGTATTATAAAAGTTCATGATTTACCGGCACCGGATCGAAAAATTTATTTTGAAAATTACATCGCTGAATTAAAAAAGAAAGATGAAGCCAAACGTATTTTAGAAGAAAAGGAAAAAGAAAGACTGGCAAACATAGAACGTAATTCAAATTCTGGTGGTGGCGGGCCAACAGCTGTGAATCCTGCATCAATAGGAAAACCATCAGATCCAAATGTGGGAGCTATTATGCCGCCTGATGGAAATTCGACGGTAAGTACTTTCTATTTTTATAATCCTACAACAGTTGCCTACGGTAAGCTGCAATTTAAAAAAATGTGGGGCAACAACCGAACTTTAGGAACAAACTGGAGATTAGCAGCTGTAAAATCTGCAAATAATATTGCATTAAATGATACTTTAAATAATAATCCAGATGCAATTAATGCATTAAAAGATACCATTGTTATTGAAAAGTACACCACAGAATTTTATGAAAAACAGCTTCCAACATCTCAAATTGTAATGGACAGCATTGGTAAAGAACGAAATTTTGCTTACTATCAGTTAGGACTTATTTATAAAGAAAAATTTAAAGAGTATAATTTAGCAAGCGATAAGCTGGAACAATTATTAAAAAACAATCCTGAAGAGAAATTGGTTTTGCCATCGATGTATAATTTGTATAAAATCTATCAAATTACAAATCCTGCTAAAGCCGAAGCTATAAAAGCAAATATTACAGGAACTTATCCAAATTCGAGATATGCGCAAATTTTGAATAAGACAAGTGAAGATGATTTAATTACACCCGACAAAGAATACAAGAAATGGTATAAGCTGTTTGAAGAAGAACAATATTATGTTGTTTTAGACAATATTGATAATTTAATAAATCAATATTCAGGTGATGAAATCGTTTCTAAATATGAATTGTTGAAAGCGAATACTTTAGGGAAGACAAATGGTTTAGCGGCTTATAAAAAAGGTCTTGAAGCAGTTGCAGATAATTATCCAAATACGGAAGAAGGAAAAAATGCACGCGAAATCCTGGAGAAACAAATTCCGAGTTTAGAAAAGCTTGATTTTACAACAGTTGACAATAAAAACTGGAAAATTTTATATCAGGTTTCTAGTACTGATTCTCAAATAAGTAAAAAAATTGAAGAAGCAATAAGAGTATTTTTATTAGTTGAAAATTATGAAAGATTAACAACTTCTGTAGATAAGTACAATAAAACTTACAATTTTGTAGTTATCCATGGAATTAAATCAGAGGCGTATGCAAATGATGTTGTTGGAATCTTAAGAGATGATAAAAAATATAAAATTGCACAGCCAGGAATTATTATCTCGAGTGACAATTATAAAGTTATTCAAATCAAGAAAAACATTGAAGCGTATTTAGCCCCCAAAAATCCATAATAAAATGTTTGACAAAGTAAAAAAAAACGGAACTGAGCAATTAGGTAAAACAAACAGAATTGTAGAAGGCACATCCATTATTGGCGATATTGTTTCTAAAGCCGATTTTAGGTTAGATGGAGAGTTAATAGGAAACTTTACATCACAAGGAAAATTAGTGATTGGTGCAAGTGGTGTTATTAAAGGAGAAATTATTTGTAACAATGCCGATATTGAAGGAGAATTTCACGGAAAAATAAAAGTACTTGAAATTCTTAATATTAAGGCAACAGCAAGAATTCATGGAGAAGTTGCTGTTGGAAAATTATCTATTGAGCCAGGAGCCGAATTTACAGCTACTTGTACGATGTTAAAAAACAACGAAGTAACAAATAAAGATGGAAAAGGAGCCCAACAAAAACAGGCGGAATAAATGGTTGCCGCTAATAAATATTCCCGTTCAAATGGGAATTATTATTTTTTTGTTTTCCTATTTTGGTACTTGGTTAGATGAAAATCATCCAAGTCCTAAAGTTTATTATAATACAATTTTTGTAATGCTTGGTGTTGGACTTGCCTTATATAATGTTATTCGGCAAGTAAACGACATTAATAAAACAAAGTAAATTACGTTTAAAAGCGCTTTAAATAAATGTTGCATCTTTGCATAAAAATTATTTCAAATGCTTTTAAAAATTTACAAACCTATTTTACAATTGTTCTTTTTAGCTTTAGCAGCATATATTTTGCATAAAGCAGCTTTTTTACTTTTAAAAGTTAACCCCCAAAACTTTTATTATAGTATAGAATTTTTGTATTTAATTTTTTTCGGAATTTCCGCATTGTTATACCTTATATTATTAATAGTAAAAAAGAATAATTTTGAAATTGTTGGAATGGTTTTCCTGTTCGGGACCTTTACGCAAATGTTATTAGGATATTTAATTTTGAGACCTGTTTTAGAAAACAAATCGGAAGAGGTCATGATTGAGAAAATCAATTTTTTTGTAACATTTATTTTATTTTTGTTATTTGAGACGCTTTTAACTGTCCGATTATTAAATGAAAAGCGTTAAAATAACGATTCTGTAAAACAAGGTTTAAAAATAATTTTTCATATCCTTTTGAATATTAATAAAAAATGTACCTTTGCACCAAATTTCAGAAACGTAAAAATAAGATTTTTAACAGATATGGTGATTTCAAACAGACCGCTTAAATTTATTCTTGCAGCTTTAGTAGCTTGTCTTCCAGTATCGGGTTTTGCAAACTCAGAGAATGACTCAACGCATGTACAAAGTGAGGTAACTCATGAGGAGAAAGTTATTTCACATGATAATCATGCAGAAGCAGAACATGTAGCACAGGATCCAAAAGCAAAAGTTGATGCTTTTATTGATCACCACTTACAAGACTCTCATGATTTTGTTTTCTTTTCAGATGATAAAGAAAATAAACATTATGGTTTCCCATTACCGGTTATTCTTATTGATGGAGGTTTGAAAATTTTCTCATCTTCAAAATTACACCATGGAGAAGAAGTTGCAGAAGTTGATGGAAACTTCTATAAACTGGTTCATGGTAAAATATACAAAACAGATGCTGCCGGAACAATTACTTTTAATGAGCACGGACATCCTGAAAATGAAAAACCGTTAGATTTTTCTATTACAAAAAATGTTGTTTCAATGCTTTTTGTTGCAGTACTATTATTCTTCATGTTTACCGGTTTAGCTAAGTCATATAAAAAAGGACCAATCCCAACTGGATTTGGTAGAGTTTTAGAACCGCTAATTATTTTTATCAGAGACGAAATCGCTGTTCCAAATATTGGTGAAAAAAAATACAGAAAATATATGGGTTACTTATTAACCGTATTTTTCTTTGTGTGGGTGTTAAACTTATTAGGTATGACTCCACTAGGAATTAACGTTACAGGAAATATTGCAATTACAGTTTGTTTGGCAATGTTTACTTTCATCATTACACAATTTAGTGCAAACAAAGATTATTGGGGACACATCTTCTGGATGCCGGGAGTTCCTGTACCAATGAAAATTATCCTTGCACCAATCGAGGTGTTAGGAACATTAACAAAACCATTTGCTTTATTAATTCGTTTGTATGCAAATATTACTGCAGGTCACGTAGTAATTATGAGTTTAATTGCGATGATTTTTGTTGGAAAAAATTTAGCTGCTGATTTGCCAATTTCTTTAGGATTAACATTATTTATTTCTGTTATCGAAGTTTTAGTTGCATTTTTACAGGCATTCATTTTCACTATGTTATCATCACTATTTATAGGTATGGCTGTTCAGGATCATGATCATGCACATCACCATGAAGATGAAACAGCAATCATTTAATTTTTTTAGAAGTTTAATTTTATATATATAAATACTTATGGGAACAATTCCAACTTTAGTAGGTGCAGGTTTAGTAGTAATCGGTGCAGGTTTAGGTTTAGGTAAAATCGGTGGATCTGCTATGGACGCGATTGCTCGTCAGCCAGAAGCTGCTGGTAAAATTCAAACTGCGATGATTATTATCGCGGCTTTATTAGAAGGTTTAGCATTTGCTGCTTTAATCTTAGGAAAATAATAAAGAAGAAAATAGCAACATCTTTAACGGTTGGTTAAAGGTGTTGTTACCTTTTAAAAAAAGAAATTAAATATTTTAATATAGTATAAAATGGATAAGTTAATTAACGATTTTTCATTCGGTTTATTCTTTTGGCAAGCTTTAATCTTGTTGGTTTTAATTTTACTTTTAGTAAAATTTGCCTGGAAACCTATCATGCAATCTATTACAGATAGAGAAGAAGGTATTAAAGATGCATTACTTTCTGCTGAAAATGCAAAGAGAGATATGGAAAACTTGCAAGCTGATAATCAAAGAATCTTGAATGAAGCTCGTGCTGAACGTGACGCGATGTTGAAAGAAGCTCGTGAAATGAAAGAGAAAATGATAGCTGATTCTAAAAACGAAGCACAAGAGCAAGGTCAAAAAATGATCGAGCAGGCAAAAGCTGCTATCGAAAACGAAAAAAATGCTGCAATGGCAGAATTGAAATTACAAGTTTCAACACTATCATTAAGCATTGCAGAAAAATTGTTGAAAGATGAATTATCTAACAAAGAATCTCAAACTAAATTAGTAGAGAAAATGTTAGGTGACGTAAAGTTAAACTAAGATTATGGCAAGTACAAGAGCAGCAATTCGTTATGCAAAAGCAATTCTAGACTTAGCAAACTCTAAAGGTGTTGCCGAAGCTGTCAATAACGACATGAAGTCAATTGCATCAGCAATTGAAACAAATGAAGAATTGAGTACCTTTATTCAAAACCCAACTACTAAGGTTGAAGTAAAAGAAAGTGCTCTTTTAGAAGTTTTTGCAAATGTAAATGGAGTTACTAAAGGTTTATTTCATTTATTATTTGAAAACAAAAGATTCGAAATTTTAGAAGCAATTGCTTTAGAATATAAAAAATTATTTGATGAAAACAATGGTGTTGAAGTAGCAACAGTTACAACAGCAATTCCAATGGATACAGCATTAGAGGCTAAAGTTTTGGCTAAAATTGCAACATTATCAGATAAGAAAATTACAATTGAAAATGTAGTAGATCCGGCAATTATTGGAGGATTTATTTTAAGAATAGGTGATAATCAATATAATGCTTCTGTGGCAAACAGATTGCAAGTATTAAAAAGAGAGTTAAGTAATTAGTTTTATTACACATAAAAGTGTCTAAATTATAAATTAAGATGGCGGAAATCAAACCTGCTGAAATTTCAGCAATATTAAGAAAGCAAGTAGAAGGTTTTGAATCTGGTGCTACGCTAGAAGAGGTAGGAACAGTACTTCAAGTTGGAGACGGTATTGCTCGTATTTACGGGCTATCGAATGTACAATATGGTGAGTTGGTTGAATTTGACAACGGACTTGAAGCTATTGTATTGAACCTTGAAGAAGACAATGTTGGTGTGGTACTTTTAGGACCATCAACAGGAATCAAAGAAGGATCAACAGCAAAAAGAACACAACGTATCGCTTCTCTTAAAGTAGGTGAGCAAATGGTAGGACGTGTAGTAAACACTCTTGGTTTTCCAATTGATGGAAAAGGACCAATTGGTGGAGACTTATATGAAATGCCTTTGGAAAGAAAAGCTCCTGGAGTTATCTTCCGTCAGCCGGTAACTGAGCCATTACAAACAGGAGTAAAAGCAGTTGATGCTATGATCCCGGTTGGTCGTGGACAACGTGAGCTTGTTATTGGTGACCGTCAAACAGGTAAATCAACTGTTTGTATCGATACAATCTTAAATCAAAAAGAATTTTACGATGCAGGAAAACCTGTATTTTGTATATATGTTGCAATTGGGCAAAAAGCTTCAACTGTAGCAGGAATTGCTAAAATGTTAGAAGAAAAAGGTGCAATGGCTTATACTGTTATTGTTGCTGCAAATGCTTCTGACCCGGCTCCAATGCAAGTTTATGCTCCTTTCGCAGGTGCTGCAATTGGAGAATACTTTAGAGATTCAGGTCGTCCGGCACTTATTGTGTATGATGATTTATCTAAACAAGCTGTTGCTTACCGTGAGGTTTCTCTTTTATTAAGAAGACCACCGGGACGTGAGGCATATCCTGGAGACGTTTTCTACTTACACTCTCGTTTATTAGAGCGTGCTTGTAAAGTAATTGCTGATGACGGAATTGCTAAAAACATGAACGATTTACCAGATTCTATTAAGTCTATCGTAAAAGGTGGTGGTTCATTAACTGCATTGCCGATTATTGAAACTCAGGCTGGTGACGTTTCTGCATATATCCCAACAAACGTAATTTCGATTACAGATGGTCAGATTTTCCTTGATGGAGATTTGTTCAACTCTGGGGTTCGTCCTGCAATTAACGTAGGTATTTCTGTATCTCGTGTTGGAGGTAATGCTCAGATTAAATCAATGAAAAAAGTTTCTGGAACTTTAAAATTAGACCAGGCTCAATTCCGTGAATTAGAAGCTTTCGCTAAATTTGGTTCTGACTTGGATTCTGTTACTTTAAACGTAATTGAAAAAGGAAAAAGAAACGTTGAAATCTTGAAACAAGGTTTGAACGATCCTTATCCTGTTGAAAACCAAGTTGCAATTATTTATGCTGGATCTAAAAACTTATTAAGAAACGTTCCTGTAAATAAAGTAAAAGAATTTGAAGCTGATTTTATTGCTTACTTAAACAGTAAGCATAAAGATACGCTTAACGCGTTGAAAGCTGGTAAATTAGATGACAACATTACTGATGTTATCGAAAAAGCAGCAAAAGAAATTTCAGCAAAATATAACTAATAAGATAATTGTCAATTAGATAATTAGAATCTTTCAAAGTTTTCTAATTATCTAATTTTCAAATTGTCACATTCTTTAATCGACAAATGGCAAATTTAAAGGAAATCCGTAATAGAATTACTTCCGTTTCATCGACGATGCAAATTACATCGGCAATGAAAATGGTTTCTGCTGCAAAGCTTAAGAAAGCACAAGATGCAATCACTGCAATGCGCCCTTATGCCGAGAAATTAACGGAGCTGTTGCAAAATCTTTCTGCTACACTTGATGGTGAAGTAGGTGGTGATTACACAACTCAACGTGAGGTAAAAAAAGTATTGCTTGTTGCTATAACTTCAAACAGAGGTTTATGTGGAGCATTCAATTCAAACGTAATTAAAGAGATTAAAAACCGTACTGAATTTTACGCTGGTAAACAAGTTGACGTTTTTGCTATTGGTAAAAAAGGAAATGACGTTTTAAGTAAAACACATAAAGTTCACGGTCATCATAATGCAATTTTTGATCATTTAACTTTTGAAAACGTTGCCGGGATTGCTGATAATCTTACTGAAAAATTCTTATCTGGAGAATACGACAGAATTGAATTAATCTACAATCAGTTTAAAAATGCTGCAACTCAAATTGTTCAGACAGAGCAGTTTTTACCGTTAGCTCCAATTAAATCTGATACTGCAGTTTCAACAGGAGATTATATTTTTGAACCTTCAAAAGAAGAAATTGTATTGACTTTGATTCCTAAATCATTGAAAACACAACTGTATAAAGGTATACGTGATTCATTTGCTTCAGAACACGGAGCACGTATGACAGCTATGCATAAAGCAACTGACAACGCTACTGAATTGAGAAACCAATTGAAATTGACTTACAATAAAGCACGTCAGGCAGCTATTACTAATGAAATCTTAGAGATTGTTGGTGGAGCAGAGGCTTTGAACGGATAATTTATTCAAGACATACAAAAAAAAGAGCCGACAAATAATTGTCGGCTCTTTTTTTGTATAATATTTTC
Organism: Flavobacterium sp. MEB061; assembly: GCF_000834715.1. NCBI lineage: Bacteria > Pseudomonadati > Bacteroidota > Flavobacteriia > Flavobacteriales > Flavobacteriaceae > Flavobacterium > Flavobacterium sp. MEB061. The sequence goes on along the minus strand of NZ_JXQR01000018.1, from coordinate 176,477 downwards.
AACTAATTTTTGCTTTTAATTTACCTAAATAAAGTAATTCTATTTTTGCGACCCTATTTTTTCAGGGATTGCAATTAGAATTATTTACTTGTCCCTGTATTTTACTATTGTATATTTTTCTTCTTTTTTTAAACCGTAGCTATTAGGATGTTTAGAGCTGTTTCTTATCTGCTTATTTATCACACTCTTTTTTTGTAGTATAAATTGTTAAACATTTATTTTATTTGAAAGAAAAACTTTATAATTTGATTTAAAAGTATATTTTTGCCTTTCATATAATAATGTCATTTTTTAGTTGTAAGAATGACATGAACTAGTAATCAAAAGACAATGGCAAAAGAAAATTTTAACTGGAAGAGTCTTTTCGTAAACGATAATGATAGCCATAGTACTTCATCAGTCATTCGTAAAGAAGAACCGGTTTCATTAAATCCGGAAAATAAATTCCCTCAACAAATTGAACAGACATATGCGACAGACTCCTCAGCAAATCCATTTTTAAAAGAAATTTTTAAAGTTTATGACAAAGGATTTGAATCATTAAATGAGCCCGGCTTTGATTTTTTTGAATTATATAAATCGGTATTAGTAGTTGGTGTTACAAATCCGCAGAGTTATCAAATGGCTTTTACAATGGGTAAATCTATAAACTCAGATTTAACCAAAGATTTTCTGCTGCAAAAAGCAAATTTCTATATCGCAGAAATTGAGAAAGTGTATGAAAAGTATAATGTAGTTGGGAAAGCAAAAAAGCAAGAGCTTGATAATAATATTACAAAAGACAAATACAACCTTTCTAAAAGTATAACCGATTTAGAATCGAATATCGTGCAGCTTCAAAAAGAATTAGAGGCAAAAAAAGCAGAACTTCAAAAGATGGATCCGGCTAATAGAAAAGAACTTACAGAAATTCAATTGAAAATTGAAGCTAATGATTTAGCAAAAGAAAAAATTATGTCATCAATAAATACTGTAATAACAGGTATAAATCAATACTTATAAAAATATGGATAAGTACGAACAAGAAAAAAGTACACTTTTATCATTACCAATATTAAAACATTTTGATGAGTCAAAGGGAGAAATTGCCTTAAAAACGGGTGCGCTTAAAAGTAGTGAAAAATCATTATTTCTGGCATTAGCGCTTGGTTTACTTGGTGTTGGAGGTTATCTGATGTGGACGTATATAATTCCGCCATTGTTTACAATGCTTGGTCAGGCTATTGCATTATCAGCCACAGGTGTTTTTTTGGTTTTTTTAGTTATGATGGCTCCCGTAATTATGAAAGCACTTCGTTTTGCTACAAAAAATATTCACAAAGCATTAATTCAAAGTGATCCTTTTAATGAGTTAGAAGAACAAAAGCAAAAGATGATTAAAAACCGCGAAGTTTTTAAAAACACAAAGGCGAAGTTAAAAGGGCTAAAAAACGAAATGGAGATTGAAGCCAATAAATCTGAAAAAGAAGCCAAATCTTTTCAGGATGATGTATTGAGTTTACAACGTCAGTCAGAAAGGCTAAAATCGGCTATGGATGAAATGGTTAAGATTAACGGTGTAGCTGCAAAAGATACAGATGAGTATGTTGCATTACAGAGTGAATTAGCAAAAAAATTGAGTGATTCACAGAGAATTTCAACTCAATACGAGCAAAGTAAAAGTTTTATTCAAAAATATGGCGTTCGTGCAAATGTCCTTGGTAAAATGGACAGAAAACTGACTTTGGCCGGGACAGCCATCGATATTAAAATTGCTGATTTTGATGCTACCGTTAAAATGTTACAAAAGGAGTACGAATTTGCCAGAAATGCTAAAGAAGCAACAGAGAGTGCAAAAAGCGCGATGATGTTTACTAAAGATTGGGAATTAGAGTACGCTTTAGAAGTAGTGACTTCTACAATTGCTCAGGATATTGCTAAAACATCTGAAAACTTAATTGACATTGACGCTCTGACATCTAAATATTCTGTTGATAATGATGAACTGTATTCAAGATTAGATTCACTTGCCGATCAAATTAAAACGGGAAATAATACAATACCGGATTCAACAAAATACTCAGGTTCTAATTATAAAATGACCAAAGAGGATAAATTATCAAGTGGCGGTTTTGGAGATATTTTTTAATAAAAGAATTTAATTTATATATATAATGGGAAAAATTTTAAGAACACAAAAGTTAACCACGTTTTCTGAATTATTGATTGTAGTGGCTGCAATTGGTGCTATTTTGGGTGGAGTTTATTATTTATCTCCGGGTATCAAAACGGCAGTTTCAAAGCAATTGAGGGGAATTGATCTTAACCAAATGGATGTTAATAATGTAAGTAATGCTGAAAAAATAGCACTTCCGTCTACAGATGTTTCGTCAGAAGTTACAGGAAAACCATTAGTTAGAATTGCAGCTTATGCCTGGAATGCTCAATCTGGAATTATCGTTTCTAATGGTGGTCCAAAAACAACCAAAGGTTCTTTGATGGAAAAAAACGGAGTTAATCTTGAAATAATTCGTCAGGACTGGCTTTCAGAGTTACGTAATATGCAAATGAAATTTATCGAAGAATTTGATAGAGGGCAAACATATCCATCTTCCAACAAAAGTGCTTTCGCTATTATGATGATGGGTGATGGAGCGCCTTTTTATATCAGTTCTATGCAAAAGTCATTAAACGAAAAATACGGAAAAGATAAATATCACGTACAAGTTATGGGGGTTGTTGGAATGAGTAATGGTGAAGATAAATTAATTGGTCCGCCAAATTGGAAATCAGATCCTAAATCCATGAAAGGTTCCGTAATTTCAGCAGTTCTTGGAGATGGTGACTGGGTTACAACAGTAAATTATTGCTTTGCCAACGGTTTGAAAGTTAACCCGGATCCGGCTACGTATGATGCAGACGCGGTGAATATTTACCCATCTGAAAATGATGATTATATTAAATCAGCAGAAGAATTGATAAAATCGCAAACAACGGGCTGGACAGTAAGTCTTAAGGAAGTTGTAAATGGAAAACTAACCGGAAAAACAGTAAACAAAAAAATAGACGGTTGTGCTACATGGACTCCCGGTGATAAAACTGTTTTTGATAAACTTTCAGGATTTGTTGATATCGTTTCTACAAAAGAGTTTAACAATCAAATGCCAACAGTTGTTATTGGAGTAAAAGAATGGGCAGAAAAAAATCCTGAAATTGTTTCTAATATTTTGAAATCTTCATTGACAGCATCTAACCAGATGAAAAATTACGAAGACTGGAAAGTAAGAGCATCAAAGGCTGTTGCTGATACTTATCAGATGGAGACTCCTGAATATTGGTATAAAATGTTCAAAGGTCAGCAAGAAACAAAAAATGGACTGACTTATAATATGGGAGGTTCAAAAGTTTTTAATTATGCAGATGTAATGCAATATTTTGGTTTAACGGATGGAGTGAACAGATATAAATCAGTTTACAATCAGGTTTCCGGATATTTGACTGAACTGAATCCGTTTGGATTTAATGAAAATGTTGGAGCAGTAGTTCCTTACGATGAGGCAGTAAATCTATTTTTCTTAAAAAATATAAATGATATCGAATCAACTTCGGCAGATAAAGCAGATTACAGTAATCAGGCAACTCAGGTTATAGCTTCTGGAGAATGGAAGATTAATTTTAATACAGGAAGTGCCGAAATTTCGAACTCATCTAGTAAAGAAGTAGAGAAAATTTATAATCTTTTGATACAGGCCGAAAATACTAAAATTACTGTTGTAGGACACACTGATAATGTTGGAAATGCTGATTCTAATTTGGTTTTATCAAAAAGCAGGGCTCAGGCGGTTGTAAATTATTTGAAACAAAAAGGAATTCCTGAAAATCGTTTTCAAATGGTTGACGGAAAAGGGCAAAATGATCCAGTTGCAGACAATAATACTGCTTCCGGAAAAGCACTAAACAGACGTGTGGTGATTACATTTTTGAAATAATAATTTAAATATAGAAGGCTGTCTTATGATGGCCTTCTTCTATAAATATGATAAAATATCTTATTCCTTTTGAAAAAACATCAAAACTTAATAAAACTATTATTTTATTAGTTTGGTTATTGCTATTGATTGTTACCTGGTTTGTAACAACTTCTGGCGAAAAACACCTTTTCCCGTCTCCGGTTCAGGTTTTAACGGGGTTTACAGAATTGTATAAAGATGGGCTGGTAGTGCATATTTTTAATTCATTAAAATTATGTTTCCTTTCTATTTTTCTGGCAACATTAATTTCATTAGTATTTGCCTATTTATGGCCAATTCCGTTATTAAAGCCAGTTTCTGAATTCGTAACTAAATTTAGATTTCTACCCTTTACAGGTTTGTCTTTTTATATTACAATGGTGATTCACGATGCAAGAAATATGCAAGTCTGGATTTTAGTAATTTTTCTAACCACATTTCTAACCACCTCATTAATTGCAGTTGTTAAAGATATTCCTGAAGAAGAATTTGATCATGCTAAAATGTTAAAATGTACTCGATGGGAGGTACTTTGGCAAGTTATAATTTTGGGAAGATTAGATTATGTTATGGATGTAATCAGACAAAATCTTGCTATAACCTGGATGATGCTCGTTACTGTAGAATCAATCGTTGCCGCTTCTGGAGGATTAGGTTTCTTAATTAAGAATTCAGATAAGTTTATGAATACAGGACGAATCATTGCGCTGCAGATAATTATTTTATTAATAGGCTTAAGCTTAGACTCAGGTATAAATTTTTTAAGAAAAGCAATTTTTAGATATTCAAAAATATAATTATGAAACACGAATTTAAAGAAACATTATTATATGTTGAGAATCTTAGCGTTGCATACGATGACAATATTATTATTAAAGATATAAATATCGTCGAAAAAGATGTAGTGAGAGAGGATAATGATTGTACAGGTCAAGTTTTGGCTTTTGTTGGCCGATCAGGGAGAGGAAAATCTACTTTTTTTAAGGCACTTACCGGGCTGGTTTCTACAACTTCAGGAAAAATTTTAATTAAAGATTTCGAAAACCCGGAACCTAATACAGCTAAATCAGTAAGTGAGGGTGATATAGGTTTTGTAGATCAAAAATATACTTTGTTTAGACATAAAACGGTCAGCGAAGCCCTTAAGTTTTCTTTGAGAAAATCAACTCTGTCAAGTATTGAGAAGGAGAATAAAATACAAGTATATTTAAAAGAATGGGGACTGGAGAATTGTGCAGATAAATATCCAAATGAACTTTCTGGAGGACAAAGACAGAGAACAGCCATTATTGAACAATTATTTTCATCAGATCAATTTATTGTATTAGATGAACCATTTTCAGGTTTAGACGTTGGGAATATTGAAGAGGTAAAGAAAGCTTTTGAATTGCTAGGTAATTCATCTGAATTTAATACCGTAATTTTTTCTACACACGATATTGAACTTGCTCTTGAATTAGCTCAGGTAATATACGTTATTGGATATCCAACTATTGATGGTAAACAGCAACAATACGGAACTATTGTCGCCAAATATGATTTAAGAGAAATGGGATTGGCCTGGAAAGATTATTGTGAAGATCATCTAAAATTATCAAAAGAAATTATTCATCAAATGATGATTTCTTAAAGCATTATGAAATGAAAAAAAATCCGATATCGATTATAGAAGATTCGTTTCTATCTTTAAAAAAATATTTAGAAACAAATGTAAACCCTAATGAAGCCGTTTTTACGGCTTTATTTATTGCAGATTTACAAAAAGAGACAACAAGTATCATTGAAATTTGCAATGTATTAAATCAGGATCCAGATTTTATTCACACAATTAATGAAGCTGTAAATCCTGTTTTTTCTAAAGGATTATTGTTTAAAGCAGAACATTTTTTTCTTTCGGATATTATTGATCTTTATGAAAGAGAACCCGGAACAAAAAATGAGAAGCAACAATTTGTTCTGGCGTATTATTATGATGCCTTGCGGAACAAACATTTTGCAGACGAAAATTCTGTAAATGAATTGAATCAGCTGGTTTTTACGGAGAATTTTAAAAGTCTTTTCCTAAAAATAAAAAACGAGAATAAGATAATAACTTCAAATGCACAGCAAAATCAATATTTGCTTCCAGAGATATTGTCCGAAAAAAAGAATACTAAATTAGAAGAAGTTCTGATAAAATATCAAAATTTCATTCATTCGACATTTGGTAAAAAATTTGAAAATACTACGACTTTCAACAACTATTTGGGTTTAAACTTAAGCACATCGAAAACAGATAAAGGAGAAATAGACAATCTTCCGGAAGAAGATACTTTAGAAAAAGTACTTAAAGAATTGAATTCATTAGTTGGTTTAGCAGAAGTAAAAAAAGATGTTTCTGAACTGATTAATTTGCTGGAAATACAAAAAAAACGTTCAAAGCAAGGATTAAAAAATGTTGAAATTACTTTGCATACCGTTTTTCTTGGCCCTCCCGGAACCGGAAAAACTTCTGTAGCAAGACTTTTAAGCCGAATATTTAAGCACTTAGGATTTTTGTCAAAAGGCCAAATGTACGAAACAGACAGAGAAGGTTTGGTCGCAGGCTATGTTGGGCAAACGGCAACAAAAGTAAGTAATGCTGTAGAATCAAGTCTTGGCGGGGTTTTATTTATTGATGAAGCGTATGCCTTAAATCAAAATGGCTTTGGAAGCGACTATGGAGCCGAAGCAGTTAATACATTACTGAAGAGGATGGAAGATCATCGGGAAGATTTGGCAGTTGTTGTTGCCGGATATACAGAACCGATGAAGATTTTTATAGAATCTAATCCGGGACTTCGATCTCGTTTTAATAGATATTTCTATTTTAATCATTTTACGCCGACAGAATTATTCGAGATTTTTGAATCATTTTGCTCAAAATCTGATTTTATTATTGCTGAAGAAGCCAAAGAAAAACTAACAGATACGTTTGATTTATTGTACGAAAGTAAAAATGAAACTTTTGGAAACGCCAGAGTAGTTAGAAATTTATTCGAAAAATGTATTCAGAATCAGGCAAACAGAATTGTGAAATTAAAAAAAATCAGCAATAAAGTTTTAAAAACACTTACCGAAGAAGACATTCCTGAACCGAAAGAAACAGAGAAAAATGTTAATCTTGAATTAAAAGATAAAGAGGAATAAAAACGCAAAAAGAGCCAACAAGTAATTGTCGGCTCTTTTTTGTATAGTGGTTTGTAGTTTTCTTTTTTAAAACTTATAAAATGGTGATTCTCAATTCATTCATAAACCGAGAATCAATACCATTTTATAAAATTACTCGACAGATAAAAATCTGCAATGCTTTGTCTTTCATGGGAACAAACTAGCTTTATTAGTCCCAATGCTCTGTTTTTTTGAGGGTTACATTTCAGCAGAATCAATCCCTTTTGCTTTGTCTTTTATGGGAACAAACTAGCTTTATTAGTCCCAATGCTCTGTTTTTTTAGGGTTACAATACAGCAGAATCAATCCCTTATGGCTTTGTCTTTTATGGGAACAAACAAGCTTTATCAGTCCCAGTGCTTCCTTTTTTATAAGGGTTGTATTTAGCTTTCTCAATCCCTGTATTACAAATTTAAGAAAAGACGTCGTAAAAAAAGTTATATAATTTTTATGAAAATTTTATACATTTCACATGTTTTAGTTTTGTATCTTATAATTGGCTATAAAAAAAATTGAGTATTTTTGACTTCCATTTACTATTATAATGAAATTACAGATACAAGAACTCACCACAATTAAGGAAATGCTGCAGCAAATTGAAACGATGCGATTTCTTTATCCTAATCTTTCCATTGAGAAATATGAGGAATATCTTTCTCAAATGATACCTCATAACTATATTCAGATTGGAGTTTTTGAAAATAAAGTTTGCCTTGGAATTACCGGTTGTTGGTCGGCAACAAAATTATGGACAGGTAAATATCTTGAAATCGATAATTTTGTAGTTAATCCTGAATTTCGTTCAAAAGGAATTGGAAAAATACTAACAGATTATATTGAACAAAAAGCAATAAACCTGGATTGCAGTAGTATTGTCCTGGATGCCTTTACTGGAAATTTTGCAGCGCACCGTTTTTACTACAATCAAGGTTACGGGCCAAAGGGTTTTCATTTTGTTAAAATTTTAGACGAAAAAAAATTAACAGTATAAATTATGTCTAAGTTTTTTTATTGAATCAACAAAATCAATAATAAACGAAAGAATTGGTTATTTTTGTCTTACAAACTTTATTACATACATATTTTGGGATTATATAAAAATCTATTCAAACAAACAGCTATTTACGGATTAGCGACAGTATTACCCCGAATGCTAAGTTTTTTATTAGTGCGGCTTTATACCGGGATTTTACCAACGGCTGAATACGGAGAAGTTTCGATTGTTTTATCATGGATGGTTTTCTTTAACGTGATTCTTTCTTACGGAATGGAAACCGCTTTTTTTAGATTTTACAGTGCCGAAGAAGACAAGCAAAATGTAATCGCAACATCAACAATATCAATATTTTGGTCGTCAATTGGATTTCTTTTTGCAGCATTAATTTTTAGAAATACCTTAGCAAATTGGGCAGAAGTCGACGCACAATATATCACTTATTCGGTTTGGATATTAGTATTGGATGCTTTGGTTTTGGTACCATTTTCAAAACTAAGAGCCAACCAAAGACCAATGGTTTATGCAGCAATAAAAATAGGAAACGTAGTAATTAATATGCTGCTTAATTTCTTCTTTTTAATATACCTGCCAAAACTTGCAGCTGCAAATCCTAATTCGGTTTGGGATAATTTATATGTAGAAAATTTCCAGATTGCTTATATTTTCATCGCAAATCTATTGGCAAGTTTAGCCACATTTGTCGTGCTTTCGCCAAATTATCTTTATTTGGGTAGAAAATTTGATCCCGTACTTTGGAAAAAAATGATGAAATACGGTTTGCCAATTTTGGTTGCCGGTCTTGCATTTGCAGTAAACGAACATTTCGATAAAATTTTACTTGGATATTTGTTACCTGAAAATTTAGCGAAGTCAGAAGTTGGAGCTTATTCGGCCTGTTATAAATTAGGTTTATTCATGGTTTTATTTGCAACCGCTTTCAGATTAGGAATTGAGCCTTTCTTTTTTAGTCATGCAAAAAATGAAAATGCCCCGCAAACATATGCAGTAATCACAAAATATTTTGTGATTTTCGGATCGCTAATTTTATTGGGAGTAATTGTTTTTGCAGATGTTTTAAAATATCTATTGCTTGATAATAAATCCTATTGGGAAGCCATGAAAGTAGTTCCATTAATTATTCTGGCGAACTTCTTTTTGGGTATTTACAACAATCTATCGGTTTGGTATAAGCTGACGGACAAAACAAAAATAGGCGCTTACATTTCTATAGTTGGCGCAATCGTAACTTTGGTTTTAAATTATATGTTAATTCCAAAATACAGTTATTATGGTTCAGCAATTGCAACCATTTCCGCTTACGGAAGTATGATGTTGATCTCATACATTTTAGGAAATAAATATTATCCAATACCTTATGATATGAATAAAATTGGCGCTTATTTGGGCATTTCAATTCTGTTTTCGGCAATTTCTTTTTATGGATTTAGAGAAAATTATTTTGTTGGAATCCCGTTATTACTAGCGTTTATCTATTTTGTTTATCATAACGAAAAAAACACAATCAAAGGAATTATGAATAGAAAGTAATCTTACTTTTTAATCTTTTAAAAATAAAAATGAAAATACAAATAATCAATAAATCACAGCACGCATTACCTAATTACGAAACAATTGCTTCGGCAGGAATGGATTTACGTGCGAATTTAACCGAATCAATAACATTAAAACCATTAGAAAGAACCATTGTAAAAACGGGACTTTTTATTGAATTGCCAATTGGTTACGAAGCACAAGTAAGACCAAGAAGTGGTCTGGCTGCAAAAAAAGGAGTAACCGTTTTAAATTCTCCGGGAACTGTTGATGCTGATTATAGAGGAGAAATAGGTGTAATTTTAGTAAATTTATCAAACGAAGAATTTGTAATCGAGAACGGAGAACGAATTGCACAATTGATTATTGCCAAACACGAAAGAGCAGAGTGGATTGAAGTTGGAGAACTTTCTGAAACATCAAGAGGCGAAGGCGGATTTGGAAGCACAGGAGTGAAGTAGTTTTTTAGTTTTTAGTAATCAGTTTTCAGTCGCAGTTTACAAACAACAGTTTATAAACTTTGCGATCTTTAAAATGAAAAAACTTAGAAATCTTTGCGAATCCCGATAGCTATCGGGATTGCGAACTTTGCGGTAAAAAATTAGAACAAATTTAATTTTTACGCCAGCATCATAATTTGAACTAACCAAACTGAAGATTTTAAATCTTCCCATATTAAATAATTTCAAAATGAAAATAATCGTTCCAATGGCTGGTCGCGGATCAAGACTTAGACCACATACATTAACAGTACCAAAACCATTAATTCCGGTTGCCGGAAAATCTATAGTGCATCGTTTAGTTGAAGATATTGCCAAAATATTAAAAGAACCAATTGAAGAAGTGGCTTTTATTTTGGGAGATCCTGCTTTTTTTGGCGATGATCTTGTAGAAAGTTTAGAAGAATTAGCTGGAAGTTTAGGAGCAAAAGCTTCTATTTATCGTCAGGATTTGCCTTTAGGAACCGGTCATGCGATTATGTGTGCCAAAGAATCTTTATCAGGTCCTGCTGTAATTGCTTATGCAGATACTTTGATCAGAGCAGATTTTGAATTAGATCCTTCTGCAGATGCTGTAATTTGGGTAAAACAAGTAGATCAGCCGGAAGCATTTGGAGTTGTTAAATTAAACAGTAACAATGAAATAATAGAATTGGTAGAAAAACCAAAAGAATTCGTAAGCGATCTAGCCGTTATCGGAATATATTATTTTAAAGAAGTTGGCGATTTGAAAAAAGAACTTCAGGGTGTTTTGGATAATAATATTCAGAATGGTGGTGAATATCAAATTAATGACGGAATCAAAGCAATGATGGCTAACGGAAAAGTTTTTAAAACTGGAAGTGTAGACGAATGGATGGATTGCGGAAACAAAGATGTAACTGTAGAAACCAACACAAGAATGTTAGGATTTTTACATAATGATGGCGAACATTTAGTAGATTATAATGTAACTTTAGATAACTCAACGATTATTCCGCCGTGTTTTATTGGCGAAAATGTAGTGTTGAAAAATACAACAATTGGTCCAAACGTGTCTTTAGGAAATGGATGCCATGTAAGCGACAGCGTTATTAAAAACAGTTTGGTACAAACTTTTTCGCAAATAAAAAATGCTAACCTGGACAATGCAATGATCGGAAACCACGTTAGTTACGATGGTAAGTTTACAAGTATTAGCATTGGCGATTATTCTGTTTTAGAATAATAATTTAAAAAGAAATTATGTAAATAATGAAAAAAAGAGTTTTAGTAATTTTAGTATTCGCTTTGTTCAGCAATATATTTTCGGTTATGGCGCAAACCAATCCGGAAGATATTGCTATGGCAACAGATGAATATCAGGACTCTTTTTATGAATCATTAAAACAAAAAGGAATTGAAAATTACGATAAAGCAATCGTATCATTAGAAAAATGTATCAAACTAAAGCCTAATGACGCCGTAGCTTATTTTGAATTAGGCAAAAATTACCTGTCTTTAAAAGATTATGGTAATGCCCAAAGTTCTTTTGAAAAAGCGACACAATTAGATCCAAAAAATAAATGGTACTGGCTTGGAATTTACGATGTAAGTTACGAAACCAAAAACTATCCTTTGGCAATCGAAACTATTCAAAAAATTATTCCGTTTGACGAAGAATATAAAGATGATTTAATTTCGTTATATATGATTTCAAATCAGTATGACAAAGCGCTTGCAACGATTAATGAAATGAACGATAAGTTTGGAAAATCTGAAGATCGCGATCGTTATAAAATGCAAATTTTATCGCAGGGAAAATATCAAAATGCAGAAGCTTCAAATTTAATTGATCAGATTAAAAAAAATCCGAAAGAAGAATCAAATTATATAGATCTGATTTCTTTGTATTCAAAATCAAATGAAACAGATAAAGCTTTGGATGTTGCAAAACAATTGGCAAAAGAAATCCCAACATCAGAGTGGGCGCAGGTAAGTTTGTTTAAAGTGTATTTAGATGCCAATCAGGCTGACAAAGCGATTAATTCGATGAATATAATTTTGGCAAGCTCAAAAATTGATTCGAAAATAAAACATCGAACGCTAAATGAGTTTTTAATTTTTACGAATAAAAATCCGCAATATGCTCCGGCTTTAGAAAAAGCAATTGGTTATTTTGATAATGATCCAAACGTTGATGTTGCAAAAGAAATAGGAAAATTTTATCATAGTAAAAATCAGTTTGAAAATGCGATTAAGTATTATGAAAAAGATTTAAAAGCCAATTCAGATACAGATCGTGAAACCAATTTGCTTTTGCTTGATGCTTACACTCAGGCAAAACAATTTGAGCCTCTGACAAAAAGAGCGATGATGATGATTGAAGTTTACCCGAGTCAGCCGCAATTTTACTATTTTGCCGGAATGGGAAGCAATCAGCTTAAGCAATTTAAAAATGCAAAAACCGTTTTAGAAATGGGATTGGATTATGTGGTTGATGATGCTAAGCTTGAGGCAAATTTTAATTTTCAGTTGGGAGAAGCTTATAATGGATTGGGAGATGCCAGGAAAAAAGAGGAATACTTTTTGAAGGCAAATGAATTATTAAAGAAAAAGAAGTAAAAGAGAAAAATTCAGATGAAAAAATATATAGCACTTGTATTAGTATCAGTTTTTGTGATTTCCTGTAAATCGAAAGCTGTCGCAGTACAAAATAACACTACAGAAACTGCACCAAAAAAAGACAGCAAAGTCGTAGATAAATATTACGAGAATAAATTAGATTTCAAAACATTATACATAAAAGCAGCTGCCAGATATGTTGATGAAAAACAAAGTCAGAATGTTACTGCAGAAATTAAAATTGAAAAAGATAAACAGATTTTAATAAGCGTTCGTTTTCTTGGAATCACAATGGCAAAAGCATTGATTACACCAACAAGCGTAAGCTATTACGAAAAAATAAACAGTACTTATTATGATGGAGATTTTACCAGTTTGAGCAAATGGCTGGGAACAGAACTGGATTATAGCAAAGTACAAAATTTACTGGTTGGTGAAGCTCTAGACGATTTAAGAAAAGGAAAATATACACAAACAATTGTGGAAAATCTAATTCGTTTAGAAGATGAAAAAGATACTAAGTTGAAAAAAGCTTTCTTTCTTGAACCTGAAAAATATTTGCTGCAAAAAGAACAGATTTCTCAGGCAACAGAAAATATTATGTTAGAGATAAAATATGCTGATAATAAAACTTTCGATCAGGGAAATCTTCCAACAAGTATCGAAATTAATGCAATTCAGCCGAAAGGAAAAACAGACATTAATTTAAATTACAATAATATTTCGTTTAATGAAGAACTTTCTTTCCCTTATAGCGTACCGGGTGGTTATAAGAAAGTTTTAATTAAGTAAATTTGCAAAAAGAAAAAGATAAACATGCCGAAATTTCTCCTCAGCCTAATTTTTATATGTGCCACAACTTTTGGATGGGCACAGGATTCGCAGCAAGAAAAACTTGAACAGCGAAAAGCTCAGATTCAGCAGGAAATTAGAGACAACGAAAAAATGTTGCAATCTGTAAAGAAAAAAGAAAAATCAGCAGTAAATGTGTTTTTAATTCAGGCTAATAAAATTAAGCTGAAAGAAAAACTTATCAATACAACGGCAAAACAAGAAAAGATTCTAAATAACGATATGTATATTAACCAATTGAAGGTTAATAAACTAAACAGAGAATTGGCTATTTTAAAAGAAGATTATGCCAAAATGATTTTAAAATCGTACAAAAGCCGCTCTGAACAAAGTAGAGCCATGTTTATTTTATCTTCAGAAAGTTTTCTGCAAGCCTATAAAAGAGCACAATACTTAAAACAATATACCAATTTTAGAAAAAATCAAGGTTTAGAAATTGAGTCAAAAACCAATGAATTAGTTGATTATAATGCCAAATTGGACGGACAAAGAAAAGTTAAGAAAAAAATTATTGCTGAAAACGAAAAAGAAAAGCAAAGCTTAGAAGTTGAAAAGAAAGAACAGCAAAAATTGGTTAACGAAATTAAAAAAGACAAAAATAAAATTATTGCCGATACAAGATCTAAACAGCAGGAATCAAAAAGAATTGACGCAAAAATTAAGGATCTTATCCGTGAACAAATTAGATTAGCCAATCAACGGGCCGAAGAAGAGAGACGTAAAAGAATCGCAGAAGGTAAAGCCAGCGAAGCAGATAAAGCAGAGGCTGCAGCGCCTAAAAGTTATTCATCAGATAGAATTACATTAACCCCGGAAGGTAAAATTTTAGCTGCCGATTTTAAAGCAAACAGAGGAAAACTGCCTTGGCCGGTAGAGAAAGGATTTATATCTCTTGGCTACGGAGATCAGCCACATCCAGTATATCCAACATTGACGGTTCATAATTCTGGAGTAGAGATTACTACAGAACAAGGAGCAAATGCGCGCGCAGTATTTGAGGGAGTAGTATCAAAAGTTATAGCCTTGTCGCCTGTAAACAAAGCTGTTTTTATTCAGCATGGAGATTACTTTACAGTATATCAAAATCTAAGTCAGGTATCTGTTGAACAAGGTGACAAAGTAAAAGTTAAACAAAGTATTGGAAAAGTAAGAACAAGTGGCGATACCGGAAAAACGATTATTAAGTTTTTGATTCTTCAAAACACATCAAATAATAATCCGGAAGGATGGTTACAAAACAGATAAAAAGAAAGGGAGCAATTGGCTCCCTTTTTTTATAAGTATTTAATTAGCATATTGTTCAAGAAAATATTTTACAACATCTGTAGTGGTGACAATTCCTTTAAGCTGACCATTATCTACAACAGGCAAAGCATGAAAATCTTCTTTCACAAAAATTTCTGCCAAATCCCTTATTATAGTATCAGATGAAACGGTTTTGGGTTTTGAAGTCATCACCTGCGAAATAGTAAGCATGTCAAGAATGGCTTCATCTGCACCTTCCTGTCCTTCAAACAAAGCACCGAAAGTTAATCTGTTGATATCTGTTCGGCTGATAATACCAATTACATCTTTACCCCGAACAATTGGAATGTGTCGAATAGCATTTTTTCTTAATAGCTCAACAACATTTTTTAAGTTGTCATTTTCATTTGCAGTCACTACGGTTTTGGTCATGATATGACTGATTGGTTCTCGCTTTTTCATAGTTAAAGAGTTTATTATTCTATCAAAGATGCATAATAATTCTCACAAATAACATGATTTTTATCATCACCAAACAATGAACCAACTAGAGGATTTATTGGTTTTTTTAATGAAAAAGATCGAAATTTGAAATAAAGAAGATAAGAATGTAAAAATCATCCCATTGTTCATTTGAAAATTGCATTGATGAAATTTAAAAATAGTATTTTTGCATTATGGAAACAAATAGACAGAAAAAAATAGGCGGTGTCATCCAGAAAGATCTGGTTGATATTTTGCAAGGTGAAGTGCGAAAAAACGGAATTAGTAATTTGGTAATTTCGGTGTCCAAAGTTAGTGTTACTTCAGATTTATCTGTGGCAACGGTTTATTTAAGCATTTTTCCTCAGGATAAAGCGAAGGAAACTTTAGAAGGAATAAAATCAAATACCACATTAATCAAACACGATTTATCACAACGTGTACGTTTGCAATTGCGCCGTGTACCAAACCTGGTATTTTTTATCGATGACTCATTAGATTATATTGAGAAAATTGATAATGCTTTATCAAACAGAGAAAACCCAATAGAAAACCGTGATCTTTTAGAAAAAAGAAGAAAATCATAAATTGAATTTCCCCCTTTACATAGCCAAACGTTACATTTTTAGCAGAAGTAAAAATAATGCTATTAATATTATCAATCGTATTGCCAGCTTAGGAATCATAGTTGGTACAATGGCTTTGTTTGTGGTTTTATCTGTTTTTAGCGGATTAAAAGTCTTCAGTCTTTCGTTTACAAACGAAATAGATCCTGATTTAAAAATGACAAGTACAATTGGAAAATCATTTTTGATAACCCCGGATCAGGATAAACAGCTTAAGAAAATTGACGGAGTTGCTTCGTATACTAAAATTATCGAAGAACGTGTTTTGTTTTTATTTAAAGACAAACAACAGGTTACATATTTAAAAGGAGTTGATAGTCTTTATCCCGTAGTAAATGACATCAACAAAAAACTTTTTAACGGGCAATGGATTAAGCCTGAAACGTATCAGGTTGTTGTGGGTTATGGAATTGCCCGAGATTTCTCGATGGGAATTTTAGATTTTGAAAATCCGCTGCAGATATTTGCGCCGAAACCCGGAAAAGGAGCTTTTGAAAATCCCGAAGAAGCATTTAATAAAACCGATGTTTTACCGGTTGGAATTTATTCCATTAGCGAAGATTTAGATTCTAAATATGTATTTGCTGATTTAGGTTTAGCACAGGAATTACTGATGTATAAGCCTAATCAAATTTCGGGAATTGAATTTCATTTAAAAGAAAATGCAAATGAAAGCGCAATCAAAACACAACTAGATGAAATTTTCAAAAATAAAATCACTTTAAAAAATAGAGCACAACTAAATGAGTCTCTATATAAAATGCTTAATACCGAAAACATTGTGGTTTACCTGATTTTTACCTTAGTAATTATCGTGGCACTTTTTAACTTGGTTGGAGCATTAATTATGATGATTTTAGAGAAAAAAGGAAACTTAAAAACCCTTTTTAATTTAGGAACTGAAATTAAGAGTATCCGAAAAATATTTTTACTGCAAGGAACTTTGTTAAGTGTTTTTGGTGGAATTGTTGGACTTGTTCTGGGTATTATTTTAGTCCTGTTACAACAGCAATACGAGCTGATTATGATAACGCCAACTTTAGCATATCCGGTTGTTTTTAATCTGGAAAATGTATTGATTGTGATGACAACAATTGTTTCGCTTGGTTTCGTAGCATCTTTAATTGCAAGCAGTCGCGTAAGCAAAAACTTATTAGATTAATATTTCTTCCTAAAAATATTACTATATTTATCCTCTCAAAAAGTACAGCCTTATGATTGTTTCTGCTTAGTCCTAACTTATTTCTTACAATAATTAGGATACTTACGTTTATTTTCTTGAGTTCAGATATAGTGTATCTGGGCTAATCTTATCATTTATCCTAACAAATCATGACAGAAACTACAATAAAGAGAAGTTTATTTTCTAAAATTTTCACCACATTAACACAAGCATTAAAAGGCGATGAATCTTTTGATTACACCGCCGGAAGTATCAAAAAAGCAGTTATTTTATTAGCCATTCCAATGGTTTTAGAAATGATGATGGAATCCGTTTTTGCTTTAGTCGATTTATATTTCGTCGGACATTTAGAGCACAGTAGTTTTGCAATTCAAACCGTAGGTTTAACCGAATCTGTTCTTACTATTATATATTCCCTCGCAATTGGAATGAGCATGGCGGCAACCGCAGTTGTTGCAAGACGTATTGGAGAAAAAGATCCTGTCGCAGCGGCAAAAGCAGGAATGCAGTCCATCATTATTGCATTTGCAGTCAATAGTGTAATGAGCATTTTTGGGGTTATTTATGCCAAAGATATATTGATGTTAATGGGAGCGTCTGCAGATGCTGCAGAACATGGTTACCGTTTCACACAAATTATGATTGGCTCAAGTTTATGTATCATGCTTTTATTCTTAATTAATGGAATATTTCGTGGAGCAGGAAACGCAGCAATTGCCATGAAAAGTTTATGGCTGGCCAATATTTGCAATATTATTTTATGTCCAATATTAATTAACGGTCTTGGACCAATTCCGGCATTTGGATTAACAGGTGCAGCTTTGGCTACAACTTTAGGAAGAAGCATTGGAGTATTATACCAAGTGTATCATTTGTTTTCGGGAAACAATGTTTTAAAAATCAAAATTGCCTATTTCGCACCAGATTTCAACCAGATAAAAGCATTAGTAAAAATTGCAGCTCCGGGGATTTTACAATTTGTAATAGCATCCTGCAGCTGGATTTTTCTGGCACAATTAGTAGCAACAACCGGAGGCGATCACGGATCTGCGGGCTATCAAACTGCGTTGCGAATTATGATGTTTTTCATTCTTCCGGCTTGGGGGTTAAGTAATGCCGCCGCAACTTTGGTCGGGCAAAATTTAGGAGCCAAACAAATTGAACGTGCCGAAAAATCTGTGTTTACAACAGCTAAATACAACGTGATTTTTATGGCAACCATTATGGTTATTACCTTATGTTTTGGAAAATATATTATTTCATTTTTCACGAATGATGAAATGGTCCGAACAGTTGCAGTTGAAGCTTTACAAATTATGAGTGTAGGATTTATTTTCTACGGAATTGGAATGGTTTTAATAAACACTTTCAATGGAGCAGGAGATACCTGGACACCAACGGGAATTAATTTCTTCGGATTTTGGTTGTTCCAAATTCCGTTAGCTTATGTATTAGCAAAACATTTTAATATGGGGCCAACAGGAGTTTTTATCGCAATTCCAGTTGCCGAAACAGCTATAACTTTAGCAGGGATTTTCTTTTATAAAAGAGGAAAGTGGAAACGCATTCAAGTTTAGTTTTAAAATAAAAAAAGGCCTTCAAATTTTTTCAAGATCTTTTTTGTAAGAAATTTACATTAATTTTGTTTTTGTAAAATTTAATGTTTCTTATGATTAAAATTAATTTAGAAAACACTTTTGAAGCTATATATGTAAGTTCTAATTTCGATGTTTATATTTTTGAATCTAACTTAAAGAATAATAAAATAATTCAACTTAAAGTTAAGTTTACAAACATTGCTGATTCCTTATTACCCAATGTTTACAATTTGGCTTTTGGTCCATTTGATGAGTCTGGAAAAATAGATGATTCTATAAATCTTAAACATAGAGATAGCAATAAAGTTTTTTCGACCATTATCTTATTTTCTATCATCTTTTTAAAAAATAAACCTCATGCAACGATTGGTATAGATGGTTCAAATGATTTACGAGCTAATTTATATCACAGAATGTTTAGATATAATTACAAAGATTTACAGGATTTTATAGTTATTATTGGAGTAGATTGGTACGTGAGATTATTAAGAAATGGATTAATTGAGTTAGATGTTGATGGATCAGCTTTTTTTAAACCAAAACCAGAGCCATTTGATTTTAAAAGAAAATCATATGATCTTTACAGATATTATATGTTTAATTTAAATCAATAATTTTTAAATTTGCTTTATGAAAGATTCAATCCAAAATAAGATTAATAAAATTCAAGAAATTGCATTAGCTTCCGGTATGAAAAAAAACTTGATGGATAATAATATCATTGAGTTTCATAATGATGATAATTTGTCTAAGTCTATTAGAAATGCTAAAGAAGCTGAATTGTTCTTTTCTGAGTTAAAGTCAGCAATTGATCTTGCAAAAAGGAATTCAACAAAAATGTTTTAGAATAAATGGCATTCTCTATACTTAAATATACAAAAAAAGACCTTCAAATTTGAAGGTCTTTTTTTGTAAAGTAGATCTTTGTCAAAGTTTCAAACTTTTGACAAAGATTATATATTTTAAACAAACTCATATCCTGCATAAACCTGTTCAATTTCTTTCATAATAGCAAAAAGATTTTCAGGTTCATCAGTTGTAACGAGTTTTTGTTTGTATTCTTTAAAAGAGTGGATTCCTTTGAAATAATTGGTATAATGACGTCGCATTTCAACAATTCCCAAACGTTCGCCTTTCCATTCCATCGACCACATTAAATGATTTCTGGCGGCTTCTACACGGTCAATAACTGTTGGTGCAGGCAAATGTTCTCCGGTTTTAAAGAAATGTTTGATTTCGTTAAAAATCCACGGATATCCAATTGCGGCGCGGCCAATCATGATACCGTCAATTCCGTATTCATTTTTATATTTTAATGCTTTTTCCGGACTGTCGATATCGCCATTTCCAAAAATTGGCATTGTAATTCTCGGGTTATTTTTTACACGTGCAATATGCGACCAATCGGCGTGGCCTTTATACATTTGCGCGCGGGTTCTGGCGTGAATTGTTAAAGCCTGAACACCAATATCCTGAAGTCTTTCTGCAACTTCATCAATATTAATAGAGTTATCATCCCAACCTAAACGTGTTTTTACCGTTACAGGTAAATCAGTGCTTCTGATAACGGCTTTTGTCAAACGCACCATCAAATCGACATCTTTCAAAACTCCGGCTCCGGCTCCTTTACAAACTACTTTTTTAACGGGACATCCAAAATTAATATCAACCAAATCTGGTTTTACAGTAGAAACAATTTTAGACGAAAGCGCCATTGCTTCTTCATCTCCACCAAAAATCTGAATTCCAACCGGACGTTCGTAATCAAAAATATCCAGCTTCATTCGACTTTTGATAGCATCACGAATTAATCCTTCCGAAGAAATAAATTCTGAATACATCATGTCAGCGCCATGCGTTTTGCATAATCTGCGAAACGGTGGATCGCTTACATCTTCCATCGGTGCGAGTAATAAAGGAAATTCGGGTAATTCTATGTTGCCAATCTTGACCATCTTCAATATTTTGTGCAAAATTACAACATTTAGTTTAATTTGTACCAAATTGAGGTTCAAAGGTTCAAAGTAACAAAGTTGCAAAGGTTTTATATTGAGAGGCTAAACCTTTGTTCCTGTGAACCTTTGCAACTTTGTACCTTTTAAACAGTTGTTTTACGGTAATCAAAAAAGCGAATAGGTTTTCTGCTCATCGGATTAAAAACCAAAGGATTTAATATTTCTTTTGGAGCAAATTCTATTTTTGGAGTTACTCTTAATTTGGCTCTAAAGTGATCTTTTATTTCTTGTAAAAATTCAGGAGTTTGATTTTTGGCAGCGATTTTTATCAGGATTTCATCTGTTCCTAAATCGTTGGTAGAAATTTCAATAATATGATTTTCGATATTATCAAAATCGCTCAAAACATCGTTCATAGCAGGTGGATAAAGCGTTGTACCTTTATATTTTATCATTTGTTTTTTACGACCCACAACCGGACCAACACGAACAGTATTTCTCCCGCACGCGCAAGGTTCATTATGAAGCTGTACAATATCTCCGGTTCTAAAACGCAATAAAGGCATGGCTTCAATACCCAAAGTAGTAAAAGTCAATTCGCCGATTTCACCATTTTTTACCGGATTATTTTCCTCATCCAAAACTTCAATAATAATTAATTCCGGATGATGATGACCGCCAATACCATGTTCACATTCAGTAAAAGCCGTGCTCATTTCTGTCGAAGCATAAGTCGAAAACAACTGAATATTCCATTTTTCAGTAATTTTTTTAGACAAAGTATTCATCGAAAAATCCTGGTTTCGTAATGATTCTCCAATGCAAATTGCGCCTTTTATACTCGAATTATTATAATCAATTCCGTGTGCCTCTGCATATTCAATTAACTTCAATAAAAAAGAAGGAACCGTAATTAAATAAGAAGGTTTGTATTTTAAAATAGAATCCCATTGCAATTCCGGAATTCCCGCGCCAACGCGAATAACGCCAACCTTAAGTTTTCGCAAACCTAAAAAGTAAGCCAGACCAGCCATAAATTTTCGGTCAATTGTTGTCATTAATTGTACAACATCGCCTTCTGCAATTCCGGCGCAGGCAAACGAAATCGCTTCGTTGTAAGCCAGTCGATCCAAATCAGAATCAGTTAAACCAAAAGTAACCGGATCGCCTAAAGTTCCTGAAGTCGAGGCATAATCGATAATTTTATGCTGCGGAACACATACAAAATCGTCATTATATTGTTGTAAATCTTCTTTTGTAGTAACGGGTAAATGTTGTAAATCTTCAAGCGTTTTAACTTTCGAAATATCAATATTCTGTCCGGCAAAAAGATGTTTGTAAAAAGGAGAATTTTGACTGATATAAGATAAAAGTTCTGCTAATTTCTGCTCTTGAAAATTTTTAATTTGTTCTAAAGAATCCTTCTCTATTGTTGGAATCGTGTTCATTTTCTTTTGAGTTTTTTTAAATATTTTTCAATTGCTTCTTTATCAGGAACAGTTGTAATTTCTTTGGTTAATGCTTTTTCAAAATTGCTTTGCGCAAACTGAAAATATTTTTGTTCGTAAAAATACAATCCCGCTTTATAATATACAACCCAATAATCCGGGTTTAAAGATTGGTAATTTTGAATAAATGTAAAAGGAATTTTCGTTTTATTCTTCAAATATAAATCCATTTTATGGTCTTCAATTCTAAACTTTTGATAGTTTAAAAAAGCCGTAGTTTCTAAAAAAGGATCTTTGGCAATATTAAGGTTTTCTTCTTCAAATGAAACAGGAAGATCTGTTTTTCTTTCTTTAAAAATCGAATCTAAATTATAACAAACAAACTCGCCCAATTGATAGGGATTTGAAGAAACCCATACTAATTTTTCTTTAGGTTTAAAGATAACTCCGTGATGGGCCATCAATTGATTTAGTGCTTTTTCGTTACCATAACCCAGTGCTATATTTTGTAAACCATCTTTATTTCTCAAAATATCAGCTGCTATTTTTGGATTAATTTTTGGGTTTTCACTAAAAAGTTCCTGCATTCTGTCATAACGATATTTCGAATGACTGTTGGCAATTTGCGACAGATTTCGTTCATCATTTTTAAAAGCATCACTTTGAAAATGATTCGAACAAATTAATTGATTGCTGTTTGCGACATCAAAAACATCCATTTTTTCGGGAGAAACTTCAATCAAAACGGCTTTATTATCGTGTGCACTTCCAACCATAATAGATTCTGAAACAAACAATTGTCTTTTTTTTGCAATTGCAACTGCTTCATCAATATTCTTTGCGTGCTGTAAAATCTCCCGGGTTAAAATCGAAATTGGTGTTTTGGCAATTATCGGAATTTTCGATTTTCCGGCATTGATCGTTACCGTTAAACCTTCCTTATTCATTCCCGAAACTGTACCAACCATTCCGGGCCAAGTAACAGTCATAAAGGGATAGCCCTCTTTTGGATTTATAAACGCGACGATTTTATTTTCTGCGAAAGCGTCATTAACATAAAAATCAAAATTACGGCCTAAAATCAAATCTCCATTTTCAGATTTTTCACCCCAGGCAGCAAAAGACGAACAGCCAACCAAAGCCAAATCCTGCAGAGCGTGACCAATGTCGTGCGCGGCATGCAGGTATAAACTGCGTTGATATTGGGGAGCGATATTATTAAAATCCTGCGAAGTATATTGTGAAACGCCGTAAATTTCCGTTTGATATTCATTGGGAACATTCAAATATAATTTTCGATTGTACCATTTTAGAAAATTCCGAAGTAAATTTTGCTGAAATTTTGAAGGAACAATATCTTCAATTCTGCCGAAAAATATTTGTTCCTGTTTCTTTAAAAGTGAATCTGATAAAGCTCCGGTTGTAAGTCCGATTTCTAATGGATCACCTTCAACATACAATTCCCAAAGACCTTGTTTATTTTTTAAAAGTGAATTTTTTCCAGATGTAAAAAGTGCATTTGAATGTTTTGTTACAACTGGTTTTGCGGTATTATAATTCGAAATTTCCGGGAAATGATGCATTGATTTTGAGGTACCACAAGAAACAAATATCAGTATAAAAAATATAAAGGATATATGTACAAACTGGTTTCTCATAACACTTTTTTATTCAGATGCCTGATTGATTTTAGTTACTAAATATTCTTTTCCAACAATTTCAGAACAGGTTACAACCGCTCCAATTGTTACGCCCAAAACGCCATGCATATTAATACTTTGACCTGTAAGGTAAAGATTGTCCAGTTTTGTTTTTGACGGAATCAAGGTTTTCATCGGGTTGCTGGCATCCTTTACATAACCGTACATATTGCCATTGCTGCCGCCAATATAATCGCGGTAAGAAAGCGGGGTAGAAGTATGAATCGACTGAATGCATTCTTTAATTCCCGGAAATTTTATCTCGATTTCTTTTAGAAACTTTTCGACTTTTCTGGCTTTAAATTCTTCATAACTTTCGCCACGATCACTTTCTTCGGCAGTTGTATTAAAAGTATTTACCCACGGAGCAACATCATCATATTTCATATACGTAATAAAAGTCATTCCCTCTGCCCATTCTTCCTGTTTTTTCGAAGCATTCATAGAAGCCATAAAAGCCTTTGGCCAGGATTCTTCATCATATTCGTGACAAGTCCAGACTTCGCTGCTTTTCTTAAAATGATAATGGTTATGGTTGATGTATTTAAACGTTTCCGGTTTAAAAACAATGTATAAACTGAATGCAGAAATAACACCTTCGAGACTTTGAACACGGCTGAAAAATGATTTTCTAAAATGTTCCTCGCCTACCATTTTCAAAGTAGTTTTGGGTTCAATGTTCGAAATAAAATAAGATGCAGAAACATGGGTTCCGTCTTTCATTTCTACAGATGTTACCTTGTTTTCTTCAACATTAAATTTTACGACTTCTTTGTATTTATAAAATTCCCCGCCGTATTTTTTAAGTTGTTTTAAAAGCTGTTTCGTAATCTGACTTCCGCCATTAATGCAGCGCCAAGAACTTTGTATATATGAGTTTACCGAAAGGGCATGAACGTAAAAAGGCGATTTATCCGGAATACCGGCATACAAAAAATTAGAACCCGCCAAAACCGCTTTTAGTTTTTCGTTTTGAGTAAAAGCGTCAATGGTTTCTTTTGCATTTAACGACAGGATTTCATTGTCATATTTTCCTTCCCATTGCAAATTATAAAGAGGAAAAGATTCGCAGATTACTTTTATTTTATCACAATATTTTTCGATGTTTTCTTTTTCATCCGGAAAAAACACACCTAACTGATTGACAAAATTATCGTAACCCTGTGCGTGTGGATATTCATTTTCATCATCATCAAAAGAGATAATATCAAAACCATTATCGTCCATTTTTTTTAAATTCAAATGATCGATAATACCCAGATATTTAAAATATTTATGCAGATTTTCCCCTTCACTTAAACCACCGATATAATGAATTCCGGTATCAAAAATGGTTTTATCGCGAACAAAAGTCTGCAGATTCCCGCCGTATTGATTGTTTTTTTCGAGCACGCAAACGCTGTAACCTTCTTTGGCCAGAATAATTGCCGAGACCAAACCGCCTAAACCGCTGCCTACAATTACAACATCATACTGCTCTTTCATTTAATTTTTCTTTAATACAATTATATTATTTTCTTCCAAATCAGAAGAAAAACCAAAGTTAAGCAATGTGTTTTTTAAACCTGAATTATCGATTAAAATAATAGTGGAAGTTACAGCCGCAATTTTTTCGATATCGCCAATTTTTTCATCAGAAATTAAAACGGCATCATATTCATTTTGTAACGCCAATTCGATACTTTCTAAATAAGAAATTTTTCTTTTTTTGAGGAAATAATTGGTTTTTGCAACCAATCGTTTTTCTTCGTCATTGATAAAAGAAACTACTTTTCGCTGCGGTTCCTGCAATGTCAGTAAAACATCCAACTGCCCATAATCATTTGCTAAATGCAATATTTTGGCTTTCGCCGAAAGATGTTTATTAAGACGATGATAGATTTCTAAATGACTTTCGAGATTGCTTTTCACACTTTTTATGACTTCCATTTCCTTATAATCATAACTGTGAATCAGCATTTTTTTGAAGTATGTCGGACCTTCAAATTCCTGACGAATCTTGCGATATTCTTCTTTGAAAAATGAACTTAATTGTTTCGTTCTTTCCGCATAATTTTTTCCGAAAGAAAGATTATCAGGCGCAATTCTTTCTAGAATAGAAACCGTAACCTGACTGTGATGAATAACAAAATCACCTTTCGGAATTGCTTCTGAAGCACCATGAATAACAACAGGAACTATATCCAGATTAAATTCTTCGGCAAGGAAAAAAGCACCTTTATGAAAACGCTTAATCTGATTGCTTTCTGAACGGGTTCCTTCAGGAAAAACCATTAACGAATATCCTTCGTTTACTTTTTGGCGCAAATGTTCAACGCCTCCTTCAATTCCTTCAGAAACCGGATAAAACCCTGCTTTTCTAACCGTTCCGCCAAAAATAGGAGAATTATAAACCCAATCGCTTACCAAAAATATAATTTTAGGACTCAGCATTCCCATTGCCAGAATATCAATAAATGAGGTATGATTGGCAATAATTATGGCTGGTTTTTCGAAAGTTTCATTGTATTTATTGATAACTTTTTTATGAAGAAAAGGATTCGAATACAAAACCGAATTCATGAATTTTGAAATGAAATAACGGAACGCCTTCATTTTCGTTTTCTCTTTCATTGGAATAATCGGCATGATTGTGATGCTGAAAAGCGACATTAAAATTCCGCCAAGACCATAATAGGTAAATGAAATTACACCATGAATAAATGTTCGTAAAACAAAAGGAGGATTTCCTTTTTTCGAACGATTTGATATAAATAATTTAAAGAGAATCGGGTAGAAGATAAACGTAATAATCAATGCCGCAAAAACCCCAATTAAGGAAACCGATGAAATAGATCTAAGTGCCGGATGCTCTGCAAAAATCATCGCGCCAATTCCTAAAATAGTGGTGATAACGGCCAAAATTATTGACGTTCTGTAAATCGCAATTTCGTTTTTTTCGTTTGTGTATTCTTTTTGTAACGCACTTGTCATGAAAATACTAAAATCGACACCATGACCAAAAATCAAAGTGCAGACAATCATACTGAAAATGTTCATCTGAATACCAAAAATGCCCATAATTCCTGCCGTAACAATTCCCGTTAAGGCAATCGGAATACAGCTCACAATAACCAATTCGATTCTTCGGAAAAAGAAAAACAAGATCAGAATTACGGCAACAAAAGAATAATTGACCAGCGAATTAAAATCGGTTTTTAAAGTACTGAAAAACGTTTCATTCATTTGTTGACGGTCAATCGCAATAATATTATTTTTGGCTGTAGCCGATTTTACAAAAGTATCTCGTTGGTCCGGTTTTACTTTTACTAAAGTTGAAATTGTATAAAAACCATTTTTTTCCGTCACAAATTCTTTCAGTTGCAACGCCTGAATTTTTAAATAATCGTTTGCAGAAATGGGTTTGAAATCAAAATCTAAATGCTCAAAAAAGAGGGAATAAGTTGTTGGTTTAAAACCAAGTTTTGAACCTTCAGCAATTAATTGAGATTTTAAAAGTTCTTTTTTATTTGTGTTCCAAAAGGAATTCCATTGTTCTATTTTTTGCTTTTGCTCTTTTTGCGAAAGCATAATTCCTCCAACCGAACTGAAATTTAAAATTTTATCCTGTTGTTTTTCTTTCGATAAAGATGAAAAAAGCTGGTTGTTGTTTTGCAAAACTTCTTCCATGCTGTTTCCGTAAGCGGCAACATAAATAGTTTTTGAAGTTAAACTCGTGCTTTCTTCCAGATCTTTTTCGGCAGCTTTAATTTCCTTCGGAACAAAATTCAATTGCGACAAATCGTTATTGAAACCAACATTATTATAAGTAAAAAAACAAACAATGGTAATTAGAACGCAAAAACCAATCAGGAATTTATTGTTGTGAAACGAAAAATGAGCCAGTTTATCGATGACATTTTTTTTGTGATCAAAATTATTTTCTTTTGGTTTGTACAAATGCGGCACAATCAAAAGGGAGAAAAATGCCGAAGCCATAACAATCACGGCGGCAAAAATTCCCAAGTCGTTCAACGCGTCAGATTTTACAAAAAGCAGGCACAAAAATGCAACGGCAGTTGTTGAACTACTCATAATTACAGGCATCGTAATGTCTTTGTAAAGTGTTTTTACATCGCTGTTATGTTTGTAATGAGTAAGAATATGAATGGAATAATCGATCGTAATTCCTAATAAAATAGAACCAATTCCCAATGAAATCGCTGAAATAGTTTCTTTTACGAAATATAAAAACGCAACGGCAAACAAAGCACCAAAAACCGTGGGAAGAAAAATAATAAGCGGAATGAATATTTTTCGATAAAATAAAATCAAAATCAACATTAGCGTAAACATCGCGATTGATGTCGTTAAAATAATATCGCTTTTAATTTGATTGGCGTTGGCAACGGCAATCAAGGCCGAACCAAAATAACTAATAGAAGTTTTGGTTTTATATTGCTGATTTAAATTATCCTGAATCGATTTTAATTTAGCCGCAAAAATGGTGTTTTTTTCTGTTTCGCTCGACGGAAGATTTGATGTAATAAAAAGCAATAATTTCTTTTTGTCTTTCGTCATTACAAAACCATTATCAAGCGTAAAATCGTCGCCAATATTTAATTGTTGTAATTTTTTTAAGGCGATAAAGGAAATCCCAAGCGGATCCTGAAGAATAAAATCTTTGGTGATAAATCCTGAAGGTGAAATAATCGATTTGTAATTTCCCTGAACCGTTGCCGCAATACTGTCTTTTTGTAGTTTATTCTGGATCGCCGCATAATCTTTATTATCTAAAAAAAGCGGCAGATTATTGTATACAAAATCAATAGTTTCCTGAATGTTTTCTTCGTCAACTTTTCCCTGAATTCCCGTAACGTAAGGTTTGCAGGATTTGGCAACGCTGTCTGAAAAAGCAGTTGCCATTTGTTTTAAATCTTCGTCGGTTCCGTTTTTTTCGAGTTTGAAAATAACGGTAATTTTATCGGCAAAATTAAGTTGTTTGAGCACTTTTGCCGTAACATCTGCCTTATCGTTTGTTGGAATAAGTTTGGTAATATCTTCTTCAAATTTAATTTGAGAAGCAAAAAAACCGAAAGTAAAAAGCATCAAAATGGCCAGAAAAACCGACAAGGATTTTCTTCGGTTTACAAATAAATGAATGGCGTAGAAATAGTGATGCATGATTGTTATTTTTTTCCGCCACGAATTTCGCGAATTTCCACTAATTAATTCGTGCTAATTTGTGAAATTCGTGGCAACTCGACACAGATTATAAAATCATTTTAATCCTTGTAATCTGTGGCAAAAACTTTAATTATTGTTGTTTTTTCTTAGAGCTAAAAGCGGTTAAAAGCAAGTAACTTATAAGTCCGGATAATAACGCTAAAACGGATGCTAAAGTAAGACTTCCGACGATATATTGTGTAGCATTTTTTTGAATATCGTCGAGCGTAAGTGAACTATCTAAAATTAATGGGGCATCGGTTGAAACAAAAAAACTTCCCATTTTTAGCGAACCGTAGATAACAAAAGGGATAAAAGGGGGAAAGCTTACATTGGATGCCATATAAGCGATGACTTTATTGAGCTTAAAAATTGTTGCAAAAAATAAAAGCAAAACGGTCTGAAACCCCCAAAATGGGGAAATTCCTATAAAAACCCCCAACGCAATTGCAGCCGATTTTTTAAAATTAGAATCACCGCTTTCTAAAATGTCTTCAAGAAAGAATTTTTTAAAGCCTTTTTTTTTTGCTCTTCTAAAAAAATCTCTGGGTTTGATATACAACAAAGCGTTTAAAACCAAAACCGTATTTAAAATACTGATTCTTGTAAAATCCTTAAACGGACGAAAATGCGAAACCCGTTCTGCAGGATCGTATAAAATCCGGATCGGAATGTTTTTTACCACAATTCCTTTCCACGCAGACCGCACAATGACTTCAATTTCGAATTCAAATTTATTGGTATAAAATTGCTTTGGAATTAATTTGAGCGGATACAATCTAAAACCAGACTGCGTATCTTCGAGTTTAATTCCAGTTTCAAATTGGAACCAAAAATTCGAAAATTTATTTCCAAAACTACTTTTCTTCGGCACATTTTCCTGCGTCATATTGCGGCTTCCAATCAATAAAGAATTAGGTTCTTTTTGAATTTCGGCAATAAAATTCGGAATGTCAGAAGCAAAATGCTGTCCGTCAGAATCGATCGTAACGGCATATTCGAAATCCATTTCGATTGCTTTTCTAAAACCATTTCTTAACGCTCTCCCTTTTCCTATATTTTTGGGATGGTGGATTTGCGTGAATTGCGAATATTGTTTTAATATTTCACTGGTTTCATCGGTAGATCCGTCATTAACAATAATGATGTTTTGAGTGAAATCTAAAATAGAATCCAGCACTTTTTTCAAAGTTTTCTGATTATTGTACGTTGGCACAATAACACAAAAATTGGTCGAATTAAGTAATTCCTGCTGAGATAAAGTTGAGTGCATCGGGATTTTTTTCTTTATCTTACTTCACAAATTGCTTCTCTTTTTCAGAGAAACTTTTCGATTGTAAAACAAAGTCTTTAAGGTATTCTTTTAAAGCACCAGTTTGCTCAGCGTAATGTGCTGTAATGAATTTTTTATCTTCTTTAATATTCTTTTTGTATCCGGTAATTCCAGGTACATCTTCCTGAATACTTAAACGAATCATTCTGATTTCGATATTGTTTGGATCGCTTTTTAAAGTTGCCTCAAGAAGTTTTGCACCTTCTTTAAAACGCGAAATTTTACTTCCAATTAAACTTTCAAACTTAGAATCGACCAAAATTGAAGCCGCTTTGTAGGCCACTAAAATTTTCTCGTCGCTGTTTGCAATTCCGGCAAGTTTCTCTGTAAATTCTTTAGCATTCGCTTCTGATTTAGCAACATCAGGATACATTTTTCTGATAGATGCCAAATCTGGATTTACGGCAAAATTTACCCATAAAAGTAGTGTCAATAATAATTTCATAATTATAATTTTTTGTACACATTGCTTAATTTCAAGGCAATGGTGTCGTTAAAATAAGTCGTGTTTTTCACTTTAACCAAATCATCTTCGGTTGTAACAATGTCAAGTTCCAAGCGCAATTCCGGAGTTGCCTCAGGATTAATAAGCGCCATGAATTTTACATTCGACAGCGTTTGAATCATCAAAGTGCTTTCAGTTATTTTCTCTGTGAGTTCTTTGATAATCTGAATCATGCAAACGCCGGGCATGATAGGATTTCCAGGAAAATGGCCTTTAAAAACATCATGTTTTTCATTGACCAAAATCGTAATTGTATATTTAGAATCAGTTGTTTTTTCTTCTGACAGAACTTTATAAAAGTCTTTTAAAACCATATTTATTTTTTATTTTACTTTAAAGGTATAACTAATACCAATCTGGAAAACCTGATTTAAAATTAAATCTTCGTAATAATAATTATCGTCATTATCATATTCAATGCCATCATAACCATAAATATCAATAAAGCCTTGCTTAAATCTTGCTTCAAATGTTAATCCGTTTGGCAAAGAATAACCCACTCCGGCGATTATAGAAAAATCAAAATCGATAGGATCAAAACCATATCTGCCAAAATTATCACTTGTTTTAAAATCTGCGGATGGACCGGCTAAAATGTGAAAACCTTGTCCGCCAAAATGAAATTTAGCTACGGCATCTAATGAAAGATAATTTAATTCATATTTTGTTCTGGTTCCAAAATCAGGATTTTGCTCACTGTAATATCTACCCTCAGAACCTTGTCGCGAATAGGTTAATTCAGGTTGAAGTGTGAAATATTTATTGAATTTTATAGCGACTAAACCGCCGGCATAAAAATCAGATTTTAAACCATTGTCATCTATATTTGTTAATCTTGAAAGATTTAAACCTCCTCGCAAACCCGGACTAACCGTTACCTGAGCTTGAGATGTTAGAATTCCGATAAATAAAATAAAAGCAAGTGTAGTTATTTTTCTCATTTTAATTTGGTTTAAATTTCTACTCTGATTTAAAATAATTCAATTCAATTTTCAATTTGATATTCTGATGGATAATCTCAATTTTTTCGGCAAAAATATCGTTTTCCGAATTAAAAAGAAGTGTTATTTTTTCTTTTGTTTTCGACGAATTAATGACTTTCTCTAATTTACGATCTTTTTTTGATATAAAAAGATAATTATCTCGTTTTCCGTAAGCAGATTTGTAAATATCGTCTGACTCGTTTTCAAATTGTTCCTGAATTTGGTACTCTTTCTTTAAAAGCAGTCGAAAATCGTCTCTTAAAGTATTGACTAAAATTTTGCGGTCTAACTCTGATACAATTGAATTAACTTTAAAATTGTTTTCAGAAATTTCAAAATCCAGCAATTTGTTACCAAACTCTGTCGTAAACACAACACGATGCGTTGTATCATTTATTTTCTTGGCAATAAAAATTCCCGTTAAATCATGACCATAAACCGTAATGTTTGCTTTATAAACATAATCAATTTTTGAATCTTTAAAATAAGGAACCTCGTAAGATGTTTTATCTAATTTTTTGGGAGTATAATTTTTTGTGACCGAGCCACAAGAAATCAGAATAATTGCCAGAAAGCAATTAATTACTAAAAACTGAATCGTCGATTTTTGCATTGATCACTTTATTTTTAAGTACAATTCTGGTATAATCTTCAGATGATTCTAATAGTTTTACCTGTTCTACCGTAGCTTCTTCTTTATCAAAAGTTAGTTCAATTTGTTTGATGTATTTTTTTAAAGTAGCATCTTTGGGAACAAACTTTGCGATATTTTGTCCTTTAAGTTTAAAATACGAAATAGTAAATTCCTTGTCGTCAAACATGTTTCCGCTAACGCTTCCGATAATTAATTTATTGATGCGGCTAAAAATTTTGCTATTGCCAATATCGACTGCACTTTTTTTGCCTTCGTCATTAATAAGGATTTTACCGTTTTTAAAAACGATACTGTAATTGTACGGTTTTTTATATTGCCATTGAAGGAGATTTGGTTCCTTAAAAATCATTTTTCCTGATGTTTCGATATCTTTAGACAAGAAATCTAAATGTTTGTACTGAACAAAATCAGTACTTAAAGTTTTGATTTTTTTAGAAACCACATTTACGTCTTCCTTAAAAGAAGCAATTTCTGCAGTGGTCATTTTTTGTTCCTGAGCAAACAAATTGCCTGAAATAAATAGAATAAGTAGAGCTATTTTAGTTTTCATATTTTGTAAAAATTGTGCTTAAAAATATTTTGCCACAAATTAAAATCCATTTGGTGTAATTATTTTAACACATAGAAACATAGAATCATTGAACTTAAAAAAGGCGTTTCACTTGCATCAATAAATCCCGAAACTTCGGGACTATGTTTGAGAAACTAGTTTCTTTTTTGATTACTTTTTTCAAAAGCATAAAATCTATGTTTCTATGTGTTTAATTAATTTTTATGCATTACAACCGTCAGCTTGAATTAAAATCTGTTTTTATCCGCGTTTTCGCTTTAGCGAATCTGCTTTATCCGCGTTCAATTTCATAAGCTTTAAGATTCAAAAGTTCTTCTGTCGAAATCACTTTATAATTGTTTTGCTGTAAAAATTGCAAAAACTGTTCCAATACTAAAACAGAGTGGGACGCCGTATCATGCAAAAGTACAATTCCGCCGGGAGAAATGCGTTTTATTATGCGATTGAAAATTAAATTTTGATTTTTTGTTCCTCCGTCAAGCGAACGAATATTCCAGCCAATAACTTTATGTCCGGTTTTGTTTAAAGCTCTTCGAATCGAAGGCGTTGTAACTCCGTAAGGTGGACGAAAGAAATTTATTTTTTTTGAAGTATATTTTTCTAAAAGTGCATCTGTTTTTTCAATTTCCTCCCTGATTGTTGCAGCATTATAAAAATCAAAAAAAGGAGAATGATTGTACGAATGATTTCCAACCAAATGTCCGTCGGCAATAACTTGTTTTAGAATTTCGGGATGTGTTTCAATATTTTTTCCGATGCAGAAAAATGTCGCTTTTACATTGTATTTTTTTAGAAGTTCTAAAATTTCCAAAGTATAAATACTCGGTCCGTCATCAAAAGTAATGGCAATTTTTTTTTCTGTTTCAGATGGATTATTGCAGTATGCTTTTACGTGATAATCAGAAGATATTCGGGCAGAACCAACAGCATTAATTCCTAACCAAATCAAAATAATTAGAACAAACCACCAAATATTTATTGCTGTATAAAAATTCAAAAGAAACAATAAAAGCAATAAAAGCACAAAAAATAGTGATATGTTTTTGTGCGTTATCATTTTGAGATTAACGTAAAACTATGATTTTTTCCGTTTAACTGATTGTACAGTAAAATGGTTTTGTAAGTTGGTTTTTCAACAGAATTTACTTTTATAATTTCCGGAATTTCCTGAATTTTCAATACTTTCGCCGCCATCCATAAAGCAAAAGCCGAAGCCGTATCATATTCGCCGCTTAAATGTTTGTAATACAATTGAGGTGTATTGGCAAAAGAGTTTTCGCCAAGATTCCTGTAATAATTTTCAAAATCAACATTTCCGTCAAAACCTAAAACCAAAGCATCAATATCTGAAATTTCCAGGTTATTTGCTTTTAGAAAAGATAATGTTTCAGCTTCAACTTCGTTTGCTTCCAAAGTATTTAGAATCGTAACATCCAAAATTTCTGCATAAGTAGTTTCTTTTCTTTCATTTTCTAAAACAAAAAAACTGGCGCCTTCTCCATAAACCGCTCCGCTTGTATCAGAATCTAAAAGATTGTAAGGCTGTTGATTATCTGGTTTTATTCTTCCTGACAATTTAAAAAGCGCCGTAGTATAATCACCATTTTCGTCAACTCCGCCAACCAAAACCGATTGCGCTTCGTCTTCTTCAATTTGCATTTTAGCATCAATAAGAGCAGATTCAAAAGAAACAGCCCCGTTTACATACGTAAAATTATACCCTTTACATTGCTGTAAAAGTGCGATTTGCGCACCAACAGTATTGTGTGTAGATTGAATAAAGGATGTCGGCGTTAAAAACTCTTCATTATTATCTAAGATGTTTTTCAGGAATTTTTCAGAATCTTCGATACATCCTAAACCTGTTCCGGTAATAATGGCGTCTACGTTTTCAATATTTGCATCTTTCATGGCTATTGCCGAAGCTACAATTCCGTTTTTTACTCCTTTTGCCATTCTTCTGGCGGCAGCCGGAGAAATAAAATCTTTGTAAACCGGCGGAACGATTTTAAGCACGTTCTCGTCGTGATTGTGTACCGCTTCTTCTAAAAAAACAGTATCAAATGTTTTTTGAGTCGAAATACAGCCGATTCCATTTATATATGTTTTTTTTAATTGCATTTTGAAAATATAAGAGTAGAACAATTTCCTCCAAAACCAAAAGAGTTAGATAAAACGTGTTCGATATTTTTATTTTTTAAAGAAGTCTGTGGTTTCAGATCAAATTCTTCCATTGGCGTTTCAAAATTCAAATTCGGGTAAACCACACTATTTTGAATTGCCAAAACACTATAAACCGCTTCAATTGCTGCTGCTGCTGCCAATGTATGCCCGGTAAAAGGTTTTGTTGAGCTAAAATCAGGAACTTTTTCATCCTCGTAAATTCTTTTTATGGCTCTTCCTTCAGATAAATCATTGTTAGGAGTTGCAGTTCCGTGCACATTGATGTAATCAATTTGTGACGGTTTTAAACCCGAAACTTCAAAAGCTTTTTTCATTGCTAAATAAGCGCCATCACCATTTTCTGAAGAAGCAGTTTGGTGAAAAGCATCGTTTGCATTTCCGTAACCGGAAACACGGGCCAACACTTTTTTATTTTGTTTCTGAACAACTTCATCAGATTCTAAGACTAAATATGCAGCGGCTTCACCAAGATTTAATCCTTTACGGTTATTGTCAAAAGGTTTGTTATAATCGTCAGATAAAATCATTAAGGTCTTAAATCCGTTTATGGTAAATTTCGCCAAACCATCGGTTCCGCCCACGATAACGCGATCCAGTTTTCCGGTTTTGATTAATCGTGCGCCCAGCATAATTGCATTTGCTGCAGAGGAGCAAGCGGTACTTATTGTAGTAACAATTCCTTTTAACCCTAATTCTTCGGCAATCTTATCAGCGACATCTCCGCCATCATGACAAGTAATGTATTTAACAAGTTCAGGATGTGTGAAATAACCGTAATAATGTTTTTCGGTCATGTCCATTCCGCCTACACTTGTAGCCGAAATAAGTCCCGTTCTGAATTCATTTATAGATGTAATTCCTGCATTTTCAACAGCTTGTTTGGCAGCAATAGTACCAATCATAGCCGTTCTCGAAAAATTATTATCTTCGGTAAGTTGTAATTCGTTAACCAATTCGTCATTGGTTTTTTTAATTTCACCTACTTTAATAATATCGGCATGAACAGTCGAAATATTTTCGATACGGGTAACGCCAATTTTATTTTCAATCAACGAAATATAATTTTCTTCGACTGAATTTCCAATCGAAGAGATAATTCCCATTCCTGTTATAGCAACACCTTTATTCATTTTAGATTTCTGATTTTAGATTGTAGATTATTGAATCTTTGTCAAAGTTTAAAACTTTGACAAAGATTCCTGAATTTTAAATTTAGACTATTGTTTAGGTTTGCAAAAAAATGAAACCCATTAGATTTTGAATATTTCGCTTTAAGAAATCTAAAGTCTAAAATCTACAATACTATTTAGTTCTGTTAGCGCTAATATAAGCAGCCATACTTTCTATAGATTGAAAAATGGTTTTTCCTTCTTTCGGGTCAACCAATTTAATACCATAATCTTTATCTAAAATCACGATTAATTCAAGCGCATCAATCGAGTCTAAACCTAAACCGTCTCCAAACAAAGGATCGTTATCAGCAATATCTTCAATTGCAATATCTTCAAGGTTAAGAGTAGTAATGATTTTGTTTTTTAATTCTTCTTTTAATGCTTCCATGATTATTTATTATATAATGTATTGATAGTTTCGTTTTTATATTTTTCGTTTTCTTCTTTACTAATGGTGCAAAGAAATGCTTTATAATTGTCATTAAAAAATTCAACCCAGCCGCAAAGCACTGTTTCTGCCTTGTTTGAATTCAGCAGAATGTTGGAATAATTCGACATAAATTCAGGATTGAAGGCCTCAAATATAAAGAAAGAATTTTCACTTTTCAGCTGATGACGAATACTTATTTCGCCCAGACAAATATTTGGCAGCGTATAAACGAAAACCGCCGGACTCGGAAAATAGTTTTCTTTATCAGAAATAGATTCCTGATACTTAACATCTGTATCTAAACTCGACGATTTATTGGCCAAAACCAAAGCGATATTATTTTCTTTATCAGATGAAATAATCGGACTCAAAAGCAATTCAGATCCTAAAAAAGCCAGTTTGCTCAAAGCATCCATTTTAAAAAACTTCGGATATTGCATATCAAAATTACGATACGCTTGTTTAGAGAAATCAGCAAAATCTGTTGGTTCTATTTTGAATACAGAAGTTCCGTTCAAAACAATTTCGTTGTTTTGGATGGAGATGTAGGATTGTATGTAGGTATTTTGAGTCATTGTTTTTATTTAACACTAATTCCACGAATTGGCACAGATTTAAAATATGTTTTAAATTTCACAAACTCAAAAAATGAAATTCGTGAAAATTAGTGAAATTCGTGTTTTATTTCACTTTTTCAAAAACCACAGCCGTATTACAACCTCCAAAACCAGAAGCTGTTTTCAGGAAATAATTGATAGTTGCCTCTTCATTTTTCTCAATAACATTGATTGTTTCGCTTACGCCGATTTCATCAAAACCTTTCGATTCAAAAAGCATATTTTTATTCGCGGATTCAATGGCAATTACGGTTTCTAATAATCCCGAAGCGCCTAATGTATGACCGTAAAATCCTTTTAAACTATTTATGGGAGCATTTTGTAAATTTAAACGACTTAATGCAATCGCTTCCATTTCATCGTTAAACGGTGTTGCCGTTCCGTGAGCTGAAATATAATCTAATTTATCGGCATCAATTTGAGCTTCTTTCAAAGCATTGTGAATACTTCTAAACAAACCTTCGCCTGTTCTTGACGGACCCGAGATATGATTGGCATCATTTATCGAACTGTCTCCAATAACTTTTATTTTAGCGTCTTTGGCTTCCGCCGAAATTAAAACTGCAGCCGTTGCTTCGCCTAAACTTACGCCGGTTCTGTTTTTAGAATATGGTTTACAAGGCAAATCACTCATCGCCTGGAAAGCATTAAATCCCGATAAAACAAACTCAGAAACTTCGTCGCCGGCAACAACAAAAATGTTGTCGTACAATTCAGACTGAATCATTCTTTTGGCAATGGAAACGGCTAAAATTCCAGAAACACAAGCGTTTGAAACTACAATTGGCTGTGTTTTGAATCCGAAGAAATCAGCAACATTTTTTGCCAAAACATCTAAATGTGCATTATTAAAACTTTCTTCAAAATCTTCTTTTAATGCCGTAACATTTCCTTTTGTAGTTGAAAGTATAAAAGCGGTTTTTGAATTTAATTCAACTCCTGAATTTTTGATAATCGGCTCTAAAGCCAAAATCATCATTTTTTCTAAGCGGGAATATTTTTTGTCAGTGCTTATTTTTTCAAAAGCACTATTTATTTTTTCGGTAGAAATAATAGACGCGTAAAATGAATTTGGCATTAAAGAAACATCGCCGTGTAATTGAATTCCGGATTCGCCACGCAAAATAGCTTCAACGTTTGATTCAACATCAAATCCTAAAGGTGTGATACAATTGGTTTCGGTGATGTATATTTCTCTTATCATTTTCTCTTTTTTTCCTGGCTTAAAATTAGCCACAGATTGTGCGGATTAAACAGATTTACACAGATTTTTTTATTTCTTAATTCGTGAAAATTAGTGTAATCCGTATTTTTATTTTAATAATCCAACTTTTCGTTTCCAGTTTTCGTAAAACTCAGGATTCGTCAACATTAAATTTCCATCTTTATCTAAAAATACCTGAACCGTTTCTCCAGTACAGGCAACGTCTCCTTTTGCATCAATAATTTTAAAACGATAAATCATTTTTGCAGCGGGCGTATCAACAACCGTAGTTTCGATTGTTACAACATCGCCGTATCGCAAAGATAATTTATGTTCGCATTTTGATTTTACGATTGGAGTAGTGTAACCGGTTTCTGCAATATCAAGATATGTAAGTCCGTGTTCGCGCCCAAATGCTTCACGTCCATCTTCAAAATAGGTAATATAATTGCCGTGCCAAACGATTCCAAGCGGATCAGTTTCGTTAAAACGAATTCTGATTTCGTGAGAAACGGTTAGGGAAGTGGCTTCGTTATACTGTTCTTTTCTTTTTGTCATAAAATAATGCGATGGATGTTGTGATAATAAAAAACAAAAACAATAAACTTATTTTTTGTATGATTTCTAAGAAAGAGATGTTGCGTAATAAAACATCATAAAAAGCTTCTAATGCCCAATTCATTGGTGAAGATTTGGCAACGATCTGCATGATTTTTGGCATTGCAAAAACAGGGACCCAAACACCGCCAATAGCAGCTAAAATGATAACACTTGTTGCGCCAAAAGGAGCAGATTGTTCTTGCGTGCTGGCAACAGTTCCTAATAAAATCCCGAAACCAATTGCTGCAAATCCTGAAAATAAAGCCACAATACTCATTAAAAATAAATGACCTTCGATGTTTAATGACGGCAAACCAATATGAGGAAATAGAAAAACTGCCACAGCAACCATCATATAAAACTGGATCATACAAATGGCGGAATAGGTAATCGTTTTTCCGATAATCACAATAAAATTAGAAGACGGATTGGTTCTTAAACGAACAAATGTTCCTTGTGTTTTTTCTTTTACTATATTAATAGACAACGGAATTACAATAAAAAATATGGCAAAAAGAGTCCAGGCCGGAACGTTATGTTGCACCGAATTTGGACGAACTTCTTTGTTGTTTATTGTTGGAATTATTTCTTTGAAGGAGATAAAACTTTTTTGTTCGAAATCGGCATTTCCTTCTCCCAATTGATTTTGAAATGTTTTGTAAATTGATTTTGATTCGATTTGAGAAATCATTTTATCAATCGAACTCATTACTGCATTTTTAAAACTTAACTGAACCGCCGGATCAAAATAGAGTTTTACTTCTTTTTCTTTGATTATTTTTGGAGTAGCAGGTTTTGCAACACTATCGGTTAAACCCATATTGCTCAAAATGTTGTCTACATTCTGATCAATTTTGGCTTGTAAATCAACGCTTAATTTTGAAGGAATTACAATGGCAAGTTTATATTTTCCTCTGTAAACAGCTTCTTTAGCAATCTCTTCTGTAATAGGCTGATTGTCGATTTGCGTTACGACAGTAAACAAACTGCTCTTTTCAAGATTTTCAAAAACAGTTTTAGAAACATCGCCTTTATCATTATCGATTAGTAAAATTTCAATTTTTGAATCGCTTACGGTTTTAAAAGTACTGTCTTGTATCAATGTAACGGTGATAACAAGCACCAGCGGCATCACAAACAGAATAATTAAACCTCCTAAATCCCGTCTTAACAACAAGAATTCTTTTACTACAGACATCCAAATTTTATAGCTCATCTCTAAAGTCTTTACCGGTTAATGAAATAAAAACTTCTTCAAGGTTTCTTGCTTTTTCAGTAGAAGAAATTAAGCTCGAAGGTGTGCCTTGTGCATAAATTTTGCCTCGGTCTAAAATGGCGATATTGGTGCAAAAATCTTCGGCTTCAGCCAAATGATGTGAGGTATAAATAATGGTTGTTCCGTTTTGGTTTAATAATTTCAAATAATCTATAATAGCATTTTTCGATTGAACGTCAACACCAACGGTTGGTTCATCTAAAAATAAAACTTTTGGATTGTGCAGAATTCCGGCAATCAAATTAACTCTTCGTTTCATTCCGCCCGAAAAAGTTTCGATTCGTTTGTCTGCGAACTTTAATAATCCTAAAAGGTCTAAAGTTTCTACTACTTTATCTTTTAAATCAGAACCTTTTAAGCCGTACATACTTCCAAAATAATGTAAATTTTCCCTGGCCGTCAAAGTCGGATATAAAGCATATTCCTGAGGAACAACGCCAATGATTTTTTTTATTTGTGAAGAATCGTCAGTGTAGTTTAAACCATCAATTGTAAAATGTCCTGAAGTTGGTTTTACCAATCCGCAAAGCATAGAAATTAAAGTGGTTTTTCCGGCACCATTTGGGCCTAACAAACCAAAAATACTGCCTTCATTTATATGCAATGAGACTTCGTTCAAAGAATACATTTCTGCATTTTTGTACTTTTTCGAAAGAGAT
The DNA here is from genome assembly GCF_000834715.1 of Flavobacterium sp. MEB061. Classification (NCBI taxonomy): domain Bacteria; kingdom Pseudomonadati; phylum Bacteroidota; class Flavobacteriia; order Flavobacteriales; family Flavobacteriaceae; genus Flavobacterium; species Flavobacterium sp. MEB061. The sequence goes on along the minus strand of NZ_JXQR01000018.1, from coordinate 135,184 downwards.
TCTATTTTAATTATTGACTGCAAAATATATTAGCTTATGGCTTGTTTTAGTTTTTTGAAAAAGATTTCTTCACGATTGGCAATGTCCAAAAGTTCATCAGCGATGGTGTTGTAAGCATCTTCTTTTGCACTTCGGTTTTTGTAAATACGAGAAGCTTCAACAGCAAAATCACGCCATGAATCTCCAATTAAAGTCATTTCTTTTGACAGCGTTTTCAATTCTTCATTATTTAAAATAACCGATGCTTCCTGTAAAAAAGCAGCATATATAAAACGGAAACCACCGCCTCCTGTTCCTATTTCTTCCTGCATACGAACCATTTGTGCTAGATAATGATTGGCTTTTTTGGTTCCGTGTTTTACAGGCCATTTTCTAATTTGTTTCGATACAAATTTAATTCCGCGTACACCAACAATTGGCATTGGTGCCAGCATATCGCGACAGGTATTTTTGATTCCTTTAATGATCGCGCTTTTCAAATCAACGTCTTTCGGAATGTGAATTGGATAATACATTTGTCCTCTTGGCGCAAAGGCACCTTTGGCGAAACGTACTTTATCAAGTTCATCGTGCGTAAGTGTGGTAACGGTTTCCATAACAGGATCGCTCACTAAATAATCGGTTTCGGTTTTTCCGTAAACGACTAGATTGTGTGCGTTAAAATGAAAGCGGTATTCATCAGGAAAATAACTTAAATGATACACACCAACTTGTAATCCGGTTGGAATATTATTTTTTAAATTTTCATCCAATGCTTTGTTTGCATTTGTTGTCGATGAAAATTTTTGTCTCTTAATTTTTAAGTTTAAACGACTTGCCAGTTTATTAAAAATTTGTCCAGGCAAAGTTCTGTAACTAATTGCCGGCGCATGATTTACTTTTATAAAAGGCAAATACACAAAAAAAAGTCCGGAACCAATACCAAAAACCATCGGTTCACTAATGTTAAGGCCGTTGTTTTTTAACAAATTCGAAGCTACTCCGTTTTCGCAATGAGCAGATTGATGATGTGTGAAATTAACTTGCATTAGTCTGTTTTAATATTTTTTAATTCTGCTACCGAAATGTCAAAAGCATCGGCATATTTTTTTAAAATTTTATCGTTTAATTTGGCAAAAACTTCGGGTTTAAAATGTCTTTTTACACGCCATTTCCAAAGTCCAACGTAACTTGCCAAAATAGTCAAATCCATTTTGTTAAGTTCCATATAATAACAAATCGGACTGGCTTCGCCGGTTTCGACCTGCATTTTTGCTTCGGCGATTCGTTCGTTTATATCGTCAATAGAGTTGGAAAGTGCAATTGTTTTTGGTTCCCAGCCAGTACTTAAAGTTGTAGTATAGTTTCCGTTTTCATCGGTTGCATACAAAAGTTCTTTAACGTTGTTTTTAGTTAAGTTGCTTTTGTCCTGCGGTACTTTTTCTTTTTCCATATCATTACAATTTAATTTATGTGATACAAAAAGGTAATACCAAGCATAAACTAATCATTAAAAAGATCAGATTTGTTAAAGCTAAATTCCCTTCTTTTTTTTCAAATAAATAAAACATTTCTATTATTAGCCCTAAATAAAATACTACTATAACTATGAACAATAAAATAAAAACCCCCAAACCTCCATCAACATGTTTATGTCCGTTTTCGTCACAAAATTTATGAGGATCAAAGGTAAAATACCAAAACAAAAAAACCAATCCTGTCAGGAAAATCAAAATTCCAATTCTGATTAACAGATGAAAAATGATCTTTTTAGAAATCATTTACACCGACATTGTTTTTTGAATGAACAAATTAATTTCGCATTCTAAAAGCTTTTTATCGTCTGATAAACTCTCGCAGCTCATCGTACATAAAGTATAATCTTCGCCTACGAATTTCGAAACCAAATTTGCTTTAGTTATAATGGTATCGCCCACTTTTGGCAATTCGTGTATTTTTAAATTTTTGATTGCGCTGATAAAACCAAGAACGTTTACATTTTCATTTTCGGTTCCGTCTTCTTCAAAAAAATATTTTTTACCTACAATTGACGAACAGGTTTGTGCTGTGTTTTCGATTAAACCGGCTTCAATAAAAATACCTTTATCAACAAAAATATTGTCGTCTTTGATCAAAAATATGGTTTCTACAAAATCTGATTCAATTTCCAAAATTAAATCCACCATAAGCAGCGGTGCCCGGTGTGGTAAATAGTTCTGAATGTCGACAGCAGCAATATTCATACTTATATTATTTGGCTAAAACGGTTTTCATTTGCCCTTTAGCGATTTCTTCATTGTTTAAAGTCGTAACGATATCAACCAAAGTAATTCCGCCAAATTCCTGCAAAATAGTTACGGTTGACTGAATTGTATCGTTTATTTCGGGTAATTTTTTTATTTCAATGTCTTTAATAGATCCAATGTATCCCGTTGGAGCAATTTCATTTCTTAAAAAATATTCGTAACCTGTATGTAAAGCCACAGATTGCGCCATGTGTTCAATTAAACCAGCTTCTAAAAAAGTATTATTATCAAAAAAAATATTGTCATTTTGAATCTGTAATCCCGAAACCAATGAAGTTTCTGTAAAAGAATACATTTTATCTACCATAACAAAAGGAAACTTTTGAGGCAGTAAATTTTCGACGGCATTTTTTTCTAAAAGTAAAGTTCTTTCCATTAACAAACGGTTAAATAAGCATAGGCAAAAGAAAATCTTCCACTTTCAGGAACAGATAAAAGAATACGATCGCCTTTTTTTAGTTTTCCAGAATTCATCAATTCTTCTACAGCCAAATAAATAGAGGCAGAACCTACATTTCCTACTCTTGAAAGGTTCATAAACCATTTCTTGTCAGCCATTCCAATTCCTTTTTCGCTTAATCCTTTTTTTAATCCTTCGACAAAAAAGTTAGATGAAACGTGCGGAATAAAATAGTCAACCTGATCTGATGTAATATTATTTTTAGTCATGGCATCATACATACTCTCAGCTCCTTTTGAAAGTATAAATTCGTCCAATAATTTTACGTCTTGTTTGATGGCAAAAACAGATTCGTTCAGTAATTCTTCCGGCTCATAATCGCTCCACGATTTAATTTCGCCGTTTTCTAATTTATCTCCACCGGCATACATACAAGTCTCTAATTCAAATGCGTATGAAAAAGCTTCCATCCATTCGATTTTTAGGGAAATGTCTCCGCTTGGTTTATTTTCCAATAAAAAAGCTCCTGCTCCGTCTGATAACATCCAACGTAAAAAATCTTTTTTGAAAGCAATAATAGGCTGCTCTTCAAGGTTTTTTAAATTGCTTACTTCCTGACTGTATTTTTTAGCAATTAGCCAGGTCGAAACTTTTTCTGATCCTGTACAAACAGCATTTTTAGAATTTCCTGATCTTACAGACAGAAAACCAAATTTTAACGAATTCATTCCGGCGCAACAAACTCCTGTTGATGAGTTTAATTCTACCGATTTATTTTGAAGTAAACCATGAACCATTGCGGCGTGTGACGGAAGGAAAATATCTGGTGTTGAGGTTCCACAAGAAAGCACTTCTAAATCCTGAGCTGTGAAATTTTCATCAAATAACTGCACAATTGCATTACGTGTTAATTCGGCATTGCTGTGTGTGCTTTTTCCCGTTTTGTCTACAGCGTAATGGCGGCTTAAAATTTTATTATTGCGTAAAATAATACGTCTTGCTTTAGAAGCGGTATCATTAATAAGACCTAAATAACTTTCCATTTCATCATTTGAAACAGCTTCGTTTGGCAAAAATTTTGCGGCTTTGGTAATATATACTTCAAACATAATCTACTTTCGTCTTCTAAACTCCTTTATAATATTGAGTTTCTTTTTTTATGGTTTTTAACTTAATGGGGTATGTAATAAGGTGCAATATATACACTATTGGTGAGATTAACCATATCGCGAGGAATAAATAAACATTAAATACTTTAAGAAGCAGTTTTCTGTTATTTTTATTTTTATAAATCAGATTTGACCATTTATTAAAAATTTTATTCGCTGTTTTGTCAACAGTTACAAGATACGAGCTAATTTTTACCGCACCTATTCCTGTTAATTTTGGCTGTAAATTCTTAAGATTGTCTTGTTGAAACTCAGAAAGCATCACTTTTCCAAATTTTTCCGATTCCTGTATGTCTTTTTCTGAAACTCCCGGTAGTGGGAAAATTCCGAGATATTTTTTCTTTACTCCCGAGAACATCCATTCGACAATAGTAATAACACTAATCAGGTTTCCAACTCTGTCAACCAAAGCTACATTTCCTACTAATTGTGCGTTGGCTTCTTTTAGTAAAACTTTAATTTTTTCCTGTGCCATAATCCACATATTACGAGAACCGCTAATGGTAATAACCGGCGTATCGCTTAATATCTTTTTTCCATCGGCACTTTTTAGAAATGAGTTTATTGGAATAGATGGTGACAAATACCAAACCTGATAATGAAAAAGAACCAGGTCAAATTTTGTATTTAGAATTTCTTCTGGTATTGGTTTTAGTTCTCTTGGAATTTGAAGAAAAGATTCCGGAAAAGCATCAAAAAAAGAATCCTTGTCCCATGGAAAAGGGAAGGGTTTTTCTAGTTGGATTTCGTGAAATGTTACTTTTATATCTTCTGAATTTAAGAAGGGTTTTGCAATATTTCGTGCAATTTCTTCCAGTTGTCCAGATTGGGAGTAATAAACAACAAGAACATTTTTCATTTTAGATTGGTGGCTTTTTGGTTTAGTTGCAAAAGTAATTAATTTTATGAGACAAATTTCCTGATTTTATCGCTTCGTTTTGTATGAACCCAATCCGGCCATGAAGCAGGATCTTCGGCATCATAAATTCTGATTTTTTGGTTTTCATCTTCAATTAATAAATCGTCTGAAGTGCATTCTAAAATGGCTGCAGCAGCTGCAACGCCAGAGTACGAAGCGCCTGCAACGCCGTGAGATAAAGTACACGAACCGCAAAGAAATAAATGCTCTATTTCGGTTTTGTTTTTATAAGCAAAAGGACCAACCTGATTTAAGGTTTTTTCGGTTCCGTAAACATTTCCTTTTGTCGAATTAATGTAAAATTCATTTGTTTTTGGAGTTCCTAATTCTGCCTGAATAATATGCTGTTTTGCATTCGGAATGATCTTCTCGACATTATTCATCAATTTATTAGTGATTTTTTCCTTGAAAATTTTATACTCTTCGTTATGATAATCTTGTAAACCGTTAAAATCTTTTAAATGATCGTAATTTACATAAGTAACAATTTCAAAATTATGATATCTTCCGTTATAACTGGCAGGATCTTTAAGTGTTGTACAACTTATAAAAACAGCAGGAAATGAATCTCCTTCGTCAATATTATTGCTCATTAAATTTTCAAAATTCTCGTCGTCATGTTCGTCTTTCATCATCCAGATATTTCCGGAATCTATTTGAAATTGAGTAACATCTATATCTAATGTTAAAAATAAAATTAAAGACGTAACAGAATATTTTGTTTTCTCTAATTTCTTAATCAGTGATTTGCTTAAATGTTCCTTGTCAATTAAATTTAGGTAAGTGATGCTGGGATCAGCATTTGAGACAATATTTTTTGCAAAAATTCTTTCGCCGTTTTCAAGCTCAACGCCAAAGGCTTTTTTATTTTCGATTAAAATTTTATTGACATTTTGTTTTACCCTTACTTCTCCGTTATGTCTTTTTATTCCATTTGTCATGGCTTTAACGATACCGCCACCGCCGCCCATTGGATAAAAACCACCATCAAAATAATGGTTCATTACAGAACAATGAACAGGGAAACAGGCTCTATTTGGAGGAAGTCCATGATCGCCGCATTGAATATTGAGAACAGATTTTAACTTCGCATCTTTTACATGCCAGCCAATTACTTTTTTTAGGGGAAATAAAGCAAATTTTCCAAAATGTTTGGTTCGGAATGGAACTGTAATATTTTGCCAGAAACCTTTTAATTTCGGAATCAACTGCAGTTCATACGCTACTTTTTGAACAACGGTAAGATATTCGTTTATGTTTTTTTCTTCGTGCGGAAAATGAGAAGTAAGTGTTTTTTTAAGATTGTCTATTCCTGCCGGTAAGTCAAAAATTTCATCTCCAATTAAACAATGTTCATAGGCATTTTTGTTCATTCGAAAAAAAACCATGTCGTTGGCAATTCCTAAACCGCGATATAATTCATTGGTAGATTGACCTTCTTCCATCAATCCTACATAGTGAACACCCGGACTAAAACGCTGACCATTTAATGTAAAACTATGACTCCAGCCACCAGGAACGTAATGCTGTTCGAGCACTAAAACTTTTTGTCCTGCTCTTGCCAGACATATTGCAGTTGCTAATCCTCCAACTCCTGAACCGATGATAATTGTGTCAAATTCCTGCATATTCTGTTTTAAGCGTTTAAGGATGAAAGAATGACTTTTTAATTAAAAATTGAGAATTAAAAATTAAAAATTGTTTGGCGTAATTACCGCTAAGCTAAATCAATACAAAGCTTTGCGAACTTTGCGGTTAAATAGCAATTGTTTACTTTGACTTTAACTGATTCCAGAAATCAAAATAATTGAACCATTGCAACGGATATTTTTGAAGCATAGATTCTACACTTTCAATATATGATTTTAAAAGTGCTTTTTCGTCACGATGTTTTACAACGGCCTCGCGTGCATATAAATGATAGTGTAAGTTGGGCTCTTTCATTACATAAACAAAAACAACCGGAACTTTTAAGCGCGACGCAATTAAAAACGGACCTGCCGGGAAATTAGCTTCTTCCCCTAATATTTTTTCTGATAGTGATTTTGTTCCTTCAAAATAACGATCGCCGGTAAAACAAACCAATTCATTATTGGCCAAAGCAGCATTGATTTCAAAAATATGGGATAAATCTTCTCTGATAATGATGAATTTTACGGTAGGTTTTTGAGTAACACTTTCCAGATAATTCTTTATAGCAGAATGTTCTAAATCTGTAGTGACCAGATTAATTTGAAAATCGATGTCGATATCACCTAAAAAATGTTCGGCGATTTCAAAATTTCCAATGTGCGCGCTAATCAAAACGCCGCCTTTTTTTTCTGCCAAAAGATTTTTTAAAATTTCGATTCCGTCAAATTCGTAGGTAAATTTATTTCGCATTCCTGCCGAAATAGAAATTTTATCAATAATAGTTTGCCCAAAAGTGTAATAACTTTTGAAAACCATTTTTTTAGATTTGAAATTGGAATATTGCAGCCTTTCTTTAAAATAATAAGAAATTGCCCTGTTGCTTTTCTTTAAGAACAAAAAGTAATAAGAGGCAACAAAATAAAGTAATACATAAGCGGACTTGACACCCGCTTTTTGTATTAAAAAAACGAATATTTTATAGCCTAAAACTGTTCCTTTTGATTTGCCATCCCATTGACTCATTAAACAGCTTTAGCTTTTAGTTTGTTTTCTATAAGGTCGTAGAAAGTTTGAAAAGAGGAAATTCCAACAAAATCAGCTTCAACTAATTTTACACCAAAGGTCGCTTCAATAGAAACAACTAAATCAACATAGTCTAAACTATCTAACCCTAGTGTATCTTTTAAATTTGCGTCTGGTTCAATGTCATCATTGTCTACTTCAAATTCATCAACCAAAAAACCATTAATTTTTTTTATTATTTCTTCTTTATTCATCGCTTCATTTAAACTTTTTAACTACCAGTGCAGAATTGGTTCCTCCAAATCCGAAGGAATTCGACAAAAATATATCAATTTTTCTATTTAACGTAGTTTTAACTAAATTTAATTTAGCAGAGTCTTCGTCTGTATTTTCCAAATTGATATTGGGAGCTATAAAATCGTGCTGCATCATCAATGTCGAATAGATAATTTCGCTTGCTCCGGCCATCCAGCATTCGTGACCGGTCATTGATTTTGTTGAGCTTACATAAGGATTGCTTTCGCCAAAAACTTCAAAAATAGCTTTTGCTTCATTGCTGTCTCCAACAGGTGTCGAAGTCGCATGCGCATTGATATAATCGATATCGCCAGCTTTTAATTGTGCATCATCAAGCGCTCTTTGCATAGCAGTTGCAGGGCCTTCAACATTTGGAGTCGAAATATGACCGCCGTTTGAAGAGAAACCGTAACCGGCAACTTCTGCAATAATCGTTGCACCACGTGCAATTGCCGATTCGTAGCTTTCTAATATTAACGTTGCACCTCCACCACTCGGGATTAATCCGTCGCGATCAGCATCAAAAGGTCTTGACGCTTTTTGGGGTTCGCCTTCTCTTGCAGAAAAAACACCTAAACCATCAAAACTGCACATGGCATATTTGTTGATTTCCTGTGCGCCTCCGCAAATAATAATATCCTGAAAACCGCTTTTTATTAAAAAATAAGCCAGTCCAATAGAATGGGAACCACTTGCACAAGCGGCACTTATGGTAAGATTAATACCACGAAGTTTAAAAATCGTAGACAAATTCATCGTTACCGTAGAATTCATTGATTTAAAAATTGCACCAGAACCAATTAGGGCTGTATCTTTTTTCTCACGAACAATATCTGTAGCATCGATAATGGCTTTTGAAACACTATCATTTCCGTACATAATACCCACTTCGCGATCGTCAAAAAAAGCATCATCAATATTGGCATTTTTTAATGCTTCGATGGTAGCCATGTACGCATATTCGGTTTCTTCACCAATACTCATACGTTGTCTTCTGGTCAATAAAGATTTTAAATCGGTTTTAGGCACCATACCCGTTAAGGCTGATTGAAAACCAAATTCTTTTCTTTCAGAATCAAACTGAATACCAGATTTTCCGTTATATAAAGACTCCTTTACTTCATCTAAAGAAGTACCTATACAGGAATAAATTCCCATTCCGGTAATTACAACTCTCTTATTCATGGTCTTTTTATAAGTAATTTTTTAATCCTTAAGTATATTTTTTAAACAAAGTCACCAAAGTTTTTTTTAATCTATTCTTTAATTTTTTTAATCTCGCAAAAACGCTAAGGGTTTTCTTTATTTAAGTTTTTTAATAAAACTTTGCGACTTAGCGTCTTTGCGAGCAATTTTCGGTGTTAAAGGAAAAAAACTTAAAATAACTTGGTAAACATGGGAGAAATATAATATTTCTAAGAATATATTCCTCCGTTGATGTTAATAATTTCTCCGGTAATATAGCTTGATTTTTTTGAAATCAAAAAGCTTACCAAATCTGCGACTTCTTCGGCTTCGCCAAAACGATTTACGGGAATTAGTTTTAGTAATTCTTTTTCGTCTAATTGGCTCGTCATGTCAGTTCGTATAAAACCCGGCGCAACTGCATTAACAGTAATGTTACGTTTTGCAACTTCCTGGGCAAGTGCTTTTGTAGCTGCAACAATAGCCCCTTTTGCCGCCGAATAATTGGTTTGCCCGGCAGTACCTTTTACTCCCGAAACAGAAACCATATTTACAATTCGGCCATATTTATTGCGCAGCATTTTTTGAATAAAAAACTGCGTAACATTAAAAAATCCGTTAAGACTTGTGTTTACAACGCCGTTCCAGTCTTCGGGAGTCATCCACATAAAAAGGCCATCTTTTGTAATTCCGGCATTGTTTACAATGGCTTCAACGATGGCTTCAGGATTCGCTTCCTGCCATTGCGTTAAAGTTGCTTGTACTTGTTCAAAATTAGAAACATCAAAACCTAAGATTTCTCCGGTTGCTCCTAATTTTTGAATTTCCTGCAAAGTTTCTTCTGCAGCAGTTTTGTTCGAATGATAATTAATCAGAATATGATAGTTGGATTCAACCGCTAATTTTTTGCAAATAGCACTTCCAATTCCTCTTGAACCACCCGTTACTAATACACATTTCATTGATGTAAATTTTATTTTTTATAGAACACAAATGTGTTATTTTTTCTTTTTAGTTGCTGGTTTTGATCCTGCTTTAGCTGGTTTTGTTTCTGCTTTTGTCTCCGGTTTCGCTTTTTCAGTAACGACTTCGTTTGGGGTATTTTTTTCTGCTGTTTTAGAAAATAATTCAGCATTTTCAAACCATTGATTGCCCACTACAGTTCCATCTGGTTTAAGAAACCCCCATTTTCCTTCGTTTTTTACTCTGGCAAGACCATCAATAAATCCTTTGTCTTGTTGTACAAACAGAGCAATGACGAATCCGTTTGAAGTAATACCATATTGTGTTGGAATAACTAATTTTCCTGTTTCATTGATAAAACCCCAATTTTTTTCTTTTATAGGAGCCAGTCCGTTTGAACTGAAAACTTCTGCATCACTATAAGTTGGCGGAATAACAAATTCTGCTTTTGGGTTTATATATCCCCATTTAGACCCCACACAAACCGGAGCTAAATTTTTAGAGAATGCTTTTGCTTTATCATAAATAGGAGTAATTACCCAATTTCCTTTAAGGTCAATGAATCCAATTTTACCGTTCTTTTTGGCATAAGTCAGATCTTGTGTTTCAAAGTCCCAGATTTTTTCGGCACCATCAACAGCAATAAAATTTCCGGAACTTACAATTCCAAACGTCTTATCTTTTCTTGCCCAGGTTGTATTTTTAAAATAGTTTCCTATTTCGTCATACGAAGGTTCTATTAGTTCCTTACCGGAAGCATTAATGATTCCCCATTTTTTATTGTTTTCAACTCTGGCAAAACCATTTTCAAAAGGTTTTATCTGATCGTATTTTGGTTCTAAAACAACGGCCATTTTTGAATTGATTAATCCAATTTTATTGGCTTGTTTTATAAAGGCAACACCGTTATTAAAATCAAATAATTTTTCGGAAGCAGGCGCTTTAAGAATTTCTCCTTTTGTATTGATATAAACCCATTCCTTCTCTTTTTGCACGATAGCAACTCCACTGTTAAAATCTTTGGCATTTTCAAAAGATGCAGGAATTACCCAGCTTCCTTTGGTATCAATAAATCCCCATTTTCCACCATTTTCGACAGCAGCTAAACCATCAGAAAAGCTTTTTGCAGATTTGTATTGAGGTTCTATTTTAAAAGATCCATCTTTAGAAATATATCCAATTTTTGAATTCTTTTTAACTAATGCCAATTCCTGACTATTAACAAATTGAATAACGAATAGCAACAAAAAAATAAGTGGTTTTTTCATGGTTTTAAAATTCAATATTAATAAAAAAGTAACGCTTAACTATTGATAAGATAATCTTTTACTTGCTGAACAAACGGATACATTACCTGATCTTCCTTAAATACAGGAATTATTTTTCGCACATCGTCATACCATTTTTTGGTAACCGATGAAATTTTATCTTTTTGCTGTAAATAATCAATCGCCTGAACAATTGTAATTAATTCGATAGCCAAAACTTCAAAAGAATTCTCGATTACTTTTGATGTAATTACTGCCGAGTTGGTACCCATACTTACAATGTCTTGATTGTCATTGTTGTTTGGGATACTATGAACGTACATTGGGTTTGATAACATTTGGCTTTCGGCAGTTGTAGAAGTTGCAACAAATTGAACTCCCTGCATTCCGAAATTAAATCCTAATGTTCCTAAATTAACAAACGGAGGAAGGATTTCGTTGATTTTTGAATTCAGCAAATAATTCAACTGACGTTCTGCCAACATCGTTAATTTGGTAATAACAATTTTTAATTTATCCATTTCAAGCGAAATATAATCGCCGTGGAAATTACCTCCGTGATAAACGTGTTTGTTTTTTACGTCGATAATCGGGTTGTCATTTGCCGAGTTAAATTCGTCTTCTAAAATAGAAGCTACATTATTGATAGTCTCCAAAACGGGACCTAAAATTTGAGGCACACAACGCAATGAATAATATTCCTGTACTTTTTCCTTGAAAATTTCTTCGGTATTTTCTCCAGAATATAAATGGTCTTCTCTTTTACGGATTAAAGTACTGTCAGAAAGATTCGCTCTCATTTTTGCAGCCACTTCCTGTTGCCCTTTATGACGTTTAGTTTGGTTTAATTCTTCAGAAAAGTGGTCGTCATAAGCCTGAACCAATTCGTTAATGGCGCAAGAAGCTTTTAATGACCAGTCTAATAATTTATTAGCATGATGCACATTTACAACTCCAATTCCGGTCATTACAGAAGTTCCGTTAATTAACGCAAGACCTTCTCTGATTTCTACCTGAATAGGTTTTAAACCTTCAATTTCAAAAACTTCTGAAGTCGGTCTTCTGTCTCCTTTATAAAAAACTTCGCCTTCTCCAATTAAAACTAAAGCTAAATGGGATAGTTGTACTAAATCTCCACTTGCTCCAACACCACCGTGTTCAAAAATTAACGGAGTAATATCTCTGTTAATTAATTCGGCCATTAAGTGAATTACAGAAGGGTGAACTCCTGAATTACCTAATGATAAGGTGTTTAATCGCGCCAAAATTGCTGCTTTTGCACAAACCGGGCTTAACGGTTTTCCTGTTCCTGATGAGTGGCTTCTGATTAAATTATATTGTAACTGAATCTGATCTGATTCTTTAATTCGATATTGAGCCATTGGGCCAAAACCAGTATTCACTCCATAAATAACTTTGTTTCCTGAAAATTCTTTCAGGAAATTAAAGCTTTCATTTACTCGATTCAATACAACGTCGCTCACAACAACTTTGTTATTTCCAAATATTATGGACTCGAATTCTGCTAAACTTAAATATTCATTAATTGTATTCATTAAATTGTTTTTGGTTGTGCTAATTTAATTTTATTTATCAAAATAATTGTAGTTATTTTGATGATGGCAAATGTAGTTTAATAATTGATAACATTTTTAATATGATAAAGGAGTTTGTAGATGTTTTAGTAATAGGTGCAGGACCGTCCGGATGTGTTTCGGCATCTTATCTACACAAAAACAATATTAAGATAAAAGTTGTAGAAAAAACAAAGTTCCCAAGACTGGTTGTTGGCGAAAGCCTTATTCCCAGAGTAATGGATCATTTTGAGGAAGCAGAACTTTTTGAATGCCTGGATGCAATGAATTTTGAAAAAAAACTCGGAGCTCGTTTTATCAGAGGAGAAGAAATTTGTGTTTTTGATTTTAGCCAGAAGTTTGGTGAAGGCTGGGATTGGACATGGCAGGTGCCAAGAGCTGATTTTGACAACACAATGGCTCAGGAAGTTATTAGAAAAGGAATAGATTTGGAATTTGAAACAGAAGTTCTGGAAGTTTCTTTTGAAGGAAAAAATTCGAAAACAATTGTAAAAGATAAGGACGGAAATTTAAAAGAAATTCACGCTAAATTCATTATCGATTCCAGCGGATACGGACGTGTTTTACCAAGACTTTTAGATCTCGATACGCCATCAAAATTAGATCCGCATTCTTCGATATTTACACACGTAAAAGACATCAACAGACCGGAAGGCGAGGAAGGAACTCAGATTTCATTTGATATTCTGGAAACCGAAGTTTGGTTATGGGTAATTCCTTTTTCTAACGGAAATACTAGTTTGGGAGTTGTTGGACCAACAGATTTTATCAATTCGCTTTCAGAAAATAAAGATAATGCTGAAGCGTTAAGAAATGCAATTCAAAAATCGGATTATTATATTAAAAGATTTAAAGGAACAGAGTTTTTGTTTGAACCGGTAAAACTGGAAAATTATTCGAGAGCGGTAAAAAGAATGTATGGCGATGGTTTTGCCTTAACAGGAAACAGTTCTGAATTTTTAGACCCAGTGTTTTCATCAGGAGTTGCTTTTGCGACAGAATCCGGAATGCTGGCAGCAAAATTATACATCAAAGAATCACAAGGAATTGAAGTTGATTGGGAAGTTGAGTTTACAGAATACATGAAGCGCGGAATTGCTGTTTTTACCACTTACGTGAAAGAATGGTACACCGGAAATCTTCAGACTTTATTCTTCCATCAACCGGAAAACCCTGAAGTAAAAGAGAAAATATGTTCGGTTCTCGCAGGTTATGTCTGGAACGAAGAAAATCCGTTTGTTAAGAAACATGATCATGTGATCCAGAATATGGCCTATTTACTGAATATGCAAAAAGAACAAAATGAAAACCCTAGTGTAAACTAGGGTTTTTTGTTTATTTCAACTCAAATATTTTTTCCATCAAAACCCATTTCTCACCCGGTTTTGCCCACGGTAAAGCTTGCTGAAATTTCCACATTAAGTTTTCCCATTCCTGAACTTTTGTATTCTCAGCATCTGATTTTGATTTTTTTTCGAATGAAAAATCAGCGTCGGCTTCAATAATCATAAAGAGTCTGTTTCCTGTACAGTAAATGTCAAGAACAGAGATTCCTGTACTTTTGATGCTTTCTGTTATTTCCGGCCAAATGTTTTGGTGCAGGGTTTTATATTCGGCAATTAAATTAGGATCGTCTTTTAGGTCTAGGGCTAGACAGAATTTTTGTGTGGTCATAATATATAAGTAGAAAAGTTAGATTATTCAAATAAGGTATCTGAACGAGTAATTTACAAAAAAAAAGACTGTCGTTTATGGACAGTCTTTTTATACTTCAAAAAATAATATAGTAAAAAATTATACTACCAGAATTTAACATACAAAGCCACAATAATCAATAATGTAATTACGATTAAAACTGTAGTTTGTGGTTTTACTTTAAACATTTCAGAGTCAATTTCAAACGCTTTAGGATTTACTTTTGGACCAGCGAAACTAATTCCAATCATAGCCAACATGGTAAAGAAGAATGATAATCCCATACAAATATGGAACGGGATTTCGAAAGCACCTTTTCCGTTAGGATAAGCTGTATATAGTAAAGTTTCGTTTCCGAATAAAGCAGGAGCGTATTCGTTGAATAACACAGATAAAACAAATCCTAAAATTACACCCACAATAGCTGCAGTTCCTGTAGTCCTTTTCCAGAACATACCAAGGAAGAACATAGCAAAAACTCCAGGGCTAATAAATCCGGTGTATTTTTGGATATAAGTAAATCCACCAACACCGCCAATTCCTAAAATATCATTCCATGTAAATAATACTGCCAAAAGCATTGCAGCAAAAACGGCAATTCTACCAATATTTACCTGTTGTTTTTCGCCAGCTTCTTTTTGAATATATTTTTTATGAATATCTAATGTATAAATTGTAGAGATACTGTTTACTTTTCCAGCCAATGAAGCTACAATTGCAGCAGTTAAAGCCGCAACAGAAAGTCCTTTTAAACCTGTTGGCAAGAACGTTAATACAGCAGAATAAGCGCCGTCTTTTCCTCCAACCAATTGAGGTAAATGTCCGTTTTGGTATAAAACGAAAGCAGCAATACCAGGCAACATTACGATTAATGGCATTAATAATTTTAGCATACCTGCAAATAAGATACCTGTACGTGCAGTTTGTAAATCGGCACCAAGAGCTCTTTGCGTAATGTATTGGTTACATCCCCAATAGTTTAAGTTGATGATCCAGATACCGGCAACATAAGACATCAAACCCGGGAAAGTTAAATATTTGTCGATTTCAAGCTGAGATGAAGTAGCAGTTGGTTTTGGGATTATCATCTTGAAATGCTCAGGAGCTTCTCTCATTAAAACTTTGAAACCTTCAATTGCGCTACTACTTATTCCTAACTTTTCTCCAACAGTTATTAGTGCGATATAAGAAGTTACCAAACCTCCGATAATTAAAACGGCCACCTGAATAACATCAGTATAAGCTACAACTTTCATTCCTCCAAGAGAAATAAGCAATGCAAATAAAGCCAATCCAACCATAATAACGTGAAGATATTCTCCTCCGGCAAGACCATTAATAGCAACAGCTCCTAAATATAATATGGAAGTTAAGTTTACAAATACATATAAAAACAACCAGAAAACGGCCATAATCAATGCAGTCGATTCGTTATAACGTGTTTTTAAAAATTGTGGCATCGTGTAAATCTTATTTTTAAGATATACAGGAATAAACCAAACGGCAACGATAATTAAGGCAACAGCAGCCAGCCACTCATAAGCGGCAACGGCAATTCCTAAAAAGAAACCTTCACCACTCATTCCGATGAATTGTTCTGCCGAAATATTTGAGGCGATTAAAGATGCTCCAATAGCCCACCAGGTTAAGTTTCCTTCAGCCAAAAAATAAGCTTTAGCGTCTTGTTCGTCTTTTTTACGTTTATGGTAAATTGTATAACCGTAGACCGAGACTACGATGAAATAAATAATAAATACCGCATAATCTGCGAAAGCAAGGTTCTGGTTCATTGTTAGTAGTCTTTTAAAAAATTAGTATAGGGTGATTGTTTGTTTAATTTTGTTTTAAAAAGTTTTAATTTCTAAAACCGGTTTTTTTATTGTTTAAACGAATTTTAAATATGATATGTGTTTTTATTCTCTTATTTTTTTATGAAAAAAAGAATGAAATCCAAAAGTAAAATAAAAATCCAGATATCTGCCAAAAACAAATGTGTTTTTTACATTTATACAGGGCGTAATTGTGTTAAATTTATTTATTTTATTTACTTATGCTTCTTCAAAGCGGCTTTTTTCTTTGTTTTTATAATGTACAGTTGATAATTCTCTTAAAATTTCGGCACTTTTTTCGGGAGTAATATCTCGCTGTGATTCGCCCAGCATTTCGTAGCCAACCATGAATTTTTTTACGCTTGCAGATCGTAGCAATGGCGGATAAAAATGCATGTGAAAATGCCATTCAGGATGCTCAAAACCATCGGTTGGCGCCTGATGGATTCCTGATGAATAAGGAAAAGATGTGTTGAATAAATTATCGTATTTTGTCGTTAATTCTTTTAGAATTGTAGCATAAGCAAGGGCTTCCTCTTCTGTAAGATCAGTGATTTTGCCAAAAGATCTTTTGCTGATAATCATTGTTTCATATGGCCAGATTGCCCAAAACGGTACCAAAGCCACAAAATGATCATTTTCAATAACAATTCTTTCGCCGGATCTTAATTCGGCCTGAAGGTAATCGGAGAGTAATGTTTTCTGGTTTTTATCGTAATATGCTTTTAAACTGTTATGTGTTTTTTCAACCTGGGTTGGCAATGATGACTGCGCCCAAATTTGTCCATGCGGATGCGGGTTACTGCAACCCATAACACTTCCTTTATTTTCAAAAATCTGAACGTGATTAATGTATTTGATATTTCCTAAATCTGTGTATTCTTTTTGCCATGTTTTAATGATGTTTTCAATTTCATTAATACTCATTTCCGGCAACGTAAGGTCGTGTCTTGGTGAAAAACAAACCACTCTCGAAATTCCGCGCTCAGGCTGTGCTTTAAAAAAGGTGTGTTTAATATCTTCCTCAAAAATAATTTCATCCTGTTTCATTGCGGCAAAATCATTTTCAAATACAAAACTGTCTTTGTAGTCTGGATTGCTCACCCCGTTTGCACGAACATTTCCGGGGCATAAATAACAGGTTGAATCGTATTTTGGCAATGCTTCTGTTGCTACTGTTTCATTTTGTCCTTGCCAAGGACGCTTTGAGCGATGAGGTGAAACTAAAACCCATTCATTAATTAAAGGGTTGTAACGTCTGTGCGGGTCTTCGTTAATGTCAAAATTTTTCATTGTTGTGGTATTAAAGTAGTGTTGTTCCGTTTGCGATTTTTACATCGTAAAATTTTAGTTCGATACCAAATATATCTAAATAAAGATTTGCAAACTTATTTTTTACCTCATTTTCGTGACCTTTTTTTATTAAATTTATAGTACAGCCACCAAAACCACCTCCCATTAACCTCGAACCAATCACGTTATCATCTGCTTTTGCAGTATCTACAAGCATATCCAGCTCTTCACAGCTTACTGCATATTCCTGAGACAGACCATAATGCGTTTCAAAAAGCAATTGTCCTAAAAGTTCTATATTTCCGTTGTCCAGCGCTTCGCAGGCTTTGGTAACACGCTTAATTTCTTTAACCACAAAATGAACTCTTTTAAAAACAGTTTCATTCATTTTGTCGCGAATGCTCAAAATCTGCTCTTCTGTACAATCCCTGAAACTTTTTACTTCAGGAAAATTATTTTTTATGATGGATAAACCTTCTTCACATTCAATCCTTCTTGTATTATATTCAGATGTAAAAAGCGAATGTTTTACATTACTGTCAAATAAAACCAAAGAATAATCTTTGAAATTGGCATCGTGATATTCAAATTCAAGTGTATTGCAATCTAATTTTATAACTTTATTTTCAAGACCGTGTACGCTCGAAAACTGATCCATAATTCCGCAATTGATTCCCACCCAATGTTCTGCTTTTTGTCCCATCAAAGCAATATCAACCTTATTAATAGTAAGATTGTAAAGTTCTTTTATTCCGAAAAGCATTCCGCATTCTAAAGCCGCAGAAGAAGATAACCCCGAACCAACAGGAATATTACTGCTAAAAACACAATTAAAACCTTCAAATGAAAAACCATTATCCTGCAACTGCTTAATAACACCACGAATATAATTGGTCCATACTACATCGGTTAATTGAATTTCCTGAGTTAAATCAATTTCGAATTCTTCATTTAAATCAATCGCAATTACTTTTGATTTTGAAGAATTGCTTTTTTCGAATGCAAAACAAATTATTTTGTCAATAGCGGCAGGTAAAACATAACCGTCATTATAATCTACGTGTTCTCCGATAATATTAATTCTGCCCGGAGAAAGTACAATTTTTTGAGGAGCAGATCCAAAAGTTTTCTCAAAAAATGCGGTTGTGTTTTGTATTAAAATGTCATTCATTGGGTAATAAATAAATATTGTTTTTTTATGTTTTTAGTTTATTTTCTGAAACTGATAAACTGTTTTTTGATGATATTGTTCTCCTTTTTTCAAAACCGAACTCGGAAAATGAGCATGATTTGGCGCATCCGGGAAATTCTGCGTTTCAAAACAAATTCCGCTTGACGGATGGTAAGCTGCGTTTTCTTTTCCTTTCAAAATATCAAAACAATTTCCGCCTACATATATATGCACACTTGGCTGATCTGTAAACACATTCATTTTTAGATTGTTTTTTGTACTGAATAATGTCGCAGCAATTTCATTTTTAGATTCAATTACAAATGAATTATCAATAACGGCCGGACAATTTTTTGCAGATCTGAAATCAAAAGCATGACCAGAAAGAGCAGTGAATTTTCCAGACGGAATATTATCAGGTTTTGTCTCTAAAATTTTATCAGAATTGACAAACATTTCCTGATCCAGAACTGAAGAATCATGACCGTTGAGGTTAAAATAACTATGATGTGTCAGGTTTATAACCGTATCTTCTGTAGTTATTGCCTTATATTCTAACGTCAATTCGTTTTCTTCGGTTAATGTATAAGTTAATCCGACTTGTAATTCTCCGGGAAAATTTTCGTCTAAATTTTCACTTAACAAACGCAGCGTTATAGATGGATTTTTACCATGTGTTAAATTAGTAAAAGACCATACTTTTTTTCCAAAACCTTCATTTCCACCGTGCAAAGTATTTCCGTTGTTATTTCCGGCCAATTGAAAAGCGGTATCATTTAAAGTAAAATTTCCTTTATTGATTCTTCCGGCATATCGGCCAACGGTAGTTCCAAAATAAGGTGCGCTCGGCAAATTATAAGATTCAAGATAAGCCTCCAGATTATCAAAGCCCAAAACCACATCTGCGAGTTTTCCGTTTTCAAGAGGAATCTGTAATGAAGTAACGGTTGCACCATAATTGATGATTTGTACTTTCATTCCGTTTTCATTTGATAATTCAAAAGAATAAATCTTCTCTCCGTCAGGCATTAAACCAAACAATTTAGCTGAAGATATATCGATTAAATGCGATATGTGTTTTAATTCCATCAAAAAATTATTAAAAATGAAATCCAAAAATAGAAACATTTTAAAATTTTACATACCAGTACCTACCAGTTTTTAGTATATTGCACAAAAATTCTTTTTTTATGAATATAATTTCTATTCAAAATAATCTCGGCCTTCCAAAATATAAACAGATTATTCTTTCAATTGAAAAAGCGATTGAAGAAGAAAAACTGGTAAAAGGCGATCGCCTGCCGTCGGTAAATAAAGTTTGTCTGGCTTTTAATTTATCTCGTGATACAGTTTTGTTAGGTTATGATGAACTCAAAAAAAGAGGTATCATTTATGCCATTCCCGGAAAAGGTTATTACGTTAAAAGCGTTGAAATCACTATAAAACAGAAGATTTTTTTGCTTTTTGATGAGTTAAACAGTTTCAAGGAAGATATCTATAATTCGTTTTTAAAAAGCATCGGAAAAAATGTTCAGGTCGATATTTTCTTTCATCATTTTAATGTTCCCGTTTTTCAAAAGCTTATAAACGACAGCAACGGAAATTACACGAAATACATTATCATGCCTACCAACTTAATCGATATAGCTTATTCGATAAAAACCCTACCAGTAGGTGACGTAATTATACTCGATCAAACCAATCCGGATTTAAAAATATATCCTGCTATTTATCAAAATCATCAAAAAGATATTTTTGAAGGTTTGGTAAAAGGAAAATCAAGATTGAATAAATACAAAAAATTGATTTTGATTTTTCCGGGATTTAGAGAACCGCTGGGAATGAAAATTGGCTTTGAGGATTTTTGTGTCGAATATGATTTTGAATCTGAAATAATAACCGAATTTACGAACAGAGAAATTACGATTGGGGATCTTTACATTATTCCGAATGACAGAGATTTGGTTCGCGTAATCGAAAATGCCAGGGACCAAAACCTGAAATTGGGAAATGATTTTGGAATTATTTCCTATAATGAAACCCCGCTTAAAAAAATTGTAGCAAACGGAATTACCACGATTTCAACTCATTTTGAAGCCATGGGAAAAATTTTGGCAGAAATGGTTTTAAAAGGAAAAAGAGAACAGATAGAAAATAAATCTTCGTTGATTATGCGAAACTCATTATAAACACAGATTTCACGAATTGTCACGAATTCATATACAGTAAAGCTTGTGAAATTAATTACACAAACAAAATTCGTGATAATTAGTGAAATTCGTGTTTTATTTCACAGTACAAACAAGTTTTGTTTAATAAATCAGTAAGCTTTTAATTAAAAAACAATTTATTGTTTTAATAGAATTATTTTATATACATTTGTAAATGTAAATTCTACACTTATTTTTTATTAATGTGGATTAAAAAGAAAAATAATTTGTTAGTTTTTTAATTAGTAGTTTTATTGAAGGAAAAAACCCTGAAAGATTGTAGCTTTCAGGGTTTGTTTTTTTAAGGTATTTTTTTCACTTTTTTATAAGTTCAGAACAAAATCGTTCAATAGCTTCTCCTCGTATTTTTCTTTGTTGAAAGTGTAGAGATAAGATCCTTTGCGGGAAGACTGCATATCTTTTTCATCCAGTTTATTCAGGATTTCCAAAGAATTAATTTTGCTGATGAAGTTTCGTTTATCTAATTCCTTACTCAAAATGGCTTCGTACAACTCTAATAATTGGCGCATTGTAAATTTTTCAGGCAGTAATTCAAATCCAATTGGTTTAATCGAAGTTCTGTAACGTAATCTTCTAATGGCATTTTTTACCATTTCATTGTGGTCGAAAATTAAATTTGGTGCTTCGGCAATAGGAAACCATTCTGCATGGTAATTTTTAATAAGCTCTGTATTGTGATTTTCAATATTAATCAATGCATAATAAGAAACTGAAATAGTTCTTTCAACCGGGTCACGATCGATTTCGCTATAGGCATAAAGCTGCTCCATATATATATCATTCAATCCCGTATAAGTATTCAAAATTCTGATGGCAGCGTTATCCAATACTTCATCACGTTTTAAAAAACCACCAATTAAGGACCATTTTCCCTTTTCAGGTTCAAAATCCCTTTGGATAAGAAGAATTTTCAATCCCTGATGATCGAATCCAAAAATGATACAATCTACTGCTAATAAAACCTTATCTGCAGAGCTATAACTGTTTAGCATATTCTATAATTTATTGGTAAATATATAAACTTCCTCATAGGTTTCATAATTTTATTAATGTAGATTTTACACTTACATAATCTATGAGTCAAAAATAGAGTTAAAAAACTGACTTTTAGTAAAAAAGAGCATTCAAATTTCTCTTTTATGGTTCTTTTAGAACAAAAACAGGATAGTTACAGGACACTTTTTTGAAAAAAGCTCAGCCAATATTAAAAAACAAACCAACTAAAAATAAGTTTTTATTTACAAAAACAATATTTTTTTCATTTTAAATACTTCAAAAACAGTGCATTCAAAAAAACTTTTTTCACTACTGTTTTTTGATTAAAAAGATGCTTTTTAGTAAAAAGTGTAGATTTTACACAATTAACTTTCTAAAAATGTCTCTTTTTTAAAAATAATGTTATTTTTTTAAATGTTTATTTCACACTTAAATTATGAGATATATTTTTTTTTACTCCTTTTTTTATGATATTAATTTGTTTTTCACTCTTTTTTTTATTTAAATTTACAAATGTAAGATTAACACTTATAATAACCACACTAACCAACCTTAAAATTAACCAGTATGTCAAACCACAAATTATTGTTGTATTGCAATTATTTATTGCCAAAAAAAGAATGGCTTTTAGCAGTATTAATGCTGCTATTTTCTGCTAATCAATTGTCTGCTCAAGGCAAAGAAATTAAAGGAATTGTTACTTCGGCACAAGACAATTTGCCTTTGCCGGGCGTGAACATTATGATAAAAGGAACAAAAACAGTTGCCGTAACTGGATTTGATGGAGAATATATAATTAAGGCATCTCCAAATGATGTTTTAGTTTTTTCATTTATAGGATTTCAAAACAAAGAGATAGCGGTAGGCGGTCAGTCAAAAATTGATGCGGCGCTTACTGAAGATACTAACAAATTAAACGAAGTCGTAGTTATTGGGTATGGAACACAAAAGAAATCAGATCTTACGGGATCTGTAAGTGTTGTCAACTTAGAATCGGCTAAAAAAACGGTAACTTATGATGCTGCAAAAATGCTTCAGGGCCAGGTACCGGGAGTTACAGTACAATCATCAGGAGAACCGGGCGGTTTTGTCAATGTAAAAATTAGAGGTATAACTTCATTCACCAATAATAACCCTCTTTTTGTTATTGATGGAATTATGGTTGATGCTCCATACGATTTTGCACCGGGAGAAATAGAATCGATGCAGGTTTTAAAAGATGCTTCTTCGGCAGCGATTTATGGTGTTCGTGGAGCAAACGGAGTTGTAATTATTACCACAAAAAAAGGAAAATCCGACAGAATGGATATCAAATTTAAATCTATTGTCGGGCTTCAGGATGTGGCTAAAAAATGGGATGTAACAGATCGTGTAGGATATCAAACCATTACTAACGAAGCAGAAAGAAACAGAGATCTTAGAGCTGGGGTTCCCGTAAGTATTGCTCCGGGAAATAATCCGGCAAGTCCTTCTTATATTTCAAATGTCGATACCGATTGGCAAAAAGAAGGTTTACAAACCGGAGTTGTACAAAATCAGACTCTTACATTTGGTGGAGGAGCAGAAAGCATCATGTACAGCTTTAATGTTGATTATTTTAAAAACACCAGTTATTTCAAAACGCCGCAAGATTATGAAAGATTGTCTACCAATTTAAATCTAAACGGTAAAAAAGGAAAATTCAAATACGGGGCAAAAATCGCTTACACACAATCGGATAAAGAAATTTTTAACGAATATAATGCTGGTCAAACAGCGATTAGTGATTTATTAGGCGCTATACCAACAATGCCTGTATATGATTCTAACAGACTGGGTGGTTACGGAGGTACAGATAACCTGACGCAAAGAGCAATTTCGATGAACCCAATTGGGTATAATAATTTGATTGAAAATACCGGAAAAAGAAATCGCTTTATTGGGGATATATGGGGTGAAGTCGAAATCGTAAAAGGTCTTAAATACAAACTCGATGTAAGTTATGACAGAACCGATTGGGAAAACAGAAAATTTATTCCGCCAAGCGATTTAGGATGGTATTATATTACAACAAATGATGAAGCTTCTTTAGATGTTGCCAATGGAAATGAGTTGAGAACTTTCATGAACAATATATTGACGTATGAAGTTTCGCTTGGTAAGCACAAAATCGAAGCTTTGGCAGGATGGATTCAGGAAAGAAGAGATAATTACAACCATTGGTCAAAAGGTGTAGGATACGAACCAGGTGAAATTAGTATGCTTCAATATGCGGATTCGAGAGACGCTGGAGAAACTAAATTTACAATTACCGGAATATCCTATATCAGCAGATTAAATTATTCTTATGATGACAGGTATTTGCTTCAGGCAAATTTCAGACAGGATAAAACATCGCTTTTTAGCGAAAAAAATAATTCGGCAAATTTCTATTCGTTTTCAGGAGGATGGAAAATTAGCAACGAAAAGTTTTTAAAATTACCAGACTGGATCAGTAACATTAAACTTAGAGGAGGTTATGGAACATTGGGTAACAATACAATTCCGCAATACTTTTTTGCTTCAACAGTAAACAGTTTCGCAGGGTATGATTTTAATAATGAGCTTGCTCCGGGAACAACCGTAGTTGCAGCACTTGACCCGAATGTAAAATGGGAAAAAACAAGCAGCACAAACGTTGCATTGGAGTTAGGTTTTCTTGACAACGATTTACAATTTACAGCAGAGTATTTTACAAAAAAAGTTACAGATATTTTAGTTAGAGTGCCTTTGCCTTTTTCTACAGGAGCTTTTCCGGCAGATATTTTTACCAATGCAGGAGATATGAAAAATCATGGTTTGGAGTTTACAGCATCATACAGTAATCATCACCATAAATTTAAATATGATATATCGGCCAATTTCGGAACATTGAAAAATGAAGTGACCAAAATTGGAGTTAATGGAAACCCGCTTTACGGAGCGGTTTCAAAAACAGAAGTAGGAAGATCTGTGGGAGAACTTTTTGCCTGGGAAGCTATTGGAATTTTTCAAAATGCAGCCGAAGTAACATCTTCTCCAACCCAAACCGGAGCAGCACCTGGAGATATCAAATTTAGAGATGTAAATAATGATGGAATTATTACCGATGCCGACAGAACTTTTCAGGGAGTATCAATTCCTAAATATGGTTTTGGTTTAAATTTTAGCGCTTCGTATTCAAACTTTGATTTCTCGATGTTTTGGCAGGGAAGTGGCGGAAACAAGGTTTTTAATGCCATGTATCGTAATTTAATGATAGGACAATACACCAATCATCATGTAGATGAATTAAATTACTGGACACCTACCAATACCAATACTAATATTCCCGCTCCTGTAATTGGCGATCCAAACGGAAATGCCAGAGACTCCAACAGATTTATAGAAAGTGGTGACTATGTGAGACTACAAACGATGGAAATTGGATTTAACATTCCTTTGAATGATAAATTTATTCAAAAAGCCAAAGTTTATATCAACGGTCAAAACTTGCTGACCATTTCAAAATATAAAGGTTATGATCCTGATTTTAATAGCGAAGGATTACTATCAAGAGGATATGATGGAGGATCTTTTCCAAATCCAAGAACAATTTCTTTAGGAGTAGAGGTAAGTTTCTAAACTGATTTAACCAATTTAAAACGTATTACAATGAAATATAATATATTATATAACTATATAGCTGTTTTCTTTTCACTTGCTATGCTTACAACGAGCTGTGTTGAAAATGAAGATTTAGTACAGCTTGATCCAAATAATGATGCAGTAGATTCATTTTGGAAAACAGATCAGGATGCGCTGGAAGGAGTAAACGCCGCTTACGGAAGTTTACTAACAGACGGAACTTACATGCGCAGTACACCGCTTTTATTAGATGCAAAAGCAGATGATGCCCGTACAAATAGTCCGTGGGCATCGATGTATAATGTGGGACATTTCAATTCAAATGTTGCTGATGCCGCAATTTACGGCTGGGCTTTTGAAACCTATTATCAGGGGATTTATCGTGCCAATCAGGTTTTAACAAATGTGCCGAATATTGCATTTACAGACGGAGCATTAAAAAGCAGAATATTAGGACAAGCCTATTTTTTAAGAGGATTGTACTTGTTTCATGCCGTAAACTTGTTCAAAAATGTTCCTTTACCAACAGAATTAGCTGTTTATTATCCACAAAAAACACAGGCAGAAGGCTGGGCTCAGGTGATTTCTGATTTTAAAACGGCTGCCGAATTATTACCAACTTCATATGATGGTGTTTCTGGTCTTGATGCAGGCCAAAAAGGGCGTGCTACAAAAGGTGCCGCTTTAGGATATTTAGGAAAAGCTTATTTGTTTACCAAAGATTTCACAAACGCCAGAACAACATTCAAACAAGTTATAGATCTTGGAATTTATTCACTGGTTTCAAACTACCGTGATAATTTTACTACCGCCAACGAAAACAATTCAGAATCTCTTTTTGAAGTGCAATTTAGCAGAGATGCCGGTGGTGTCGAACTGGGTTGGGGCGGCGCTCCGACTTCTGGTTGGGGAAAAACTTCGGCAAGAGCCATAACGTATGCACCAAGAGCTTTTGGATGGACAGATGTACAGCCAACGTGGGCACTTTTTAACGAATATCAGGAAGAAAAAACAACGGCAAATACAATCGATCCGCGTTTGGATGCTACGATATTTTACAACAAACCAGGAACCAAATTATACGGTAAAGATTTTGCGGTATTTTATGCTTCAAGTCCGGCAGATTTAAACGATTTATTCTGTAGAAAATACCAAAATTCAGACGGAGAATTTGCAGACGAATACGATTGGCGTTCCGGTATCAACGAGCGATTATTGCGTTATGCCGATATTCTTTTAATGTATGCCGAATGTCTAAACGAAACAGGAGATACTCCCGGAGCATACGGATATATTCAAATGGTACGAAACAGAGTGGGTTTGCCGGATTTGGCTACTGTAAAACCGGGAATGACACAGGATCAAATGAGAGATCAGATTGGTCATGAACGATTTTTGGAATTTCCTCTTGAAGGACATCGTTTTGATGATATTCGCCGATGGGGATGGCTTCAGGATGCCGCAAAATTAGAATGGCTGAAATCTAGAGATGCAGAATTTAATTCTTACCTGCCTGGAAGAGAATATTTCCCAATTCCACAACTAGAAAAGGATAACAATCCGGGAATAATCCAGAACGACAGTTATTAAAAAAGTTTTCAGTCTCAGTTCGCACAGTACTGAAAACTGAGACTGAAAACTAAATTTAACCATTAACTTAAATTATATCACAATGAAAACAATAACAGGTTTGGTTTTATTCGCAATATTATTAGGAAGTTGTCAAAATGAAGACATTGTTTCTCCAACAGAAGAAACAAGTGCTGCAACTCAAAATTCAGAGGTTAAAAATATAACAGCAAAAACAGTCAGCGGAAACGTTCCGTCACACGATCCGAGTACGATTATAAAAAGCGGAGTTAATTATTATGTTTTCACTACGGGAGATAATATTCCAATGACGTATTCAACAAATTTGACCAACTGGACATGGGGAACCTCAGTGTTTACTTCAACACCAGGCTGGATAACAGGATATGTTCCGGGTTTTACCAAAACATTTTGGGCGCCGGATCTGGCGTGGTTTAATAACAGATGGAATATGTATTATTCCTGTTCTACTTTTGGGTCTGCAACTTCAGCAATTGGGTTGGTAACGGCTCCGTCAATTTCACAAAGTGCAGGAACAAAATGGACAGACAGAGGCGTTGTTGTTTCTTCGTCATCAGCATCAGATGTAAATGCGATCGACCCTTCTATTTTGGTTGATGGCAGCAATGTTTATATGGCTTACGGTTCCTGGCACGCAGGTATTGGCGTAGTACAAATTAATGTTTCAACAGGTAAACCAACAGGAACAAGAACCATTGTAGCAGGTGGAAATAGCGCTTCGTGGGAAGCTCCCTGCTTAATTAAAGAAGGAAGTTATTACTATATGTTCGTCAACCGAGGGTCTTGCTGCAATGGCGTAAACAGCACTTATTATATTGTAGTAGGTCGTTCAACAAGTCCGTTTGGACCTTTTACAGATAAAAACGGAGTCAATTTAAAAAACGGCGGCGGGACAACAGTTTTGGCAACACAAGGAAATTATATTGGTCCGGGACATTTATCCAGAATTACAGGAACACAAAAAGGAGCTGTTCATTATTATGACGGAGCCGATAACGGAAATCCAAAACTCGAAATTGTCTATTTTACATGGTCATCAGGATGGCCGGCACTTTCGTATTAAATTTTAATATCAGAGGAAAGATTCACAAACTTTCCTCTTTATATCTTATAAACAAATAATTATCCACATGAAAAAAGCATTTTTAATCACATTCCTTATTAGTATTTGTAGCCAGTTTAGTTTCGCTCAAGGCGGAATTACCGTAGTAGCCATAAAAAATAATGCAGATGCACCAACCATCAATAAAAATATTTACGGACATTTTGCAGAACATTTAGGACGCTGTATTTACGGAGGATTTTTTGTGGGAGATACTTCAAAAATACCAAATACGAAGGGTGTAAGAAATGATATTATTGCAGCCTTAAAAGATTTAAAAATTCCGAATTTAAGATGGCCGGGTGGCTGTTTTGCAGATACTTATCACTGGAAAGATGGCATTGGGCCTCAGGAACAGAGACCAACAATCGTAAACCAATGGTGGGGCGGCGTAACCGAAGATAATAGTTTTGGAACACATGATTTTCTTAATTTGTGTGAAGTGCTTGGTGCAGAACCTTATTTATCAGGAAACGTAGGAAGCGGAACCGTTCAGGAATTATCTGATTGGGTTCAATACGCTAATTTTAGCGGTAAAAGTCCAATGAGTGATTTGCGTAAAAAAAATGGAAGAACCGAGCCATGGAAAGTTAAATTCTGGGGAATTGGAAATGAAGCCTGGGGTTGCGGAGGAAATATGACAGCAGAATATTACGCCGGAGAATACCGCAAATTTGCAACATTTATGTCTGATTGGGAAAATACAGGCGGAATTACCAGAATCGCTTCAGGATCAAACAGCGCCGATTATAATTGGACAGAAGTTTTAATGAAAAATATTCCGCTAAATATGTTGGGCGGAGTAGGCGTGCATCATTATGCCGTAATCGATTGGGGTAAAAAAGGAGAAGCCGTTAATTTTACCGAAGAAGGTTATTTTAAAACCATGAAATCAGCCTTAAAAATGGAAGAATTGGTTACAAAACATTCTGCCATTATGGATAAATACGATCCAGAGAAAAAAGTAGCCATGATGGTCGACGAATGGGGAGGCTGGTATGATGTAGAAAAAGGAACAAATCCCGGATTTTTATACCAACAAAATACAATGCGAGACGCCGTTTTAGCCGGAACAACTCTTAATATTTTCAACAATCACGCAGATAGAGTTCGTATGGCAAACTTAGCACAATGTGTAAACGTTTTGCAAGCCGTAATCCTTACAGACAAAGCCAAAATGATTACAACGCCAACGTATCATGTTATGAAAATGTACAGCGTTCATCAGGATGCAAAACTATTGCCGGTAAACTTTCAATCACCATTATATACTTTCAACGGAGAAACACTTCCGGCAGTTTCAGCATCAGCTTCAAAAGATAAAAATGGCGCAATTCATATTTCATTAGTAAATGTAGATGCAAAAAATAAAAACAAAGTCGAAATTGATTTAAAAGATCTTGGAGTTAAAAATTTTACAGGAACCGTTTTAACATCGGCAAAACTCCAGGATTACAATTCATTTGATACGCCGAATAAAATTATACCAACAGTTTTTAAAGGTTTCGAAAACAAAAAAGGAAAATTAGAAATCACAATTCCTCCTTTTTCGGTTGTTGTTTTAGAAGGAAAATAAAAATCTAAAAAGATGAAAAAATCAAATTCCATTATAAAAAAAGCATTCAAATTAGGACTTTTTTTGCTTGCAGCGATTGTTGTAAGTTGTTCTAATGATGATCCTGCTGCCGAAAATCCGGATCCGCCTGTAGTTGTTGATCCGCCTGTGGTTACACCAGTTTTTCCGGGACCTGCTTATGCGGATAATTATACTTCTATTTCATCTTGGGGAAGCAGAGCTCAATGGAATTTAGCCAACGTACATGATCCATCCGTAGAAAAATCAGGAGAATATTATTATATGTATCAAACCGATGCTTCTTACGGAAATGCACATGAAGGCAACGGACATTTTTTCTACAGAAGATCAAAAGATTTAATCAATTGGGAATTTATGGGATCTTCAATGGCGCAGGCTCCGGCTTGGGTAAAAGATTCCCTAAACAACAAAAGAGCAAGAATGTCGCCTGCCCTTCCTCCTATCGAAAACCCGAATTATGCATATTGGGCGCCGTGCGTTCGAAAAGTGGGAAACAAATTCAGAATGTACTATAGCATTGTCGTAACGAATCCGATTGTAGGATCAGACACTAATACATCCTGGTCAGAACGTGCTTTTATTGGCTTAGCCGAAACGGACGATTTGGCTTCAAATAATTGGACAGATAAAGGAATGGTCGTTTGTTCTGAACCTGATGGGGTAAAAAGTTACGTTAGAAACGGAGGAAACGATTGGGATGCTTATTTCAAATTCAACGCCATTGATCCGAGTTTTATAGAAACTCCCGAAGGAGATCAGTATTTAATTTACGGTTCGTGGCATTCCGGAATTGCAGCTTTAAAATTAAATCCAACCACAGGAAAACCGGATAAATTGAAAACAATCGATGATTACGGAGTACGAATTGCAGGACGCGGAAACGTAAATACAAACCGCTGGCAGGCACTCGAAGGACCGGAAATTATCTATAATCCCGACACACAATACTATTATTTGTTTTTGGCTTATGATGAATTATCAGTTGCATACAACACACGGGTTGCACGTTCAAAAAGTATTTTAGGGCCATATTTAACCAATACAGGAATGAGTATTACCACAGGAGCAGAATGTTTCCCGATGTTGACGCATCCCTATTCTTTTAAAAATCATACTGGCTGGGTTGGTTTTGCGCATTGCGGAATTTTTCAAAATTCAACAACTAAACAATGGTATTATGCTTCGCAGGCTCGTTTGCCTGAAGGAGTTCCCGGAATTAATGTTTCGAATGCTATAATGATGGGACATGTTCGCGGTATTCAATGGACAGAAGATGGTTGGCCGGTAGTAGAACCCGAACGTTATGCAGGAGTGCCAACAACCGCTTTTGCCGAAGCCAATATCATTGGAACATGGGAACAAATTACAATGAATTATCAATACAAAACCATCCAAAAATCGATAACAATTAATTTAACCGCCGATAAAAAAGTAAGTGGAGATGTTACAGGAACATGGTCCTATGAAGGTACCAAAAAAATCCTGACGATTAATGGGGTAAAATGCAATGTAATTGATGCCTGGGATTGGGAATCGGCAACCAGAAAAGTAACCTTGAGTTATTCTGGTTTGACCGCTGGAGGATTACCTGTTTGGGGTAAGAAAGTGAACTAAAAAATTTCAAATCAAAAAAAACAAAAAATAACATAGATTTCAAGAAAGCAGTTTGGATTATTGAAAGCTCCGTAGGAGCATAATGTTTATAGCCAATTATTATTGTCGTTGATAAAAGCTCCAGCGGAGCGATATGTAAGTTTTCCTTAAATTATTAATATGACACCCCGAAGGGGCTCTTACGAAAAACAAATAGAATTTCTATAAACATGTCGTCCCGTTGGGACTTATTTTATCATCACTTAAAAAATAAAAAATCTGCACAATCAGCAAAATCTGCGTGAAAAAAGAATTAACGCATAGAAAATATGTCTTAAAAGAATTATAATGAAAAACCTAATTACAAGCCTTTCACTTTTAGTTTTGATTGCATCCAGCAAAACAGCTGTGGCGCAATCAACTCAAATTGACCCTGCAAAATTCAATAATCCTATCATTAAAGATCAATATACAGGCGATCCAGCCGCACTGGTTTACAAAGACAAAGTCTACTTGTATGCGGGTCACGACGAAGCGCCAAATGATTTTCATTTTTATAAGATGAACGAATGGGTGGTGTATTCTTCATCAGATATGAAAAAGTGGGAATCGCATCCCGTGCCGTTGAAGGCAAGTGAGTTTAAATGGGCTTCTGGTGATGCATGGGCTTCGCAGGTTATTGAAAGAAACGGAAAGTTTTATTGGTATGTAACCGTTTCTCACGGAACAATTCCCGGAAAATCAATTGGAATTGCAGTTTCAGACAACCCAACCGGACCTTTTAAAGATGCATTGGGAAAAGCTTTAATTACAAATGATATGACAACTCATACCAAAATAAGCTGGGACGATATTGACCCAACAGTTTATATTGATAACGATAATCAGGCGTATT
The DNA here is from genome assembly GCF_000834715.1 of Flavobacterium sp. MEB061. NCBI lineage: Bacteria > Pseudomonadati > Bacteroidota > Flavobacteriia > Flavobacteriales > Flavobacteriaceae > Flavobacterium > Flavobacterium sp. MEB061. The sequence goes on along the minus strand of NZ_JXQR01000018.1, from coordinate 102,811 downwards.
TAATTTGGGGAAACACAGTTTGTCATTATGCTAAATTAAAAGAAAACATGCTCGAATTAGACGGGCCAATTCAAACAATAGATTTACCGCATTTTACCGAAGCGCCCTGGATTCACAAACACAAAGGCTGGTATTATTTGTCTTATGCATATGAATTTCCTGAGAAAATTGCCTACGCCATGAGCAAGTCAATTACAGGACCTTGGGAATTTAAAGGAATTTTGAATGAAATAGCCGGAAACAGTAACACAAATCATCAATCGATAATTGATTTTAAAGGGCAATCCTATTTTATTTATCACAACGGGGCAACGCAGCCAAATGGGGGAAGTTTTAGAAGATCTGTTTGCGTTGATAAATTATTTTATAATAAAGACGGAACAATCAAAAGAGTGGTGATGACATCTGAAGGAATTCAGTAAAAAGTTTTCAGAATAAAAACAGACCAAACTTAAATTTTCTTATATCACTTATATGGTTTACAAAAACATAAAATATATACTTTCTGTTTTAATGATGCTGATGGTTTCGGCTTCATTTGCACAGGAAATTGTGGTACACGATCCGGTTGTCATCAAACAAAAAGATACTTATTATTTGTTTTGTACCGGAAAAGGAATCAGTGTTTTTAGTTCGAAAGATTTAAAAAACTGGAATAAAGAAGCAGCAGTTTTTGCAGAAAAACCAGTTTGGGCAGATGGCGTTGCAACCGATTTTAAAAATCATATTTGGGCGCCGGATATTTCATTTCATAACAATATATATTACCTCTATTATTCTGTTTCGGCTTTCGCCAAAAACACATCGGCAATTGGCGTTGCAACCAACACAACCTTAGATTCAAAAGATAAAAATTACAAATGGATCGATCAGGGAATTGTCATTCAATCGCAACCCAATCGTGATATGTGGAATGCCATTGATCCCAATTTAATTTTTGATGAAAACAATACACCTTGGTTATCATTTGGTTCTTTTTGGGAAGGATTAAAAATGGTAAAACTAAATCCGGATTTAAAATCGATTGCACAGCCTCAGGAATGGCACACGATTTCAAAACGTAAAAGAACTTTCGAATTACCAGATTCTGATCCCGGGGATGGCGCGCTTGAAGCTCCTTTTATCTTCAGGAAAAACGGCTATTATTATCAATTCCTTTCTTGGGATTTATGCTGTCGCGGAGAAAAAAGCACCTATAAAGTTGTTGTCGGAAGATCTAAAAATGTGACCGGACCTTATGTAGATAAAGACGGAAAATCATTAAATGAAGGCGGAGGGAGTTTAGTAGTTCAAAGCGACGAAAATTACTTTGGTGTAGGCCATAACAGCGCTTATACGTTTGATGGTAAAGATTATATTTTTTATCACGGCTACGAAAAGAAAACCAATGGAACACCAAAATTAATAGTTAGAGAAATGATTTGGGATGCTGATTTATGGCCCGTTTTGAAATAGAATATAGAACAAAGAATATAGAACATGGAATATAGAAGATAGAGGCAAGAAGAAAGAATCAAGATTTTGCCAAGATTAAGGGATTAAAAGATTAGAAAAAAATCTGCTAAATCTGCCAGATCTGCGTGAGAAATTTTTTAAACACATACATATCTATTTGTCTTTAAGTAAATGAAATGCCTTTTTTAGCGCCCAAAAACTATGTTTCTATATGTTTAAATAAAGATATAGTTAAAAAAAAATAAAAATCCGTTTTAACCCGCGTCATCCGCGTGCCATAAAACACAAACAAAATAAAAATGAAGTCCAATTTAATTACCAAAATTACCCTTTGCGGTTTATTGCTGAACGGTTTTTATGCATCGGCACAAAAAAACAATCTTCAGGTTGATGCTGGTAAAACAGTAACGAAAATTCAGCCAACGATGTATGGAGTGTTTTTTGAAGATATCAATTTTGCTGCCGATGGAGGTTTGTATGCCGAAATGATTAAAAACAGATCTTTTGAATTCGAAACACCTATGATGGGATGGAGCGAACCCAACAGCGATAGACACAAATTGAATTTACAATCGGGAATTGCCAATATTATTCAGTATTCTCAAAAAGGAACAAATCATAATTACTGCAGAGTTACGGTAAAAGATGCCAGCGGTTATGAATTGATAAATGAAGGTTTTAGGGGAATGGGAATCAAAAAAGATCTTCATTATAATTTGTCTTTAAGAGCTTCAAAAATATCAGGAAATATTTCGAAGATTAAAATCCAATTCATTGATAAAAATAAAAAGGTTTTAGGTGAAACTTCGATTGTTCCAACAGCAAAAAACTGGACGAATTATTCGGCACAATTAACAGCAACGGCAACCGAAGCAAAGGCACAAATTAGAATCACTTTTGAAGGAACAGGAGTTATAGATTTAGATGTGATTTCGTTGTTTCCTGAAGATACATGGAAAGGCAGAAAAAACGGAATGCGTGCTGATTTAGTACAATTATTATACGATTTGAAACCAGGATTTTTACGTTTCCCAGGAGGTTGTATTGTCGAAGGAAAAACGTTGGCATTGCGTTACCAATGGAAAAAATCGATTGGAAATGTTGAAGACAGAGAAACCATGATTAACAGATGGAATACGGAATTTGCACACAAACTGGCACCGGATTATTTTCAAAGTTTTGGTTTGGGATTCTTTGAATATTTCCAGCTTTCAGAAGATATTGGAGCTTCTCCATTGCCAATTTTAAGCTGTGGAATGGCTTGTCAGTTCAACACAGGAGAATTGGTTCCGATGGATCAAATCGATCCTTATGTGCAGGATGCTTTAGATTTAATTGAATTTGCAAATGGTGATCAAACTACCGCCTGGGGAAAAGTTAGAGCCGATATGGGACACCCAAAACCATTCAATTTAAAATTCATTGGAGTTGGAAATGAGCAATGGGGACCAGATTATATAGAGCGTTTCAAAGTGTTTCAAAAAGCCATTAAATCAAAATATCCAAACATTATCATTGTGTCCGGAACAGGACCATTTCCTGATGGAGATTTCTTCGATTACGGCATGGCAGCACTTAAAAAACTGAACGCAGAAATCGTTGACGAACACTATTATAAAGATCCTGCCTGGTTTCGAAAAAATGTAACGCGTTACGACAATTACGATCGTAAAGGACCAAAGATTTTTGCTGGAGAATATGCGGCGCAAAGTGTAGCAATTGCAAGTCCTGATAATAAAAACAATTGGGAATGTGCTTTCTCGGAAGCTGCTTTCATGACCGGAATGGAGCGCAATGCTGAGGTTGTTCATTTAACTTCTTATGCGCCTTTGCTGGCTCACGTTGAAGGCTGGCAATGGACACCGGATATGATTTGGTTCAACAATTTGCAATCTTACGGAACGCCAAATTATTATGTCCAGAAATTATTTTCAAACAATAAAGGAACCGATTTAATCAATATTACAAAAGACGGAAAAGCGGTAACGGGACAAAATGATTTGTTTGCATCTGCAGTAAAAGATGTGAATTCTAAAGAAGTAATTCTGAAAATTGTAAACACTGCTGCAACGGCTCAAAATGTTTCAATTGATGTAAAGGGAACAAAATTAGACACAAAAGGAACAGCAATAATTTTAAAAGGAGATGGACTTAATGATGAAAATTCTTTTGATGCTCCGACGAAAATTAGTCCAAAAGAAAGTGAATTTAAGTTGAAAGGGAGTCAGGTTCAATATGATTTTCCGGCGTACTCGGTTACTGTTTTAAAAATTAAGATGAAGTAATCGCAACAGAATAAATGTATAAGCAACGTTTATTTCCTGTTTTAACCTTAAATGCCTGTTTTGATGCATTATTTGTAAAAAAATCAAGCACTTATTTTTGTTAAGTGTTTTTTATACACTTATGAATTATTTATAATTATATTTGCGTTATTAAAAATTAATTTCGAATGAAAAATTACGTTATAGGATTGGACTACGGAACAGATTCTGTTCGAGCGATGTTAATAGATACTGAAAATGGGCAGGAGTTAGCATCAAATGTTTCTCATTACAAAAGATGGAAAAACAAACAATATTGTGACGCATCGATAAATCAGTTTCGTCAGCATCCTTTGGACCATATTGAAGGATTAGAAAGCACGATTCAGAATGTTATAAAAGAAAGTAAAGTTGATCCTTCTTTGATAAAAGGAATTTGTATTGATACAACAGGATCATCGCCGGTTCCGGTTACGAAAGACGGAATTCCGCTTGCTTTGACAAAAGGTTTTGAGGAAAATCCAAACGCAATGATGGTTCTTTGGAAAGATCATACTTCAATCAACGAAGCAAACGAAATCAACGAATTGGCAGTAAGCTGGGGCGGAGAAAACGTAACAAAATACGTGGGTGGAATTTATTCATCAGAATGGTTTTGGGCAAAAATCCTGCACATTGCCAGAGAAGATGAAGCGGTTAGAAATGCAGCACACACGTGGATGGAACACTGCGATTTAATGACGTATTTGTTAATTGAAGATAAAGATTTAAAAACCTTTAAAAGAAGCCGTTGCGCAGCGGGTCACAAAGCAATGTGGCACGAAGACTGGAATGGTTTGCCTCCGGTTGAATTCTTAGAAAAACTACATCCGTACTTAGCGACGCTTCGTGGAAATTTATATGATGAAACGTATACTTCTGATTTAGTTGCCGGAAATTTAAGCAAAGAATGGGCAGATCGTTTAGGACTTTCAACAGAAACAATTGTGGCTGTTGGAACTTTCGACGCGCATTCTGGAGCGGTTGGAGCAAAAATTGGAGAAAACACTTTGGTTCGCGTTATGGGAACTTCAACCTGCGATATTTTGGTAGGTTCTTATGATGAAGTTGGAACCAAAACTGTTCGCGGAATCTGTGGTCAGGTTGACGGATCTGTAATTCCAGGTTTTATTGGTCTTGAAGCGGGACAATCTGCTTTTGGCGATTTATTAGCCTGGTACAAAGAATTATTAATGTGGCCAACTGAACATTTATTGACTTCTTCAACAATTTTAAATGAAGAACAAAAAGAACAACTAAGAGAAGAATTCAGCGATAAATTAATTGTAGAATTGACCAAAGAAGCAGAGAAAATTCCGGTTTCAGAAAGTCTTCCAATTGCTTTAGACTGGATCAACGGAAGAAGAACTCCAGATGCTAATCAGGAACTAAAAAGCGCGATATCCAATTTATCTTTAGGAACAAAAGCACCTCATATTTTCAAAGCTTTGGTAAATGCAATCTGTTTTGGAGCGAAAAAAATCGTGGATCGTTTTGAAGAAGAAGGTGTAAAAATTGACAGCGTAATCGGAATTGGTGGTGTTGCCAGAAAATCGCCTTTTATTATGCAGACTTTGGCAAACGTTTTAAACAAGCCAATTAAAATTGCAGCTTCAGATCAGACTCCGGCTTTGGGAGCGGCGATTTATGCAGCAGTTGCAGCCGGAATTTATCCAAACGTAATCGAAGCAAGTCAAAAAATAGGAAGCGATTTTGACGGAGAATATTTCCCTCAATTAGACAAAGTAGCAGCTTATAATAAATTACTGATTGCTTACGATCAATTAAGTGCTTTCGCAGATCCATCTATTAAAATTACACAAAATGAGTTCTCTTTATAAAGATTTAAAACAAGAATGCTACGAGGCGAATATGCAGTTAAACGCATTGAACTTGGTAGTATATACTTTTGGGAATGTAAGTGCCGTGGACAGAAAAAATGGTGTTTTTGCCATTAAACCAAGCGGCGTTCCCTACGAAGATTTAAAACCGGAAGATATTGTTATTGTCGATTTTGATAATAACATTATTGAAGGAACAATGCGTCCGTCATCTGACACAAAAACGCATGCTTATTTATACAAAAACTGGCCAAACATTGGAGGCGTTGCTCATACACATGCAACCTATTCTGTAGCTTGGGCACAGTCTCAGCAAGATATTCCAATTTTCGGAACCACGCATGCTGACCATTTAACGGCAGATATTCCATGCGCGCCGCCAATGGCAGATGCGCTTATAGAAGGAAACTACGAACACAATACCGGAATTCAGATTTTGGATTGCTTCAAAGAAAAAAATCTTTCGTACGAAGAAGTAGAAATGGTTTTGATAGGAAATCACGGTCCGTTTGCCTGGGGAAAAAACGCAGCAAAAGCAGTTTACAATAGTAAGGTTCTGGAAGTTGTAGCCGAAATGGCGTACCTGACTTTACAAATAAACCCAAACGCACCAAGATTAAAAGATTCATTAATTAAAAAACATTACAACCGCAAACACGGAAAAGATTCGTATTACGGACAATAAATAATTTTAGAATTTAGATTAAAGATTTTAGATTTAAAATCAGAAGAAAAAACGATTAAACAGTTCAACAATATAACGATTAAACAATGATAGATATCTCTCAAAAAGAAGTATGGTTTGTAGTAGGAAGCCAGGAATTATACGGTGAAGAAACACTAAGAAAAGTGGCGGAGCATTCTCAAATAATTGCAAAAGGATTAGATGCGACATCTAGTATTCCGGTAAAAGTAGTTTACAAAGATGTTGTGAAATCGCCTGCACAAATTTTAGATGTTTGTTTAGCGGCAAATTCGGCTAAAAACTGTATCGGAATTATTGCCTGGATGCACACTTTTTCGCCAGCAAAAATGTGGATTGGTGGATTGAGTATTTTGAAAAAACCATTGTGCCATTTACATACACAATACAATGCTGAAATTCCGTGGGGAACTATCGACATGGATTTCATGAACCTGAACCAATCAGCTCATGGAGATCGTGAATTTGGTTTTATCATGTCAAGAATGCGTAAAAAACGCAAAGTAGTTGTTGGACATTGGGAAGACGAAAGAGTTCAGAAAAAATTAGGCATCTGGACAAGAGTAGCTTTGGGTTGGGATGAACTTCAAAACTTAAAAGTAGCTCGTATTGGAGACAATATGCGTGAAGTTGCCGTAACGGAAGGAGATAAAGTAGAAGCTCAAATTCGTTTCGGAATGTCAGTTAACGGTTTTGATTCTTCAGATGTCACTAAATATATTGAGAAAGTTACGGATAAAGAATTAAATGATTTATTGGCAGTTTACGAGCAATCATACACTTTGACTGATGCTTTAAAAGAAGGCGGGGCGCAAAGAAGTTCATTAGCGGAAGCGGCAAAAATTGAATTAGGTTTAAGAGCTTTCCTTGAAGAAGGAGGTTTTGGAGCTTTTACAGATACGTTTGAAAATTTGGGTGTTTGGAAACAATTACCTGGAATCGCAACACAAAGATTAATGGCCGATGGTTATGGTTTTGGTGGAGAAGGAGACTGGAAAACAGCGGCAATGGTTCGTGCCTTAAAAGTAATGAACGTGGGTCTTGAGGGAGGAACGTCTTTCATGGAAGATTACACATACCATTTTACACCGCAAAAATCATACGTTTTAGGATCGCACATGCTAGAAATTTGTCCATCTATTGCAGATGGAAAACCTTCTTGCGAAGTACATCCTTTAGGAATTGGCGGAAAAGAAGATCCTGCTCGTTTGGTATTTAATTCGCCTGCCGGAGATGCAATTAATGTTTCTTTGGTTGATATGGGAACTCGTTTTCGTTTAATTGTAAACGAAGTTGAAGCGATAAAACCAATGGCTGAATTGCCTAAATTACCGGTTGCAAGAGTTTTATGGGATTGTAAACCAAATCTTGATATCGCTGCAACAGCATGGATTTTGGCTGGTGGAGCTCATCACACAGTTTACAGCCAGTCATTGACAACAGAATATATGGAAGATTTCGCTGATATCGCCGGAATCGAATTATTGGTTATTGATGAAAAAACAACAATTAGAGATTTCAAAGATAAAATTAACGCCAACGAAGCTTACTATCATTTGTTTCAACATGGATTATAGTCTGAGGGACTAAGGTTCTAAGTTGCTAAGATTCTAAGGTTTTTTGCTACTTTTAACATCTAACATTTAACCAATTAAAAATATTATTTATGAATGTATTAAAACGTTATATTTTTGGAATTGGCCTACTGAGTTTGGCTTTCATTTCAGTTCAATGCAAAAACGATAAAAAAATGGATGACACTACAGTTTCTTCAGATAAAAAAGCGACGGTTACAATTGAGAAATCTTCTTATGGAACAACTGCAAAAGGAGAAAAAGTCGACAGTTATAAATTGAAAAACCAAAATGGGATGGAAGTTGATATCATCACTTTTGGAGGAAGAATTACAGATTTAAAAGTACCAAATAAAGAAGGTGTTTCTGAAAATGTTGTAATCGGATTTAATTCTTTGGCTCAATACGAAAAAGCGAATCCATTCTTCGGAGCTTTGATTGGAAGATATGGAAACCGAATCGCTAAAGGGAAATTTACTTTAGACGAAAAGGAATATCAATTGGCAATAAACAATGCGCCAAATGCTTTGCACGGTGGACCGCAGGGATATTTTAATGTTGTTTGGAAAGCTGATGAAGCAAAATCTGGAGATGCGGCAACTTTGAAATTATCTTATTTAAGTAAAGATATGGAAGAAGGTTATCCTGGAAATTTGAAAGTTTTTGTAACGTATACATTGACAAATGATAATCAATTAGAAGTATTATATGAAGCAACGACAGATAAGAAAACGGTTGTGAATTTAACGCAGCATTCTTATTTCAATTTATCGGGAGATTTCACAAAAACAATCTTAGATCACGAATTGACTTTGAATGCAGATAAATTAGTTCCGGTTGATGCGACTTTAATTCCGACAGGAAAATTAGATGATGTTGCGAATACGCCTTTCGATTTCAGAAAACCAAAATTAATTGGAAAAGATATCGAAGTAAAAAACGAACAGTTAGAAAGAGGAAAAGGTTACGATCACTGCTGGGTATTGAACAATCCTGAAAAAGGAAAAACAATTATAGCAAAAGTGTATCACGCAGCAAGCGGAAGAGTTTTGGAAATGACAACCGATGAACCTGGAATTCAGTTTTACTCTGGAAATTTCCTTGACGGAACTTTGCCAATGCCAAAAGGCGGAACATTTGCGCACAGAACCGGTTTATGTCTGGAAACAGAACATTATCCTGATTCTCCAAACCAGAAAAACTTCCCGACAACGGTTTTAAACCCGGGAGAAAATTATAAAACTAAAACTACTTTCAAATTCTCTGTTCAGAAATAGTTTTGGAATTATGTTAATTAGTTAGTAATTCTCTAAGAAACCTCGAAAGTTATGCTTTCGAGGTTTTTTTATTTGTAAATAATGAAGATAAATAACTATAAAATAGACCTTGTTAATTCGTGCTATTTTTTCTTACATTTGGGAGATAACTATCTAAAAAAAACCTCTTAACTTATGAAAAAACCAATTAAATTATTACTTCTTTTATTAATCTATTCTATAGGTGCAATAGGAAGCGCTCAGGTTCAGATGAATTATAAATTTGACACGCCTTATGGTAAAAATACCGCTGTTGGAAAATTTACTGAAATTAATGGAGCTAAAATCTATTATGAAGAATATGGAAAAGGTGAACCTTTGTTATTGATTCATGGAAATGGAGGAAGTATTGAATCAATGGGAAATCAAATCGATTATTTTAAAAGTAAATACAGAGTTATTGTTGCTGATAATAGAGGCCAAGGTAAATCGGAGTTGAAAACAGATTCTTTGACATACGTTCAGATTACAAATGATATAGAGGAATTAGTTAATCGCTTAAAACTAGATTCGATAAGTATTATTGGATGGAGTGATGGTGGAATTGTTGGTTTGCAAATGGGTATTTCTGGTAAGTCAAAAATAAAGAAAATTGTGGCGATGGGGGCAAATTTAAGACCTGATGCTACAGCTGTTAATTCATGGGCTACAAATGATGTACAGAACATGAGAAAAATGATTGTGTCAAAAATTAAAGAGAAAGACACTAGTGAGAATTGGAATCTACAAAAACAGCTTGCCGGACTTTTGGTAGATCAGCCTAATATTGCAACTAAAGATTTATCAAAAATTAAAGCAAAAGTACTCATAATAGCAGGAGATAAAGACATTATTAAAAATGAACATTCGGTAGAAATTTTTGAAAATATACCTAAGGCACAGTTATGTATTATGCCTGGCGAAACTCATTTTGCACCGGCTTCAAGTCCGGAAGTATTTAATGCATTAACAAATAAGTTTTTATCAGAACCGTTTAAAAGACCAGATTCAGATTGGACTAAATGGGGTAAATAAAAGCAGATCAACAGAATTGTGTTATTTTAGCCATGAATTTCAAGTTCATGTAATTCGTGGCTAAAAAAAACAAAAAATGACTTTCAAACATATATTCAAAGCAACATTAAATTGGGCTTCAAATCAAATCCAGGAAGATTCAACAAAAAGATTTTATAGCAAAAACCATCAAATTAAAATTGAAGGAAAACCAATTTTAAATGTTTCGGCAGCAAAAGCGTTCAAAGGCGATCCAGAATTATACAATCCCGAAGATTTACTTTTGAGTAGTTTGGTTTCCTGTCATATGATGTCCTATTTATATGTGTGTTCTCAAAACGGAATAGAAGTTCTGGAATATTCGGATAATGCAGAAGCAACGCTCGAAGTTAATCCAGATGGGAGCGGGCGTTTTGTTGCCGTAAGATTAAATCCGAAAGTGAAAATTTCGAATCCAGATAAAGTCGAATTGGCTATTGAGCTTCATACAAAAGCAAATCAAGTGTGTTTTATCGCTAATTCATGCAATTTTCCTGTTTTGCATGAGGCGAGTTGTGAAATATCTACCATATAAATTATAATTATGAAAGAAGGAATTAATTCAAGAGAAAAAGATAGAAAATGTTTATGATGCTCAAAAGAAAGCGATTGATAAAGCTTTAGAAGATATTGAAAATGGAAGAATTCAATCGCATAAAGATGTTATGGAAGAAACTAGAAAACGTTTTCCTTATTTAGTAAAAATATAAATTATGGATAACCGTAAATAGGCAAAATTTAAAAGGAGTAGATTTGATAATTACAAATTTTAATAAAAGAGGATGAAAAAAATATTGCTACTATTGTTTATTATTTTTGCTTCATGTGCAAAAAAAGAATTACCATCTAATGTGTCAATTGCATTGTCTGATTTAGATATTTCTGAAAAAATAAGTAGAGATTATGACAGTTTGGTAAATACTTTAGATGAATCAAAGATAAAAGACTTATCAATAGATTCTTTAAACAGTATAATTGTTGCGATAAAAGTTAACCGTGAGATGGTTCAAGAAAAAGAATATAAGGTAGAAGAGTTTCTAAAATATAATCCAGAATATTCAGATTATGAGGAAATTAAAAAAAGAGCAACTATACCGTTAATTAATATTAATGAAAATTATGATTTAATTTTAAAAAGATATACTGCTTTAAAGATTAAAAAACACCGTTAATAAGTGATTCTTTCTTAATAATCTAAAGCCTTTCCATATAAGTTTATTTAATAAAGTACAGCTTAAATTTACTTATATAACTTATATGGTGAGAAATCATAAAACCAAAAAAACCTCTTCGAAAGAAGAGGTTTTTGTACCCGGAGCCGGAGTCGAACCGGCACGGTTTCCCACAGGTGTTTGAGACCAGCGCGTCTACCAATTCCGCCATCCGGGCTTAGCAGACGAAAAAACAACTAATAAATCAGTTATTTTAACGCAATAGAATAAGTGATTATGATGTCATAACTGTGCTTATTCCTTTAACACGGTGCAAATGTAAAAAATAAAATTAAATGTTCTACTAAAAATACTTAAATTTTTCCTTTCAGTCTCCAATAAATTTTCTAAATTTGCACCTCGTTAAAACGACGCACACACAACTAACTACAAAACAACAAATTATAATGTCGCACCTAGAACCAGAAGCTAAAATTTTTGCTTGTTCAAAAAGTGTTTATCTTGCAGAGAAAATTGCCGAACAATACGGAATTCCACTAGGCAAAGTAACGATGTCAACGTATAGTGATGGAGAATTTCAGCCATCTTACGAAGAGTCAATAAGAGGATTACGCGTTTTTATCGTGTGCTCAACTTTTCCATCTGCTGATAATTTGATGGAATTATTACTAATGATTGATGCTGCAAAACGCGCATCAGCAAGACATATTACAGCTGTTATGCCTTATTTTGGTTGGGCAAGACAGGATAGAAAAGACAAACCAAGAGTTCCGATTGGAGCAAAGTTAGTAGCTAATTTGCTAACCGCTGCAGGAGCAACAAGAATTATGACAATGGATTTGCACGCTGATCAAATTCAGGGATTCTTTGAAAAGCCGGTAGATCATTTATTTGCATCAACCATCTTTTTGCCATATGTGCAGAGTTTAAATTTAGAAAATCTAACAATTGCATCTCCTGATATGGGAGGTTCAAAAAGAGCATATGCTTACTCTAAGTTTTTAGAATCAGATGTAGTAATCTGTTATAAACAAAGAAAAGCAGCCAACGTTATCGACACTATGGAACTAATAGGTGAAGTAAAAGGTCGTAACGTAATATTAGTAGACGACATGATCGATACTGGTGGAACATTAGCAAAAGCGGCAGATTTAATGATCGAAAAAGGAGCATTAAGCGTTAGAGCAATTTGTACACACGCTATTTTATCAGGCGGCGCTTACGAAAAAATTGAAAATTCGAAATTAAGCGAATTAATAGTTACAGATTCTATTCCATTAAAGAAAGAATCAAACAAAATCAGAGTAGTGAGTTGTGCACCTCTTTTTGCTGAAGTAATGCACATGGTGCACCACAACAATTCCATCAGTGGAAAATTTATAATGTAAGAAGCAATATGCTTTAGGCTTTAAGCCGTAAGCTATTTCACTATTACAAAAAGCTTAAAGCATATTGCTTAAAGCTTATAGCAAATTAGAATATTTATTAATAACTATATTTTTTTACAATGAAATCGATTACAATTAAAGGATCAGAAAGAGAAAGCGTGGGCAAAGTGTCAACTAAAGCCTTACGTAATGCTGGAGCGGTTCCTTGCGTGTTATACGGAGGAAATCAAGCAGTACACTTCTCAGCAGACGCTGCAGCGTTCAAAAACTTGGTTTACACTCCAAACGCACACACAGTTGTGATTGAGCTTGGAAAAGGAAAATCATTCAATGCAATTTTACAAGATATTCAGGTTCACCCTGTATCTGACAAAATCTTACATATTGACTTCTTTCAATTATTTGATGACAAAGAAATCACTATGGAAGTTCCTGTAAAAGTTGTTGGTACATCAAAAGGTGTTCTTGCAGGTGGTGTTTTACGTTTAAACACTCGTAAATTAAAAGTAAAAGCTTTACCTAAAGATCTTCCTGATTTTGTTGAAGCTGACATTACTCCACTTGAAATGGGTAACAAATTATACGTTACTAAAGTTGGTAGCCCAGAATACAAAGTGATGCACCCTGAAAATACAGTTGTAGCTCAGGTAAGAATTTCTCGTGCTGCTATGAAAGCTGCTCAAGAAGCTGCAAAAGCTGCAAAAGCTCCTGCAAAAGGAAAGAAAAAATAATTTTTTTCAAATCAAATATCAAAGCATCAGTTGCAAAACTGGTGCTTTTTTTATGCTTTATATTTTGTGTTTGGCAAGATTGGAATTTGGATTTTCATAATTTGGAATTTAATTTTTAGAAGCAGAAATTTCAGTTTTTCAAGACCCAACGTTCCTGCCATCCGCTATATCTTTTTCCTGGCTAAAGAAGCCAGAAAAAGGATGCCGCTGCTGTCAGGGCTAGCCAGAGATTTAGTTTTTATAAGATTCTAAGTTGCTAAGATACTAAGGTTCTAAGTTATAAAAGTCTACAGCATTGTCAGACTGAGCGGAGTCGAAGTCCCGCAAAGTATTTCAATTCAGATGTCGAGTTTCTTGAGGAACTTCGACTCACTCAGTCAGACAAAAAGGGAGCATAAATTAATACTATAAAAAACCAGCGCAAATCAGTTTAAATCCGCGTCATCCGCGTGCCATCCCCACGCAATTTGCGTAAAACCTTGCGAACTTCGCGGTTAAACGGCAATAACAATTCAAATTATCTAATTGACACATTTTCTAATTACCAAATTAACCCTATTTTTGCAGACATGATAAAATGGATAACAAAACTGTTTTCATCAACACAAAAAGAAGAGAACACAGACAATATGAAACCGGAGGTTCACGAACACCCAAAAAACAATATAAAAAGCGTGAGTAAAAAATATTTAATCGTAGGACTTGGTAATATTGGTGCCGAATACGTAAATACAAGACATAATATAGGATTTAAAGTCCTTGATTTTTTAGCTAAAAAAGAAGGTCTTTCTTTTGAAACCGTAAAATTGGGAGCTTTAGCAGAATATAAATTTAAAGGAAGATCTTTTTTTCTGCTTAAACCAAACACTTACATGAATTTAAGCGGAAAAGCCGTAAAATATTGGATGGATAAAGAAAACATTCCGCTAGAGAATATTTTGGTTATTACAGACGATTTAAATTTATCTTTTGGAACCATCCGAATCAAGCCAAAAGGTAGTGACGGTGGACATAACGGATTGAAGAATATCAATTTAATATTAAACACACAACAATATACCCGTTTTAGATTTGGTATTAGTGATCAGTTTAAAAAAGGACAGCAAATCGATTATGTTTTAGGAGATTGGGATGAAGAAGAAAAAGCAAAATTACCGGAACGTTTGGAAGTTGCTTCAGAAATTATAAAATCTTTTGGAACTGCGGGTTTAGAAAATACCATGACCACTTTTAATGGAAAATAAAGATTTCCAACTATTTAGGCATTAAAAAACCAAATAATCGATTAATTAAATTGAATTATAACGAAATAGTATTTTCTATTCCAAAGTTAAATGTTTAAATTTGGGATAAATTATTATAAACCATAAAATCAAATATCATGGCTTTTGAATTACCACAATTACCTTATGCATATGATGCATTAGAACCACATATTGATGCACGTACAATGGAAATTCACCATTCAAAACATCATAATGCATACACGACAAATCTTAACGCTGCAATCGCTGGTACAGATTTGGAAGGAAAAACAATCGAAAACATCTTAATCAACCTAGATAAATCAAACGCAGCAGTTCGTAACAATGGTGGAGGTTTTTACAACCACAATTTATTCTGGACTGTAATGACTCCAAATGGTGGTGGATTACCAACAGGTGATTTGTTAGCTGCTATTGAATCTTCTTTTGGAACTTTTGAAGAGTTTAAAGCGAAATTTGCTAAAGCTGGTGCAACACAATTTGGTTCAGGATGGGCTTGGTTATGTGTACAAAAAGGTGGAAAATTAGATGTTTGCGGAACTCCAAATCAGGACAATCCATTAATGCCGGAAGTTGGTTGCGGTGGAACTCCAATTTTAGGAATGGATGTTTGGGAGCATGCTTATTATTTAAATTATCAAAACAGAAGACCAGATTACATCGAAGCTTTTTTTAATGTAATTAACTGGACAGAAGTTGCAAGAAGATATGCTTTAGAGAAATAGTCTTTTTTCGAGATAATAGAATAAAGAATATAGAGAATAGACGGATGACTTAAGGTTATTCGTCTATTTTTTTTGTCTATACTTTTTAATCTTTATTCTATAATCTTTGTTCTTTTCTCTTTATTAAAAATAAAAAAGGTGGAATTTCTTCCACCCTTTTTGCCCCAAATCTACCATATACTTAACCTACTAATGTAATGGTATTATAAAAATAGAATAGTTAAATTGTAATACCAACTATTTTAGATGAAGTGCAAATATAATCGATGAAATGCGTATTTTCTTACTTTGGTTATTCGCTGACTTTACTCCAATAAAAAAGGTGAAATTTCTTTCACCCTTTTTGCCCCAAATCTACCATATACTTAACCTACTAATGTTATGGTATAGTAAATATATAATAGCTATATCGATTTCACAAATATTCTAGACGAAGTGCAAATAAACCCGATGAAATACGTAATTTCTTACTTTGACAAAATTTATTGGAGTATTTTTGAGTTTATTCCAATAAAAAAGGTGGAATTTCTTCCACCCTTTTTGCCCCAAATCTACCATAAACTTAACCTACTAATGTTATGGTATCCCAAAAGTATCTTAGATGTGCGATTTTGCCAAACATATAGGATGAACGGCAAAAAAAACCGATAAAGTGCACAATTTAACCTTTTGTTAGTATTTTTTTAATACGCTCGTGCGTCTTTACCTTCATAAAAATTCATGAATGCTCTGTTTACAACACGGTTTCCACCAGGAGTTGGATAGTCTCCTGTGAAATACCAGTCTCCAAGATTTTTAGGACAGGCAATATGTAAATCTTCCACCTTTTGGAATATAATTTTTACTTCAGCATTAATTTCCGGAGAGCTTAACATTTCTGCAATTTTATTTGAAATTTCTTCAGGAGTAAATTGGTCATAAATTGCGGTTACATAATTTACAACATCTGCATCAAGATAATTTTCCTGAGCTTTACATTTTGTATAAACTTCATCAACTATATGGTATAGATTTCTTTCTTTCAATAAAGCAAGAGCTGCTCTAAAAGCAACAAGACCTTCTAGTTTCGCCATATCAATTCCGTAGCAATCAGGGTAACGAATTTGTGGTGCCGATGAAACGATTACAATGCGTTTTGGTTTTAAACGATCCATCATTTTAATGATACTCATTTTTAATGTTGTACCACGTACGATACTATCATCAATAATAACCAAATTATCTGTTGGTTTGATAACGCCGTATGTTACATCATAAACGTGTGCTACCAAATCATCACGGCTGCTGTCTTCTGTAATGAAAGTTCTAAGTTTAGCATCTTTAATAGCCACTTTTTCAGTACGAATTTTTACAGCCAATAATTCTTGCAACGTTTCAGCTGTAAGCGTATTTCTGTTTTCCAGAATATAATTATTTTTTCTCTGATTTAAGAAATCCTGAGCTGCTTCAACCAAACCATAAAATGAAGTTTCGGCAGTATTTGGAATATAAGAGAAAACAGTATTATCTGTATCACTGTCAATTGACTTAAGAACTGCTGGTAAAATTAGCTTTCCTAAGTTTTTACGTTCCTGGTAAATTTCAGCATCACTTCCTCTGGAGAAATAGATTCTTTCAAAAGAACATGCTTTTTTTACGGTTGGTTCCAGAATTTGTTCCATCGAAACTTTTCCGCTTTTCTTGATAATCAAAGCATTTCCCGGCTCAATTTCCTGAACGCTTTCAAAAGGCACGTTAAATACGGTTTGAATTACAGGTCTTTCAGAAGCTACAACCACTACTTCATCATCTTGATAGAAATAAGCTGGACGAATTCCGGCAGGATCTCTAAAAACGAAAGCGTCACCGTGACCTAATAATCCGGCCATTGCGTAACCTCCGTCTAAATTTTTTGCAGAGCGTGCTAATATTTTTGCAATATCCAATCGGTCTGCGATTACCGGAGAAGCCTCTCTTTTAGAATAACCTTCTGCTTTACAGTCTTGGTATAATTGCATTACCTCCTTATCAAGGAAATGTCCAATCTTTTCCATTACCGTTACAGTATCGGCCATTTCTTTTGGATGCTGTCCAAGTTCCACTAAGTTTTCGAAAAGTTCTTTAACATTTGTCATATTAAAGTTTCCTGCCAAAATCAAATTACGGTGCATCCAGTTACTTTGACGCAAAAAGGGATGAACACTTTCGATGCTGTTTTTTCCGAAAGTTCCGTAACGAACATGACCTAAAAACAATTCTCCTATATAAGGAATGTTTGCTTTTTGAGCAGCAACATCATCTGCATATTCCGGATGAGCGCCTAACTCTTCATTGATACGATCGTTGATTTGTGCAAAAACATCCTGAATAGGCTGTGCATGATTCGAACGAACTCTGCTGATGTATCGTTGCCCCGGATCAACATCTAGTTTGATGCTTGCAAAACCGGCACCATCTTGTCCGCGGTTGTGCTGCTTTTCCATCATCAGATACATTTTTTGTATTCCGTAAAAAGCAGTTCCGTATTTTTCTTTGTAATATTCAAGCGGTTTCAGAAGTCTAACTAAGGCTATACCACATTCGTGTTTTAACGCGTCGCTCATTGTGTTTTGTATTTGTGTTGTTGTAAGTTGTGTGTATTAACGTAATAAAAAAGCCCCGTGTTATCGAGGCTTTCGGGCATTATATTTCTATGTCAAACTGCGTTAACGATTTAAATTGCTGTAATCGAATCGCTACTTCAGCTTTGCTTAATGTTTCCATCCTTTCGGTTCCAAATTTCTCCACGCAAAATGAAGCTAAATTCGAACCGTAAATTATTGCATTTTTCATGTTGCCAAACGAAATGTTTTCGCTTTGTGTAATAAATCCTGAAAAGCCACCTGCGAAAGTGTCTCCGGCTCCTGTTGGATCAAAAACATCTTCTAATGGTAATGCCGGTGCAAAAAATACTTCTCTATTGTGGAATAAAAGTGCGCCGTGTTCTCCTTTTTTGATTACCACATATTTTGGTCCCATTTCCTGGATTTTAGCCGCAGCTTTTACTAATGAATATTCTCCTGAAAGTTGTCTTGCTTCTTCATCATTGATTGTAATAACATCTACACGTTTAATTACTTCTAATAATTCCGGTAAAGCACAATCCATCCAAAAATTCATAGTATCTAAAACTACCAATTTTGGTTTTTTCTCCATTTGATCCAAAACACTGCTTTGTACTAAAGGATGTAAGTTTCCTAACATCACAACATCAGCATCTTTATAATTTTGAGGAACTTTTGGTTGAAAGTCAGCCAAAACGTTTAGTTCAGTAACAAGAGTATCTCTTGAATTTAGATCGTTGTGATACAAACCGCTCCAGAAAAAGGTTTTTCCGCCTTTTACAATTTCGATACCAGAGATATCAATATTTCTTGAAGTTAAAAGATCTAAATGTTCTTGTGGAAAATCGTCGCCAACTACAGAAACAATGGCCGATTGTAAGTTAAAAAATGATGCTGATAAACCAATGTACGTTGCAGCACCACCTAAAATTTTATCTGTTTTTCCAAAAGGAGTTTCAATCGCGTCGAAAGCAACCGTTCCAACAATCAATAATTTATTCATTTTATGAATTTCGAATTAGGGTGCAAAGATACTTCATAAGTTACAATATTGCAACGGTTTAGGTTCGCAAAATTTTCATAAAAAAACAATATCGTTTGCGAGGCTAAAACTATTGTAAATGAATAGATTAAATTATATTTTTTGGAATGCTTAAAATATGATTTCCGAATTTAAAATGCAACTATTATTTTTGAAAAAAGCATTGAAGATTTTAGTTAGATTTGCTGAAACGCCAAATTTCATTCATGAAGAAAATTCTAACCTTATTAGTATTGCTTTTTTTCTTAATTTCCTGTGAAAAGAAAGGGTCTAATTTTTCTGAAGAAATGATTGAAAAGCTGGCAATTCATGATGATGATGAGAAGGATGGAATAATAACTATAAATAATTACTCATTTATAGATGTATACATTCAAACAAACGAGGATGAGATTTTTGTAACAAATGGTGAGTTTCTATATCAATCGTACAAACTTTATTATCAAAAGAAATATAAAACATTTAAAGAGTTTTTAGAAGTCATTTTGGATAAAGATTATGTTTTTGATGCGCCGAACCAAAAAATAATACTTCTGCAAAATTTTAAATTGAATTCAAAAATAGAAAAAGAATGTGCTAGTTTAGGGTTTGATAAATTTTTGAAAAAATACTCAAAACCTTCATTAAGCGAAAATGAAGATGAACTCAATAGCTTAATTATAAACCCCGACGAGTTTTTTACAATATCATATATTTTATATTTAAAAAGATATGATCTTAGGGTAAATGATATTCAAGCAAGATATTTTATAATTAAAAGAGAAGATTTATTCAAATAATAATCTACAATTCGTACTTCTTATCAAAATAATTCTTCAAAACACCAACCTGAATTAAAATCATAAAAGGCACAATTAAAATAGCATATATTATAGTTTTAGAAATATGAATTCCGGAAACAATTGCCGAAATTTTATCGGTATATGATTTTCCTATATCTAAATTATTTTCTGTTCCGACAAAGTACACATTATAAATAAATAAAAAAGCCAAAGCAATTCCAATAAGAATCCATGTCGTTTTAGAAATCAGTGGTTTGTAAACTTTACTTTTACTTTTTTCGGATTCTAAAACCTGCGACATTATTTTTGAAGTAAAGTCCATAGATGGTGATTCCAAAGTATTTTCGGCCATCATTTTATCAATAAGATTTTCTATGTTTTTATCGCTCTCTTTCATAATACTCTAGTATTTCTGGTTCTAATTGCTTTTTCAAAATTACGGCTAATTTCTGTCGGCTTCTAAATAATTTTACTTTGACATTATTAGCATTGATATTCATGATTTTTCCGATTTCTTCTAAACTCTGATCTTCAAAATAAAATAAAGTTAGCAGGAAATTCTCTTCCCTTGGCAATAAATTTAAACAATTCTGAATCGTCTGCTTTCGTTCTTTATCTTCTAAAGCACTCAAAGCATTATCCATTGTTTTAATTAAATGTGCCGAAAATTCATCTATCGAAATATTATTGTCTTCTTTTTTATTTTTCTTCAAGCGATCTAAACACGTATTATAAGCTACTCTGTAGATCCATGTCGAAAACTTAGAATCACCTTTAAACTTCGCTAAAGAATTATAAGCTTTGATAAAAGTATCCTGAGCAACTTCTTCGGCTTCTTCTCTGTTTTTAACCATTTTGAGTGCCAAAGTAAAAATCATGTTTTTATAACGATCCACCAGCACGGCAAACGCATTTGTTTCGCCCTGCAGAATTTTATCGATATAATACTGATCTTCTAAAGTACTCATATTATATAGGACGACGGTTATTGTAATTAGGTTACAATGATTTGAAAATAAATTTCAATTTAGAACAAATTATTAACGGGACAAATTGATGGTTAAAATTATAAATAGAAATATTTTAGACAAAGTTCAATTATATAATAGTATTATAAGATTAAGTAGTCCTAATCTTAGAAACCATAAAGGCAATCAAAACCCCAAAAATCCCTATAAAAGCAAAGGAAAATTGAAGTCCGAAATTTTGGGCGATATGACCAATTATTGGAGGCCCCATAAGGAAACCTAGGAAACTTACGCTCGAAACTATGGTTAAAGCTTCTCCCGGCGGAACGGTTGGGTTTTTCCCTGCCATACTATAAACCGTTGGTACAATTGTGGCAACTCCTAAACCAACTGCCATAAAAGCAATCGTACACGGAACAATATAAGGGAGAAAAACTGCTGTGAAAAGTCCGGCAGAAATCATGACACCGCTAATTTGCATGACGCGTTCGCGACCAAATTTATTGATTAATCCGTCGCCTAAAAATCTTCCGCTTGCCATTGTAATCATAAATGAGGTATATCCTAAAACTACCAAAGGTCCCGGTGCCTGTACAATATCTTTAAAATAAACACCGCTCCAGTCGAACATGACGCCTTCGCTGGCCATGCTGCAAAAACCTATCACACCAAGCCAAAGCAAGGCGCTATCCGGCTTTGTAAATCGTTTTTTGGATTCTGTTTTATTTTTGATTTTTTCTTTGGCTCTAACCAAAAATTTAAAATTAAAAGCGACCATAAGTAATACTACAACGCCCACAATTATAAAATGATGTAATGGTGTAAGATTTAGAGCTAACATTCCTAAACCAACCAAAGCACCCGTGAATCCGGCGAAACTCCACATGCCATGAAATGCCGACATGATTGTTTTTTTGAAAAGTACTTCGGTATAAACACCTTGTGTATTTACAGCGATATTGGCTAAGTTTCCAAAGATTCCGAATAGAAATAAACCCAATGATAATTGCAATGCGGTTGTTGCCAATCCTAAATTAACCAGACATAAAACGTACATGATTAAGGAGAAAACCAAAATACGATGACTACCGAATTTAGTGACCATTTTTCCTGAAAAAGGCATAATAATTAACTGCCCCACCGGAAGCGCAAAAAGTATAGATCCCAAATCACCCTCGGTTAAATGCAAGGCGGTTTTGATATCCGGAATTCGGCTTGCCCAGGTTGCAAAACTCAATCCCATTCCAAAATAAAACATTCCGACAGCAAATCGAATTCGTTTTAAATAAGAGGCTTTTGCTTCTCTAAATACTTTCTTGATTTTTCCTTTGGTCTGGAAAAGTGATAACGGATTAAAATCTATCAAAGCTTACGGTTTTTGGGTTTGGTAGTATAAAAATAATAAAAACCTTCTTTATAGACTATTTATCTCCTGTTGTTCGTCTATTTATAACGTTATTGTTTATAAATTGTGAGCTTTTTGCCCACGGATTTTACAGATTAAACGGATTGTCGCTGATTTTTAATCTTTTCAATCCGATTAATCTGTGGCAAAAAACTAGTCATATAATGACAATATTATTTGTAGAGGTATACAGCAGTGCGTCATTTTTTTTTTATTGATAATAAAATTTTCAAAAGAAAAATCAGCGATAATCCGTTTAATCGGCCAAATCCGTGGGCAAATTAATCACTTTTCGCTCTGCATTACTTGCAATTGCAGCTTCGATAATCTGCATTACTTTTACACCATCTTGTGCTGTAACGGGTTCTGTTTTATTGTTTGCAATTGAATCGTAAACACCATCAAAAAACGAAAAATAATTCCCCTGAAGTGTTGGTATTCTGTCGCGAACTAATTCTCCGTTAATTTCTGTATGTAAAAGTCCCTGAAAGATTTCCGGTTCTGTTCCCCAGTCTTTTAAATTCGGTTTTTTGCCTAGTTTCAATTCATCTTCCTGAACATCGCCGCGAGGTTTTAAGAACGAGCCTTTTTTACCATGAATTGTATAGGCGGGATTAGCTTCTCTAACAAAAAAACTGGCTTTTAAACGGACTCTGAAATCTTCATAAATCAGCAACAAATCGATCCAGTCATCGACCAAAGAATTTTCTCTGGTGAAACGAATATCTCCAAAAACTGACTTTGGAGAACCAAACAAACAAACCGCCTGATCGATTAAATGCGGCCCTAAATCTTTGAGGATTCCCGCTCCGTCATTTGCGGTTTCTTTATGTGCTTTAGCACTTAATAAAGGATTATATCTGTCAAAATGGAATTCGGCTTCTATTAAATCTCCCAAAACACCATCATTAATTACTTTCTGAATAGTTTTAAAATCGCTGTCCCATCTTCTGTTTTGGAAAACGGCCAATTTTAATCCTTTTTCTTTGGCAATTTTGGCTAGTTCTTCGGCTTCTGCTACGGTTGTTGTAAAGGCTTTTTCGACAACGGCATGTTTTCCGGCCAAAAGCACTTTTTTTGCATATTCATAATGTGTTCCTACGGGAGTATTTACGATGACCAAATCGACATCATCTGCCAATAAATCATCGATTGTTGGATAACTTTTTACGGCTGGATAATCTTCCTGAATGAGTTTTTTACTTCTTTCCCAAGAACCTAATAATTCAAAACCTTCATGAATATCTAAAAACGGAGCGTGAAAAACTTTCCCCGACATTCCGTATGATAATAGTGCTGTTTTAATTTTTTGCATGATATAATTTTTATCAAAATAAGTTTAATTTTTTCTACCATTAAGATATTAAGTTTCATTAAGCTTTGAACTTAATTTTCTTAATCTCTTAATGGTTCAAATTAAAAACATTTATGTTTAGTTAAACTTTAGCGCGTGCGTATTGTTTTGGCCAAAGGATATCTTCGTTTAGTTCTTTGGCGAAATGCAAAGGCAAATTCGGATCTCTTAGTGATTCTCTGGCAAATAGAACTAAATCGGCTTGATCATTATTTAAAATTTCTTCGGCTTGATTTGCTTCTGTAATTAAACCAACAGCTCCGGTTAAAATAGCAGCTTCGTTTTTAATTTTTTCTGCAAATTCAACCTGATAACCCGGCTTTAACGGAATTTGCTGATGCGAAACCAATCCGCCTGACGAAACATCAATTAAATCAACTCCTTTTTGTTTTAATATTTTCGAAAGTTTTACAGATTCTTCCGGATTCCATCCGCCTTCTGCCCAATCTGTGGCTGAAATTCGAATAAACAAAGGCAAATCTGATGGCCATTCTGATTGAACTGCTTCCAGAATTTCTAAAGTAAAACGGATTCGGTTTTCGAAACTTCCGCCATATTCATCTGTTCTGGTATTAGTTAATGGTGATAAAAACTGGTGCAATAAATAGCCGTGTGCGCCATGAATTTCCATAACATGATATCCGGCTTCGACTGCTCTTTTGGTTGCTGCTTTAAAATCTGACGCTACTTTTTGAATACCAACTTTATCTAAAGCTTCCGGTTGAAAAGGTTCATCTTCATGATACGCGATTGCGCTTGGCGCAACAGTTTGCCATCCTCCATGAACGAAGTCTAACTTTTTATTGCCCATCCACGGTGCCGAAACACTTGCTTTTCGACCTGCATGTGCCAACTGAATTCCGGGAATTGCATTTTGAGAAACAATAAATTCGTTGATTGTTTTTAGTTTCTCAATGTGTTCGTCTTTCCAGATTCCTAAGTCTGAAGGAGAAATTCTGGCCTCTGGAGAAACCGCTGTGGCTTCCTGAATAATCAAGCCAACTCCGCCGCTGGCACGGCTTCCTAAATGAACCAAATGCCAATCGTTTGCAAATCCGTCAACTGAGGAATATTGACACATTGGCGAAATAACGATCCTGTTTTTTAAAGTGATTTTTTTTATAGTAAGCGGAGAAAACAATTTTGAAGCCATAGTTGTAACTTTTAATGATTTTGGGCTACCTATTAGGTACGATAGCGTTTAAAAAAGTAAAGTTAAAGCTTCTTCGTAAAACAAGAAATCTAAATGTTTATTAATTAACAAACATTTAAAACCTTATGTATTATCTTGCACTATCAAATTAAAATAGAAACGTTACTTTTGTGCGTTAAATTACGAACTAAAAATACAAAATGGATATAGTTATCAAACTCTCTCAATTTCTATTGAGTTTATCTTTACTTATTATTCTTCACGAATTAGGGCATTTTATTCCTGCAAAATTATTTAAAACAAGAGTTGAAAAATTTTACTTATTTTTTGATGTTAAATATTCATTGTTAAAAAAGAAAATTGGCGAAACTGAATACGGAATTGGATGGCTGCCGCTTGGTGGTTATGTGAAAATCTCGGGAATGATTGACGAAAGTATGGACAAGGAACAAATGGCTTTGCCGCCTCAACCTTGGGAATTTCGTTCTAAACCGGCATGGCAGCGTTTGATTATCATGTTGGGAGGAGTTACGGTAAACTTTATCCTGGCTTTTATTATTTATATCGGAATGGCATTTGCTTACGGCGATACATATGTAGCCAATTCTGATTTGAAAGATGGTGTTTACATCGAAAATCCTGCTATGATTAAAGCTGGTTTTAGAACCGGTGATAAAATTATTTCTATTGATGGAAAAAAAGTAGAGAATTTTGACAACGATATGAACATGAATGTAATCATGTCGAAACACGTTTTGATTGAAAGAAACGGACAACAACAAACGATCAATATTCCGAATGATTTTGTAGATCAGTTATCTAAACACGAAAAAGGATTGCTTGTAGGCATCAGAATGCCGTTTGTTGTAGGTAAAGTTGCTGAAGAATCTAAAAATACGGCTTTGAAACCAAAAGATTTAATTGTGAGTCTGAATGGGCAAAAAATAAAATATTTTGATGAGGCAAAGGTTATTTTAGAGGCTAACAAAGGTAAATCTATTCCTGCGGTTGTATTACGCGACCTAAAAGAAACTCCAATTACTGTAAACGTTTCTAAAGACGCAAAGTTAGGTGTTGTTGTTGGAGGTTTGGATATTAAATCTCTGGAGAAATTAGGCTACTATAAAATAAGTACAAAAGAATACAGCTTTTTCGAATCTATTCCGGTTGGACTTACAAAAGGTAAAGACCAATTAGTAGGTTACGGAAAACAATTGAAAATGATTTTTAATCCTGAAACAAAAGCATACAAACAAGTAGGTGGTTTTGCGGCGATTTTTAACATTTTCCCGACTTCATGGAGCTGGGAAACGTTCTGGTCGATCACTGCTTTATTGTCAATAATGCTTGGAGTTATGAATTTATTGCCAATTCCGGCGCTTGATGGTGGTCATGTGATGTTTTTATTATACGAAATAATTAGTGGCCGTAAACCGAGCGATAAATTCCTTGAAAACGCCCAAATGGTTGGTTTCGTATTACTTATCACATTGCTTTTGTTTGCTAACGGAAACGATATTTACAAGGCAATTGTAGGCAAGTAAAAATATTTGATAAAAAGTGTGAAAATATTTTTGGGAAATTAAAAATTCGACTATATTTGCACTCGCTAAAAAGAGCAACAACTTCCTCCTTAGCTCAGTTGGTTAGAGCATCTGACTGTTAATCAGAGGGTCCTTGGTTCGAGCCCAAGAGGGGGAGCTTATTAAATACCACTTACATATGTAAGTGGTATTTTTTTTGATATTTACTCGAAGAATCTTGTTAATCAGAGCCCCGATAGCTATCAGGACAAGAGGGAGCTTAAAAAAAAGACTATCAATCGATAGTCTTTTTTTTGTTTTATATTTAAGCTTAGTTTTTAACCAGTTTAGTGCCTTTCAATCCATTATTACTGATGTTTTCACTTTCAAACATACGCATCATTTCATCAGCCTTATCTTTTTGGTTAATTGCTTTTAATGCCTGCGCATATCTATAATAGTAAATTGACTCTAAATCAGAAGTCATATTAAACAGTTCTTCATAGTATTTAGCCGCCATAACCAAATCACCACTAAAATAAGCCTTGTCCGCAACTTTTGTAAGCATCATTATAGATTTATACCCTTTGTCTAAAACTTTTGCATAGGTGTCAATTATATCTATACTTATATACTTTGGTGCCTCAGTAGGAGCAATTACTTCTACTTTGATCGGTTCGATTTTTATAGCGCTGGTATCAACAATACTTTTTGACTGTAATGCTAATGCGGTATTGACTTTTTTTGCTTTGGTTTTTCTGTATATCGGAGTTACTGTCCTGGTATTATTTGGTCCCAGATCGTTTGTGTAGACCATATCTAATTTTGAAACTTCGTATTTTGTAATTCTTTTTCCGAAAGTCATATTAATAACTTCTTCTACATAATACCCCACAATAACGAGATCATCTTTAGGTGCCGTTTCAGATTTTGAAGCTGCGTTTCTGCTCGTGGAAGTCATTGCAATATCATTCGTTGTTTGTCCGTAAATATGAAAAGAAAGAACAGACATAGTTGCTATAAAATATCGTACATAAGCTTTCATAATAGATTGAATAAGATTATTACCAGTAAAAAAGTTATATAAATATACTGATTTTGAATTACTTATGATTTAGATTTACCGTAAATCACCTGAAAAACCGTTTAAGTGTAATTTTCTCTCACTTAAAGGTTTGCAATTGTTTTATAATAGATACAATTGCCAGCTGTACGAAAAATTGTATTTTTGTTTCACGTACTGTAATTAAGCAATAGGATTTATAAAAACACTAAATGTATCTTACAGCAAAAAACGTGTAATGTACTACAACCCTAATTTCTCAAGAATTTTAAATATCTTTGAATTATGAGCACACTAACAAAACCAAATCATATAGGGCGAAAAATTAGCCGTATTCGTGAACTTCGAGATATGAAACAAGAAGCATTAGCGCAAGCTTTAGGAACAAACCAACAGGCTATTTCGGCTATTGAAAACAGCGAAACAATCGACGAAGAAAAACTGAAAGCAATTGCTGAAGTTTTAGGCGTGTCTGTTGAAGGAATTAAAAATTTCTCTGAAGAAGCGGTTTTAAATATTATTGGAAATACAATTAATAATCACGATAATGCTTCTTCATTTAATTATGGTTGTACTTTCAACCCGCTTGATAAAGTTGTTGAACTTTATGAGCGTTTGGTTTTGGCTGAGAAAGAAAAAGTTGAATATTTGGAGAAGTTGTTGAAAGGGAAATAGATTTTCTTTGAAAACTATTATTATAATAAGAAAAGAGACCTTACGAGGTCTCTTTTCTTATTTATATCATTAAAAATAATTTAAATTTCTTTATATCTTCTTTTTATTACACTACATTTTAAATTTATTTTAGTTGTTTATGGAAAACCATAAAACAACTAAAAATCAAACATATACCTTTGTTTTTCAAAATTTGTTTTCGTTTCTTAATTATAAAATTAGGTGTTTATACGCGTATGTGATGTCACCTAAAAAGAGTTTATTTACCAACATCTTTTAAAATAAGAAATTCTAAAATAAATGACTTATATATATATATTAAATTATTAAACTACATCATTATGGCTAAAAACATCACATTTGAGTTGTCTACTGTAAATTTAGGCCCACATGAAGCTTTAAGTACTAAAGTTCAAATCAGCTCATTAGAAATGGGAATTTATGCAAATAATGGGACTGGTAAAACTTTTCTAAGCAGAGCTTTCAGATTGTCTAGCAAAGAAGAATTAGATAGTAATGATTCAAATAAACTACTAACAATTGGTAAGAATAATGGTTCATTTAAATTTAAAATATCAAATACAGCAGAACCTGGTATTTTTAGAGAACTAGAGTTTTCAATAAATAAGGATAAAATTCCAATCATTTCAAAAAATACAACTGGATATCTCTTTCGCGTATTTAATGACGATTATATCAAAGAAAACCTAGAAGGTTTAAAGTACAAACCAAATGGAGAAATAGATGGTTATATACTTGGCAAAGAAAAAATCGATTTATCTAAAGAAAAGGAAGAACTTGAAAAAACTAAAATTGAACTAGGATTAAAAGAAAGAGAATTAAAATCAAAAATTGCAAAAGCGATAGAAGATTTAGATAGTTTATCCATCAGAAAAAATACTGGAGAATATCAAAATATCAATTATAATAATTTATTCAATTCAGCATTAAATATTGTTGAATCTGAAAAATTCGGTGATTTAATTACTAAACACAATCAGCTAAAAGCACTTCCTGACAATTTACAAGATTTAAGGAATGTTAGTTATTTAAAGAAAACTACTACTCCTGACCAAATAATTGCTTTCTTGGATGAGAAATTTACTAAAAGCAGTATAGCTGACGGTTTCAAAACCAAAATAAAAAACAAGCAGGCGTTTATCGAAACAGGCATCAATTTATTTAAAGAAAATAATACTAATGAATGTCCTTTTTGTGAGCAAAATCTTGAGGAAAATGCTTTAAAATTAATTGATCAATATTTGGAATACCTTTCCGAAACAGAAGCAACTCAAATAAAAAAAGCTAATGATTTATTATCACAATTAGATCTAGAAAAAAAAGAAAACATTGAAACTCTAAAAACATTTAAGAATCTTGAAATTGAATATTTAAAAAATCAAAAATATATTCCTTCATTAGCTAACATCAACCTCAAAGAAATCAAAGACTTAACAGAATTAGATTCTGATTATAAAACAATTAATACCGCACTCAAAAAAAAGAAAGACGATATTTCAATCTCTCTTTTAAACGAAAATATTAAAATCGCAATAAAAAACATTCTTCTATGGATTCAAGATCAAAATGAAAAAATTCAAGAAAACTCATTAATAATAAAAAGTTTCAATGATAAAAAAAACAATATTAGTTCTGAAAAACTTGATCTGAATAAACGATTATGCAAAGCGAGATTAATTGAATTAAAAAAAGCAGAATTAGAAACAATAACAGAAATAAACAATTACAACTCAAAAATTAAATTGTTAAGTGATGATATTCTAAAAAAAGAACAAAATGAAAAAGTTTCAAAAAAACAAAAGGTTGTAGAAACATTCACTGAATTACTAACAAAATTTTTTGGTTCGAAATACTCTTTTGATGATAAAACCTTTTGTTTAAAATTCAAAAACCATTTATTAGAGTCTAATGCAAGTGATGTTTTAAGCAACGGTGAAAAGAGCATCGTTGCATTTTGCTATTTTATTGCTGAAACACATAAGTGCATCAATAAAGAAGAAGATTATAATAAATTATTTTTTATCATTGATGATCCAATATCTAGTCAAGATTTTCACTTTGTTTATGCAACATCACAAATTATAAGAACCCTAAACAAACGATTCAACATTCAAAGACTAAGATTAATCATTCTTACACATAATTTAGAATTTATGTCTATTATAATTAGAAATAAAATTATAGATCAGAAATTTATTCTTGCAAATAACAAACTTGAAACTCTTGGGAATGAATTAATAATGCCTTATGAAGAACATCTTAGAGATGTTTATGAAATTTCACAAGGAACTAAAAATCCATCACACACAACTCCAAACTCATTAAGACACATATTAGAAACAATAAATAGATTTATTGCTCCTGATATTGAGTTAAATGCCTTTTGTGAGAGAATTGATAATTTTGCAGATAATGAATTTTTATATTCGTTAATGCACGATGGATCTCATGGCGTATTAAGACTTCAAAAGCCATATACAGATCAAATGATTAAAGGAGCTTGTAAGGTTGTCTCTGATTATGTCCTTAAAGATTTTGCAGGACAAATAAAAATCATAACTAGTTAATACACCATATATTGATTTTACAAAGTTTTACAAAAAGAGAAAAAAATACAAGAAGTGTTTTTAAATCTAAAAAGTTCAAGTTAAAAAAAAGAGGCCGCCTAATATTAGACGGCCTCTTTTTATATGTTGATAAAAATTAATGGACATGCGATGGGTTCTTTACTTCTTTTTTTTCTGGACTTTGCACTTTTTCAAGTTCAACCTGTTTTTTTACTATTTTTTCCATATCTGACTTACTTATTTTTAAATTATTTATATCATTACTAATTATGATAACATTTACCTTACAGTAATCTACCTTTTTATCGGCATGTTCTAAACAGTCTTTTAAAGACCCAAAACATATAATTAAATTCGCCAGAAAAATAAAGAA
This sequence comes from Flavobacterium sp. MEB061, assembly GCF_000834715.1. Classification (NCBI taxonomy): domain Bacteria; kingdom Pseudomonadati; phylum Bacteroidota; class Flavobacteriia; order Flavobacteriales; family Flavobacteriaceae; genus Flavobacterium; species Flavobacterium sp. MEB061. Next base: position 71,798 of record NZ_JXQR01000018.1, on the reverse strand, counting down.
CACCATTCTATTTACAGCCAAGAATTTTTTTAATCCTCTTAGATAACCTTACAAAGGTACGAAAACTATCTGTTTTTAACAAGTATTTTTGTGAAAAAGAAAAGCACCATAATCCAAAAATTACAGTGCTTTTTTATATTTTGAATCTAAAATTAAATTAAACCCCCAACTTCTTAGCAATCTCACTAGGAATTCCTCCTTTATTTACCATTAAAGCAGTAGTTTTATATTTCACAAAATTCTTAGTTACAAACAAGAAACCTTTGTAGTCGTTTGTTTCTCCCCAAGAATTTTTTACGATGTAATATTCTCTTCCTGTTTGATCTTTTGCAAGACCAATAATGTGCATTCCGTGGTCGTCTGTAGTAGTGTAGTTGTCAAACGCAGCCTGACGCATTTCCGGAGTAATTTCCGGTTCTGGTTTTGGTCCGTTAAACATGTCTGCTTTTTCTTCAGCCGTCATGTCGTCGAATTTTTTTGTTGGTACGTATGCCACACCATTTTTCCAGCTAAAGCTTTTCTCGCTTACGTCTGTTGCCCACGCTACCGTATATCCTTTTTTCAACGCATTGTCGATAACATCGGTCATGTCGTTTACTTTTACGTTGTAAACCTGATCAAACGACCAGTTGTCCGGTACCATCATCGTTGTTTTTTGGTAATATGGCGCAGTTGTAAAAGATGACATTTCAACATAATCATCAGGATTAATTCCTACCACTTCTTTAGCAAACGATTGTGGCGTATAATTTTTTCCTTTGTAGGTAAAATTATCCGGCACTTTTCCTAAATAAGAATCGATAACGGCAGTGTATGCTTTTTGCCAGTTTGGCGTTAACTCACCATTTGGGTTTTTAACTACAGCAGTCAAAACACCTTCGATAAGCGCGGCCATTTCGCCAAATTTATTTTTATCGGTTCCGTAGTTTAAACCTGTGTAGACTTCTCTTGGTACGGCTCCGTATTTTTTATACATATTGGTTACATCGTGCAAAGCACCTCCGTCACCCAAAGTAACCGCGCCATGCATGCGAACATAATTAATTCCTTTTTCAACATAAACGTTTCTGGCAGAGTAAATTTGAGACAATTCTACAGGCTGTTTCCCTAAACGAATCATTTCTGACTCTAAAAAAGAGTTTGTAGCGTAACTCCAGCATGTTCCTGATGAACCTTGTGTTTTTACGGAAGTTGTTCCTAAATTAATTTGTTCTGTGAATTTAAAGTTCTCTTTACTTTTATCACTTGCATTTAACTTTAGTGAGTTAACCAAAACGTCTTGTGCAAAAGAACTGCTGACACCAACAAAAAATGCCGACGCAACAAAAACTGATTTCAACGTAATTTTATACATAATCAATGATTTAAATAGTTGACTAATTAGTCTACTACATTTTATTTTTGTTACAAATCAATTAAATAATACATTATTTGTGTGTTGTATAACCGTTAATTTTTTCATAATCTTTTTGTTAAGCTATATAAACTTACAAATTCTGCAATAATATCATGTCCTTTAAAATCAATACTAAATCTTATTCTTTATTTTTTAAATTAGTGGTATTTTGCCCGTTGTAAAAAAGCCACATCCACCCAAAATGTACGAACTCCAAAAAGAGAAATACTTAGGCAATACCAAAAAAATCTTCGACAATACGCAGGGAATTGCAGTTGTTGAAACGGAGTATCAAAACAAGGTTTATGAGGGCTGGCATTCGCACAACAATGCACATATTACACTTTTCCTGAAAGGCGGAACTACCGAAAAACGTAAAAACTTTAGCGAAACAGTAGGTCCGGGTTCCTTGTTATTTTATCACAGCGATGAATTGCATCTAAATCAGGACACCCTTTTTCCGTCGCAAAACATCAACATCGAAATAGAAGAAAAGCTGTTGAAAGAACTCCAGATAAGTGAATCGACAATCGAAAGATCGGTTCAAAATGCAACACTTACCAAATTTATAATCCTGAAGATTTTTAAGGAAAGTCTGGTTTCCGATGCTTTTTCCGGCGACACGATCAACATGTTATTTGCACAATTATCGAATTCTAATGCTCATTTGGAACGGTTTGAAAAAAGTCCGTTTTGGGTAAAGAATTTACATGAATTACTAAATGATTGTTGGAATGAAACTCCAAATTTGCACGATTTGGCACAGATTTTAAACTTAAATCCAATTACGATATCAAAACATTTTCCGAAATATTTTGGCTGTACTTTGGGCGAATACATGCGCCGGATCAAAATAAACCGTTCGCTTTCGCTGATACAATCCAATCCGGGTAATTTAACGGAAATTGCTTTTCAATGCGGATTTTCAGATCAAAGTCATTTTATCAGAACATTTAAAAGCCAAACCGGTTTTTTACCCAAACAATTTCAAAAATTATAAGAGAGGCAAATTTCATTCTATTTTTTGGTTTTGATGCGGCCTACATTTGCTTCATCATAAATCATTAAATACATCCAAAATGGAAACTCAAACTCTTTCTAGAAAACAAAAAATATTTAATTTTCCGTTAGTCAAAATTATTCTTGCACTAATTGTCACGATGGCTTTGGTTATTATCGGCCAGCAAATTATTGGCAAATTATTAGGATTAACTTCTCTTGACAGAAACTACAGAAATCTTATTAAAGGAATTTTGGTTTCGGTTCTTGCTTTAACGGGATATATTCTTTTCTTTAAATACTACGAAAAAAGAAAAGTAACTGAATTAGCCACAAACGGTCTTGCCAAAAACTTAATCATCGGAATTTTGATTGGCGTTGTTTTACAATCGCTGACTATTTTGGTTATTTACGCCACCGGAAGTTTTAATATTGTGGCTGTAAATCCTGTATCCTTTATTATTATTCCGCTTACAGTTGCTTTTACGGCTGCCATTCTTGAAGAAATTTTAATTCGCGGTATTCTTTTCAGAGTTCTGGAAGAAAAACTGGGAAGTTATATTGCTTTGGCTATTTCGGCTGTAATTTTCGGAGCACTTCATTTATCAAATCCAGGCGCAACATTAGTTTCTGCTTTGTGTGTTTCAATTGAAGCCGGCATATTATTGGGTGCCGCTTTTATGTACAGCAGAAATTTATGGTTTCCGATAGCGATTCATTTTGCGTGGAATTTTATGCAATCGGGCATTTTTGGCGCAATAACATCGGGAAACGAAAAATCAGAAAGTTTATTAATTACTAAAATCGAAGGTTCTGTATGGATTACCGGAGGAGAATTTGGTCCCGAAGGAAGTTTTCAGGCGATCATTTTTTGTTCTATAGCTTCGGTGATATTACTTTTTTTATGTTATAAAGAAAACAAGATTGTGAAACCTTATTGGCAAAAATAAAAATTGAATCTAAATAGCAAACCCGACAGTCCGAGGCATCAGACTATCGGGTTTGCTATGCGACTTTAACGCATCCAGTTGCTACCGAATACTATATAATATGCCCAGTCTTCCGGGCCTTTTGCGACGTCAACACCCATTCTGAGTTTAAATTTTCGCGCCAGTAAATACCTGAAACCTGTTCCGTAACTGTATACGACGGGTTTTGCAAAAGCCTGATCCCAATTGTCAAAAGCACTTGCCAGACCACCGTATCCCATAAGGCTCCATCTTCGGTATACGTCCCATCTCAATTCGAGTTCGGTTACGACACTTGTTTTTCCCTGATATCTTGCGGCGGGAATTCCTCTTAAATTAATTCCCGGTAAGAGATAAAAAGGTGGTTTCCCAAAGGCTTGTTCCCCTTCAATTCGGAGTCCGCCAATTAATTTTTTGGTTACAGGATAATATCCAATTGCAGAAAGATTAACGCGCCACGCATCATAATCACTTCCAATGACATCATCAGACCAAAAGAAATCTGATTGTATGCGAATTCCTTTATCGGGGGTAAAAATATTGTCCCGTCCATCAAACTGAATAGCTCCACCAAACTGACTTACCAAACTATTAATGTCTTTTGGTTTGACAAAAGAGGGTGGAAGATCCAGATTTAAATCCGGCAATGTTATATTAGAATTTAGCAATAAATATTGTGGACCGGCGCTCCATTTTGCATTTCTAAATTGTTTCAGCCATTGTGTGTAGAATATAGTAGACTTAAAATTGAGCTTAAATTCCTTGTCGTTTCCATTGGGTAAATTTTCATAAAAAGAGAGATTCATGTCGCCATAACCTGCCATTACCCGGTATAAAATTCTCGGTTTTATTAAAGTACCGGAACGAAAGGCGCCCACCATCCAGCTTTTGTTTTCGGTATACATTCCGATTCCTCCTGTAATATCGGGATTTATAAATCGTTTTTTGCCGTTTTCATCAACAACAGGTGCGTGTTTTTTTAGAAAAACAGGAACAATTGCACCTCCAATTCCGCCCAGAGCCGGTTCTGTTATAATTGTTGGAACCACAATAAAACCGTGTGCATAAATAATGTAATCGCTTAAATCGAATGCGCCGTCGAGAGAATCTTTTACGCTAATATGATGCTTTTGTCCTCTTATAGTTTGAAATGAGAAAAAGCATATCATTAACATGAAAACCATTCTCTGAATAATTTTTTCTTTTTTAATGATAAAATCTGAAGGTGTATTTCTCATTTCAAGTCATTTAAGATTTATCTTATTTCAATAAAAAACAGCAACTCTAATCGTTATTCTTCTACTACTTTTGCCAGGCTAAAAACATGTGCGAGTGTAAGGAAAAAGGTGTTTCCCTGAAAACGGTTTACAGCTTCAAATTCAGAAACCCAGCGTAATCCTGCTGAAGTTTTAGAACCTATATGAAAATAGTTTACTTCGGCTCCTATGCCTGCAATTCTGTCTTTTGCAGGTTCAAGTACAGAATTACCAACCGGTATTTTGTCGGGTGATATTTTTCCTTGTAAATAATAAATTGCCCCAGCATTTAATATTCCTTTTGGTGCTGTTTTTTCTGCATTCATCAAATAAAAAGTTTTTCCTAAACCTCCTTCAATACTTAAAATATCTCCGGTTTTTATATCTGTATCTTTCTTTTTACCGTTTATTTCATACGCCGCCAATGCCGAAAAATGAAAGGTCTTTTTATCATTGAAGAATAGAGTTGTTCCTGCTGAAAATTCATTCATAAACATTCCCAGACCCGCATTGTCAGAAGCTCCTGCAGTAAATTTTCCGGTAGGAAGGTATATTTGGTAACTAAACACAAAATCGGCTCTTTTGTTATGCCAGCCCAATTGTACAGGTTGTACAAACATATCTGTAAAGGCTAGTGAGTTTTTGGCATCCAGAGAATTTCCCTGAATGGTGTTTGATGCAAAAGCCAATAAAATACTAGCGCCATAATTAGCGCCCAGGATTTTAAAGTCGCTTATATATGATGCTCCGGCTCCTGTTATAAACATCGTGATATCAGGATTTGCAACTGATTTATCTCCATTGGCATTGCGCAAAGAGCAAGCATCATAAAGATAACCCGGAACATACACACTTAAAGTTTTAGCCGGTGCCTGGGTTCCGGATTGTAAACCCATTGCACCAAGAATATGTCCGCCTTTAAGCTGAGCATTTCCGGTAAAATAAATCAACAAAAGAAAAAGTGTAAGAATTAATTTTATCGATTGTCTGCGGGTATTAAAATTCGTTTTCATCTTGTTTATTTTAAAATTAATGAAACCTGTATTGCTTTATTATTCAGACTTTATCTAAGATTCTTTTAAATAAAAAGAAGCACTTTTTTCAGAATTAATTCTGATTATCTTAAAATATTCTGAAGGAGATTTACCTGTATGTTTTATAAAAGCTCTAAAACAGGTAGTTCTTGATTTAAATCCCGATCCCCAGGCCATACCTTCAAGCGATAAATCTTTCCATTCGGGATCATTTATTTTGTCTTTAAAAAATTCGATTCTTTTTAAATTGACATAGTCCTGAAAATGAAGATTAAATTCTGAATTTATTAAATTAGAAAGATGATGAACTGAGATTCCTGTTTCATCAGACAGATCACGAATAACAAAATCTTTTTTCAGGAAAAGTTTTTTTGTAGAAAAAATATAATCCAGTTTTTCGAGATATTCCTGTTTTTTATCAGGGGTTAATTCCTTTACTAACGGCAAATTATTTTTGATTTCTTTTATTTTTATGACCGATGAAGTATCTGTAACAAGACTAAACTGATTATTTGTTTCTTCACTTATTTCATTATTAAAATCGTAAAAAACCTGAGGTTTGAAATAAAGCCATCCTACTGTAAAAACAAGTACTGCAGAAATTAATATATAACAGGAAAAGTCAAGATTATTAACCTGATTCATCAAAAAATAATGTACAAAAAGGGTAGAAAACAAAAACAAAATCATCAAATTATAAACTCTTATCCAACTTAATATTTTTACACGCTGGAAATGATTTTCTTTAAATTTTTTCAAATCATAATTTAAAATCATCATTGTCTGGCAAAAAGCATACAATAACCAAACCGTGAGACTTAACATAGAAAAGGGATTCTGTACTTTTACAGAAATATAATCAACTATATGAAGATCAATATAATTGCCAATCCATACAAAAATGGTTAAACCAAAATAAACCAGAAAGGGTAAAAAATGCAGCCAATCGTATTTTTTAAATATTTTTTTATCTGAAAACAAAATCGTTCTGACATAAAGAAATGCAGAAGGTGCCACCAAAAAAATAAAGGATTTTGTGATCATAAAAAGATCAGGAAAATGCTTAAAAATAGTAGCTGATAAATAAAAATTATAAACACTGACAACAGCAAGGCTAAACAAGAACAGTCCAAGGAAAAAACTTTTTGAGTAATTTTTTCGTGAAAACAAAACCATAAAGGAGGTAGCAAAACCAACCAGTGTCGCTATAAAAAAGAAAAGTGAAAGTACTATATCAACCATGCTTAAGTTTCAATTGTTAATATTGCTTCAATATGGCTATTTGTTAAAGACTATACTTGTCTTAAAGCAAGTATAATCTCTATTTAACAAATCTTAAAAGGTTTATTTTTTAGCTAAGCCAGGAGGGAAACCTGCCAATATTTTTTTGACAGAACTTGCTATAAATTCTTCGGGATTGTCTGGTTTATTATCAATTTGTGCATTACCTATTCCCTGCCAAACTAATTTTTGTGTTTTTGTAGAGACTATATCAATTACCAGAGAACCGTCTACATAATCATAAGTATTAAATGTTGTGGTACCGCCGCCCATCATGGCTCCGCCACCCCAGTATCCGTATGGACGGTACATTCCGCCATAACCATAAAAATCAGAGTTTGCCGTAACAGATTGTTTGTTTTTTAAAATAGAAACTGCATTTACTTTTAAGTCAGGAGTGCTACTTTCTGTAAAGCCTTTGGCGATCATTTCAGAACGGATGGCTTTTGTAACACGGTCTACATTTAATTGGTTGACCTGTCCTTCCTGTGCTTTTAAATCATAAACGGCAAAGGTTTTATATTCGCTAAAATTGGCAGCGTGATCATAATCTGATGTAACGTTTACGGTTGGTGAGCAACTGTAAATTAGACCCAAAAGTAACATTGGGATTATTCTTATAGATGTGATTTTCTTTTTCATCTTATAGTATTTAAATTAATGATTAATTGAGTTTAACTTCTAATTATTTTAAAAAAAATGCTTCAAAACTGTGAAAGAATGAGGAAGGGCGTTTATACGGTGTGAGTGTGGCGTAAATAACTAGAAAACAAATAATTGCAGAACATCAAAGATAAAACATTTTTTTTCCAATTCGTTTGACAATAAATAAGCAATTAATTTTTCTAAGTATAAACTTAAACAAATTAATTCAATATGTAATAAAAATACTTCTTTTTTTTATTACTCAATGTTTTCTTGTTGTTAAGAAATTTCTGTCGTTATTAGATTATATATCTGTCGAAATTGGTAATCTTCCCTCTTTAATTGCTTCCAGCATTTGGGTATAATCGGCATCATTTTGATCTGCATACGAAATATAAAATTTTGCTATTGCACTGGCAAATTCATTGCTGTTTCCTATGTAGCCTGACAATACAGAAGGATCACCTGTTCGTGCATGCGCTCTTGCTAATGCCCAGCCACATGCTTTTGCATAATCTGCCATATTTCTGGCTTTCATAATTTCGAGAACCGGTTTTACTTTGGCATCCCGAAGCTGGCGGATATAAAAAAACTTGTTCTGATCATCCTGCGTCCATCCCAAAAGCATATCCGATGCAGATTGCATTAGTTTTTGCCCCATAACAATTCGTTCGCCCTGATGCTTATACTTATTTTCAATTTTAAGATTTGGCTCTAATACGCTTTGTCTGGCTTCTTTAAACTGCAAAAAAATGGGTTCGCCCGTTGCCGACATTAATAAACTTATGCCACAAACTGTTCCCACACTTCCTACACCTACCACCTTCATTGCAACGTCATGCAGCGTATATCTGCTTAATAAAACCTGCTTATCATCTGGTAATGACTCCATATATTTTTTGTGCGCAGTTTCTACTTCACGGATAATTCTTTTTCCTTCTTCTCCTGTTGGATGAAAAATCAAAGGTGGATCATCTTTTATTCTGGCTCGATATCCATCCTGATAAGTCATTTTTGCAAATTCTTTTTCATGAGCTGTATACTCCGACGCTTTTTTTATTCGCTTATGCTGAAATTCTTTTATTTCTTCATCTTCGCCTCTTTCAATAAGTTCTGCCAGATCAATATCGGCATACCAAATTTGAAGTGCCGATAATTTACTGTATTCGAGCATATGTCTTTTGTAACTATCGGCCACATGCCAGGCAAATTCTTTGCAGTTTTTATTCGAGAATTTTCTCCATCTTCCTGCAATTGCAAAACTTGCGGCGAGTCTTTTTATATCCCATTCCCACGGTCCGGGAAATGTTTCATCAAAATCATTTATATCAAAGACCAATTTTCGCTCTGGAGTTGCAAACCCTCCAAAATTCATTAAATGACAATCTCCACAAAGTTGTAAATGAATGCCTGTATTGGGAGTTTGCGCTAAATCTGACGCCATAATTGCTGCTGCTCCCCGAAAAAATGAAAATGGCGATTCCATCATTCGGCTATATCGTATTGGCAGCAAACTTTCGACTCTTCCTACACTTGTTTCAATAAGAATGTCAACCGGATTTTTTCTGTTTTCAGATGCTTTCCATTCCTGATGTGCGTTTCGTGGTATAACTTTTCTTATTGCTGTGCCTTTTGAGTACCGTTCTGCTTTTGAAGCAACGGGATCAAATAAATTCTCGATTTTATTTTCGAATTTTTCAGGCATAAAAGGTGTTTTTATTATTTTACTTCCTTAATATCATCCATTTTCCAGCTTTTATCAAAATAAGCTGCAGTTGGTCCATAAAAACGCATATAAGTAAACCAATGTTTTCCTGGTAAAGTCTGTACCCAGTTTTTATCTTTTCCGGTTGGCGCTTTTGGTCCGAAATACAAATCGACAGAACCATCAGCATTTTTTATTAAATCCTTACGGGAAGATAAATCGGCATTTTTTTGAGGATTATCAATCAGACAGCGTGTCGCTACATCATAAATCGTAATCGACCAGAAATTTACAGCCGGAGGATTTGCCGGCACATTCAACGTATAATTTTTTCCACCATCAAGCCAGTTTCCTGTATTATCAAAATAAGAACCTAAATAGGCCTGACCCACATTTGGAATTTTGGTAATCATAGCTTTTGAATACGTAACTGCTTCGTAGAAATAGGAGGTTCTTTCGAAAAATTCATCATAATTATCCGCATGTTGTGATGGATCTTTTATAATCATCACGTAATCCCATTTTTTGTCCGGCCAGTGTTTCACGTCTTTAAAACGTTTTTCGAATGAATTTGCCATTGCCATTTGCTGTCCTTTTTCAGCAGCAGCAATTAAAATTTTCTTTTGACGCTCATCTGGATTAAAAGGTTTTCCTTTTTCAATACCCAGATTTCTAAGCCAGGCTATAAAAAAACGGTCGCGATCTTCTACGGGTTCATTTTGTAAAATGGCATGAAGACGTTGCCAATAAGCAATTCCGGTTGGTTGAATTCCGTACCATTTTTTACCTGCTGGCGGACTAACTACTTTAGTTGGCAAAGGATTGGCGCGTTTATCATAAGGATAAATTTTTACCTGCTTAACCAAAGTTTCAGTTGCTTTTGGATCAGGATCTAAAGCTCTAAAACCAAAAAACATATTTACCGTCGTACAAGGAACTACAAAATATCCTGCTGGTTTAAAGTCTTTCATAGTCGGCGGTACCAAAATATATTTCCCTCCCTTTCCTTTATCTGGTCCCATCTCACCAATAACTGCCTGCTCACGCTGCCAAAAATCTCCCAATCCTCCAGCGGTATGTCCCGCAGGCATTTCGATAACAGTTGGACCATTGGCAGCAAGATCTATAAATGAAATGATATAAGGAGTCGTGGCATTTCCTGTCAAAATCCCCAGACGGTCATTATAGGTGTTGTAAAAAATAAGATCATTGCTTGTTGCATTGAAGGTTTTGTATTGAATATGCTGCCATTCGGCGAAAGCCACAATTGGTAATCCCCACAAATAACATTGAGTTGCCTGCTGAAAATCCATTTCGTCAAATAATTTCGGAATAGATTCTTTTGAAGGTAATTCTCCATCCATTTTTATTTCAGTTCCAGAAGTTGAAACCTGTGTTGAAGCAACATTTTCTGTTTCTGCTTTTTTACATCCAAAATTTAAAATAAGAGATGAAAAGACGATAATTAAGAGATGTTTGTTTTTCATAATGCTACATAATTAAATGCGGAGATTTTAAATTTATTTCACTTCTTCAACATCATCCATTTTCCATGTTTTATCAAAAAATCCTTTTTCAGGCCCATAGAAACGGGCTAATAATTCAAATTTTCTTTTAGGATCTGTAGGAACCCGATTGGATTCTTTTCCTTCAGGCGCTTTGGCTCCAAAATAAATATCAACAGAACCGTCAGGATTTTTCTTTAATCCCGGGGTGGTAGATGCCCGGCTTGAATATTTCATATCTAAAATAAGTGCATGTGTTTCACGATCATAAGCCGTTATGGACCAATATAATTTTACAGGAACTTTAGCAGGTAAATGCACTTTGTATAATTTTGAACCATCAAATGACTGATCGTTTTTATCTTTTACAGTCATTAAATAAAACTGACCTGTACCTAGCTTTTTTGCACTAAAATATGCCATAGAATAACTTATTGCTCTTTCATCAACAGGGTAAATATTAGGAGCAAGATAATTTGACATAATAGCTTTGACCACATCTTGCGATGCTGGAAGTGCCCAATTTGTACCTTCATAAAAAGGAGGTGTAAAGATTTTTTCATACCTCTTGTCAATCCAGCTATGAGCGTCTTTTATTGCTGCATTCAGAATTTCCTGTCTTCTTGCATCAGCCTGAAAAGTCTTTCCTTTTTCTATACCAATTGTCTTTAACTGATCGATCATTACTAAATCTCTTTGTAACCAAGGCTCTCGTTGAATAAACTGATTTAATACTTCAAAAAAATGTAAATTATACGGAATAGTATTTCCAAATGAAGCATCAATCAAATCTACAAATGTGGTTGGTGGAGGATTATCAGCTTGGGAAAGAGGATATATTTTTACTTTTTTTCCATACTCAATTGCTCTCTTAATATCATTTGAACTACCATCTGTAAGATTGGATCTAAGTATTGCAAAACCTGTATAAGTTGAAGATGGCATTGGGATATATCCAAAAGGCACTGCATCTTTATAATTAGGAGGAAGAATAAGGTATTTACCACCTTTGCCTTTGTCAACACCAGCGGGACCAATATCTTCTATAGCGGTTTGCCAGCCATCATCTAAGCTGCCTGTTAAAGACGAAACACCATCTACAGCGGGAATTTCCAGAACTACTGGACCTTCTCTTGTATCATATAACGGATTTATATAAATGACATCGGGATTTGGTGTTAGTGTCTGATTTTTAGAATTAATCAATCCTGACCAGTAAATAATCTGATTATAGTCTCCTTTTACTTTTAAAAGACTTTCGTGCATCAATTCAGAATTAACCGCAGGCATTCCCCATATAACAGCTTCAACGGCACGATTATAAATTAATTGTTCCTCAAAATCTACAGGCTTAAATGTTGTTGTCTGACTAGTATCAGCAACAATAGCAGTTTCGTTTTTTTTGGTAGATTGAGTGCATGCAGCTAAACAGCTTACCAATACAAGTGATAAAATTTGTTTTTTCATTTGTGTTATTTTTGATGAAAAACTTAAAGTCAATTTTTTACGAACCCGGAAATACAAAAGCCACAACAGCTCTTAATCCCCAGTCAGGTCTTATGTTAGAATGGCCTACAATTGGTATTAAGGGCATAACAGCAAATTGCATTGTTTGGCCTCCTAATTTTGTAATGGCTCCAACATTTGGGCTAATGGTTATTAGTGTTGTATTTCCTTCCCAGTTTTGTGTAATCTCAGAGGTAATACCCAAACTTGCACCGCTTTTGTAACTATGAGTTAAGAATATCTGTGTGTAAAACTGATTAAAATCGGCCCTGTCTTCATTTCCTGCCACTGAACATATCTGATTTGCAATAAAACCTATCGAAAGTCCTTTTCCCTGATGCATGACCAAAACACTTGGACCGATTCCAAATTTTTCTGTTCCCAGAAATTTATCTGTAGCCGTTGGTACCAAAAAAGCAGGGCCAACTCCCAAGATAATTCCCTTAGTTTTAGGAGCGAAAAATGCTGTAACTGTTGCATCGCTTAAACCAAACTCATGTGTGTTTTCGCCCGTAACATCCTGCTGATCTACTACCGGAAGTATATAGCGTGTAATTAAATTTAAATTATCACTCAGTTTAAAAGGAATTACAGGTTGTATATTTATTTGGTATTTTGATCCATTATACGCACCAATTCCATAAGTTAAATTATTCTGCAATGGCACACTAATTAAACTCGCCACCGGATTGGCCAATTTATCTGCCAATTCCTGAGCGCTGGCACCTGATTTCTCTTCTTGCGCAAAAACACCACAACTTAAAAGAAAACAAAATGTAGTGTACAGATATTTGTTTGAAATATTAGACAATGGGCTTTTCATGATTTTCTTTCTTTAGAAGATTCTTATCAATATTAAAATCAGATTATTTATCCGGAAATACTTTTTTCCAATCATCTTTCATACTGATGACATGATATTTATATTTAGCAGCAGTATTTAAGGAAAGGTTATCTTTTTCCTGATAACTATATTCTTTAATCGAATCGTTATGATTTACCAGCATTTGAAAGGAAGGATATTTGCTTCCCTGAGAATATCTTAACATGGCAAGATCGCCGGCACCACCTTCATTACCGCAAGCAAAAACAGGTCTTTGACCAATATGAAGCTGTATTCCAACCGGTTTGCCAACCTTATCATCAAAAAGATCAAGAGCAGGTTCTCTGACAATGTTGTTTGTGGCATCATCAAATTTGTATTTGAAAGAAGTACCCACAACTTGCTCTTTTGGAATTCCGTAAAAATCAGCAGAAATGGCTCTTACTAATTCGATCGTTCCACCTGTTACAATAAAAGTCTTGAATCCATTTGCACGCAAATAATCCAATAATTCTAATTGAGGCTGATATCTGATTTGTTTTAGTGCAACATTTTTTCCCGGATATTTTGCTCCGGCAAAAAACTCTTTTGTAGATGCTTCAAACTCGTCTTCGGTCATGCCTGTATGAGTTGCAGCAACTAATTCGATAAGCGCTTTATCGCCTCCTTTCTCAAAGAAAGTTTTGTCTTTTTCAATTACTGCCTTAAAAGGTTGTTTTTGAGCCAATGAAGGATTTGCTTCCACCATTTTTTTTACTCTGTAAAAAGCAAATAATTCCTGAACATATGGTTTTTCGGCCCAAAGTGTTCCGTCATTATCAAAGGTCGCGATTCTATTTTCTTTAGGAATAAAATCAGGGCTTCCTTCTTTAGTAACTTTCGTAACATAAGCTATAATTTCTTTTTTGAGTGTTCCGTCATTCCAGCTTGGTAGCGGATCGCTGCTAGTTGCAACTACTGCTGTACTGTCATTAGAATTAGTACTTGTAACAGTATCAGTTTTTTTACAAGAAACAAGCAATAATAAAAATAGGGACACGATATATATATTTCTATACATAATGATACTATTTAAGTGAAAAGAAACAGGACTATTTAAAATCCTGTTTCTTTAAAGTTATTATTATTTCTTTTTTGATGCTGCTTCATCCTCTTTTAACTTAGGAAGTACATTCTTCTCAATATATTTCTGTGCTTTAATATCTTTCATTGCCTCTTCCATAATTGTATAAGCTGAGAAGCTTGGCGGAATTGATCTTGGCGGATAATCTTTAAATGTTTCTGCAAATACAACTACATCTTGTATAGCGCCATACATTAGCTGAACGTGATTCAACTGCCATTCCCAAAAACTATTCGAAGTGATATCGGCTCTTTCAAAAGGATCCTGGTACAAATTGAATATTTTTTGTAAACGAAGTTTAGTAAAAGGCTCTGCCCAGACTCCCATTGTACCTCCCAAACGTTGTTCGGCAAAAACATATTTATAATCACCTTCTCTTAAACCAACCAATAAGCCATCATCATCTGTATAGAAAAATTTATCTCTGGCACTTTTTTGCGTTTTGCCACGTAAAAAGTTACTTTGATCAAAACCATCTAAATGCACTTTGTAAGTTTTTCCGTTTGCATTGTAACCTTTTAAAAGTTTATTGGTTAAATCTGGCTCACCGACAATTGATGCTAAAGTTGGAATCCAGTCATTGTGAGACATTAATTCAGTTGTAACTTGTCCTGGTTTAATTACTCCTGGCCAACGTACTAAACATGGAACACGGAAAGCGCCTTCCCAGTTAGTATTTTTTTCTGAGCGAAAAGGGGTCATTGCACCATCAGGCCATGTATTCATATGAGGGCCATTATCTGTAGAATAAACTACAATAGTGTTATCAGCAATACCCAAATCATCTAATGCTTTTAAGATATCTCCAATTGTTAAATCGTGTTCGATCATACCATCAATATATTCACTATCTCCATGAGTATATTTTCCTCTATGTTCTGCTCTAACGTGTGTACGAAGGTGCATACGTGTAGCGTTGAACCAACAGAAAAATGGTTTACCTGCTGCGGTTTGTCTTTTGATAAAATCAATAGCAGCTGCAGATGTTTCATCATCTATAGTCTCCATTCTTTTTTTAGTAAGAGGACCCGTATCTTCTATTCTTTGTTTTCCAACTCTGCCAAATCGTGGATCTGTCGTTGCATCATCCGAATTTGTTGCAGTACATTTTAGTACTCCTCTAGGACCAAATTTTTTCAGATATTCGGGGTCTTTAGGGTAATCAGGCAATTCCGGTTCTTCTTCAGCATTTAAGTGATACAGATTTCCGAAAAATTCGTCAAAACCATTTACTGTAGGTAAACTTTCGTTACGATCTCCTACGTGATTTTTACCAAACTGTCCTGTAACATACCCTAAGTTTTTCATAATCCCTCCAATAGAAGGATCTAATTGGCTCATTCCCATAGGTGCTCCCGGAAAACCTACTTTTGTAAGTCCGGTACGAAGACCATGCTGTCCTGTTAATAAAGCAGCACGTCCGGCAGTACAGCTTTGTTCTCCATAATAATGTAAAAAACGTAATCCTTCGTTTGCCAGACGATCAATATTAGGTGTAGTATATCCCATTATACCATCACTGTAAGCACTTATATTAGTGGTTCCAATGTCATCTCCCCAAAGTATTAGGATATTGGGCTTTTTTGAATTCTGTGCCTGAATTTCAACTACTGAAAAACATATTAATGCAAATAACATTGCATTCTTAAATCTCCATTTAAAATTTATTTGTTTCATGGTAATAAAAATTTATTAATAATCTTTTTGTATATGTGGTAATATGTAAATCAGAGAATTAAATTCTTAAGTAATGCTAAAAGAAAAATGTGTTCTTGTTTAATGAAATACAGATTGATTATTTAAGTATTATTGCGAAATTGAAAACAAGAAATTTCTTAACATTTTATTAAGTATCTCAAAATTAATTAATAAAAAACCGAAAAATTGTATCGAAAGAGGTTCAGGTTGTTTCATTTTATAAAATGAAACGACATAAATGCTTTATTTAGTTGCATTTTCACATTCTGTAAAAATAAAAAGGGGACAAAGCAAAAAAGAGTAGAAAAAACATTTTATCAATCGGAAGACTATATCTATAAATTCAGATTGTGATATAGTGTTTTGATTTTAAAAAATAAAAAAGTATTTAACGCAAAAAAGCCATCAAAATTGATGGCTTTTATTTTATTTTCAAAACGAAAATTATTCTATTTCAGAAACTCTCATGGTGTTAACCATTCCTTTATCTTTAATTGGCATTGCTGCAAGGTTAATTAAATAATCTCCTTTTGAAGCGTATCCTTTTTGAACTGCAATTTCGTTAACATCAGTTACAGTATCATCTGTACTTTCGTCTTTATCGTAGAAGTATGATTTTACTCCCCATAATAAATTCAATTGTGTTAAGATTCTTCTGTTTGAAGTAAATACTAAAATATGTGCTGATGGTCTCCACGCTGAAATTTGGAAAGCTGTGTAACCGCTATTTGTTAAAGTACAAATTGCTTTTGCTTTGATTTCATTTGCCAATAAAGCTGCCTGATGACAAACTGTTTTAGTAACAAAACGTTTTGTTTTAATTTGCGGTGTGTTTTGTGGAACCTGAATAAGCGGTGAATCTTCAACTGCCTCACAAATTTGAGTCATTTTTTGAATTACCTGTACAGGATAATTACCTGTAGCAGTTTCTCCAGACAACATTACAGCATCTGCTCCATCCATTACTGAGTTAGCAACGTCATTTACTTCTGCTCTTGTTGGCGTTAAACTTGTAATCATTGTTTCCATCATTTGTGTAGCAACGATAACAGGAATTCTAGCCGTTTTTGCTCTGCGAATCAAATCTTTTTGTACCAATGGAACTTCGTGTGCAGGAAGTTCAACTCCTAAATCTCCACGGGCAACCATAAGACCATCACAATAAGCAATAATTTTATCTATATTTTCAAGCGCTTCCGGCATTTCAATTTTTGCAACAATTGGAATTTTGTACTCAGAATGCTTAGCAATTAATTCTTGTAAATCTTGTAAATCACGAGGTGTTTTTACAAACGAAAGTGCGATCCAGTCTACTTTTTGTTCAATAGCAAAAATAGCATCTGCAATATCTTTTTCAGTTAAAGCCGGTAAAGAGATTTTAGTGTTTGGTAAATTAACTCCTTTTTTAGATTTTAATTCTCCACCCTGAATTACTTTAGCAACAACTTCAGTTTTTTTATCCGTAGAAATAATTTCAAAAATAAGTTTTCCGTCATCAAGCAAAATACGCTCTCCAGGATTCACATCATTTGGAAAGTTTTGGTATTTCATGAACACTTTTTGAGCAGTTCCTAAAATATCTTCAGCAGTTGTAAAAGTAATTAAATCACCATCGTGTACAACAGTTCCTTCTTCCATTACACCAACTCTAAGTTTTGGTCCCTGCAAATCTCCAAGGATTGCAGTTGTATAACCAAACTCGTCGTTTAAGCCTCTAATGATATTAATTTTGTCTTTTACTCCTTCGTAATCTGCATGCGAAAAATTGATTCTAAACACATTAACCCCTGCTTCGATCATATCCTTGATAATCTCTCTCGTACTACATGCAGGCCCAAGTGTAGCTACAATTTTAGTTTTTTTGTTTGTTAGCATTTTTTTTAAAAAATTAAATTGTTCTTTGATTTTATTTTATTGGTATCAACAACATAAATAGCTGCGATGCTCTCGATGGTATTTAATTGTTGTTGAATTTCTGAAAAATCAATAGCCTCTTCACTATTCTCTATTTTCAGGAAAAAATCCACCTTTTTAAATTCAGGAAGTAAATGAATTGTTGTTGAAACCTCACTTGTTTCATTAGAAAACAAATTCTGGAAATCATTTGTACTCACTGAAATGATTTCATTTTTATTCTGAATCAGATTCCATGTAACGGCTTTCTCAGAATCATAATAATAAAACCTAGAAAAATTTGCCTCACCTTCCTTAGTTTGAGCATGGATCTCGTTTTTGCTCTTACTTAAGTTGATCGGAAGTTTTTTATTGATAAAATAGGCTAATCTATAATCTTCTATCGAAGTATGAATTGCCATTAAATAATAATCAATTTCGTCAAATTCGTCTAAATCCAATCTATGAATTGCCATATCATGAAAAATCTAGGTGTAAATATACTATTTCTATTGGAGCATCAATAGTTAAGACGCGGTTGTTTTTGTTAATTTATAAACGAAAACGTTATAGCTTTAAGAAAGTTAAAGCATTTTTGTGGTTATTTCTTATCTATTTTTTCCTGAAAAGCAAAATAAGCTCTTTGCGATGCCTTTTCTTCAGCCTTCTTTTTTGAAGTAGCTCTTGCTCTAGCAATTACTTTATCGTCTATACTTAATTTTACACCAAATAAGCGTTGTCCGTCTATACCATTATCTTCAAAAATGTCATAATGAAAGATTCTCTTTTCTTTCTGACACCATTCGATAACCAAACTTTTATAACTAATTACTTTTCCTTCAAGTCTTGCGATGTCAACATAAGGTGTAATGACTCTTTTTTGGATAAACTTTTCGCAAAACGCATAACCGCGGTCTAAATAGATAGCACCAACAAGTGATTCAAAAATATTACCATGAATATTTTCTCCAAAATGCTGTACTGGTACTTTGCTCTCTACAAACCTAACCAGATTTAAGTCTTTACCTAATTCATTCAAATGCTCACGACTTACAATTTTAGAACGCATTTTGGTTAAATAGCCTTCATCTCCATTTGGTGCTTTGTTAAACAAATGTGCAGCAATCACGGCACTTAACATTGCATCACCTAAAAATTCTAATCGTTCATAATTAATTGGATGCCCATTTTCATCCAATTTGTTTGAAGACCGATGCGTAAACGCTTTCTTATAAAAATCTATAGAAACAGGTTGAAAACCAAGTATTTTCTGAATAGTGTCAAAAAAAATCCCGTCTTCTTGAGAACGGGATTTTGAAAATATTTTTTTGATAATATTCATAGACAAAACTAGTCAACTAATTTTTTAAACAATACACAAGCATTGTGTCCACC
Organism: Flavobacterium sp. MEB061; assembly: GCF_000834715.1. Taxonomy (NCBI): domain Bacteria; kingdom Pseudomonadati; phylum Bacteroidota; class Flavobacteriia; order Flavobacteriales; family Flavobacteriaceae; genus Flavobacterium; species Flavobacterium sp. MEB061. The sequence continues at coordinate 52,571 of NZ_JXQR01000018.1, read as the reverse complement.
AAAACCAAACGTATTACTCATAGCAACATTTACCTCTCTTTTTTGAGGTTTGTTAAGAGTAAGGTTTAAGGCAGGATCAATGTTTTCATCAACAACCGTATGGTTAATCGTTGGAGGAACTAGGCTGTGTTGCATTGCTAAAATAGAAGCAATAGCTTCAATAGCTCCGGCAGCACCAAGTAAGTGTCCTGTCATTGATTTTGTCGAGTTGATATTGATATTTTTTGCATGATCACCAAAAACAGCGCTGATTGCTTTTAATTCGGCAACATCTCCTAATGGAGTAGAAGTTCCATGAGTATTGATGTGATCAACATCTTCAGGATTCATTCCGGCATCTCTTAATGTATTTTTCATTACTGCAATAACTCCAATTCCTTCCGGATGTGGAGCTGTTAAATGATAAGCATCAGATGACATTCCGCCTCCGCCAACTTCGCAATAAATTTTTGCGCCTCTGGCTTTAGCATGTTCATATTCTTCAAGAACCAAAGCTCCTGCTCCTTCTCCTAACACAAAACCATCTCTGGTTGCATCAAAAGGTCTCGAAGCTGTTTCCGGACTTTCGTTTCTTGTTGATAAAGCATGCATAGAGTTAAAACCTCCCATACCTGCAATAGTAATAGCGGCTTCTGAACCACCAGATACAATTACATCACACATTCCTAAACGAATGTAGTTGAAAGCATCAATTAAAGCATTTGCAGAAGATGCACATGCAGAAACAGTAGTATAATTTGGACCCATATAACCATTACGCATCGAAATGTGTGCTGGTGCAATATCGGCAATCATTTTAGGGATAAAAAACGGATTGAATTTTGGCGTTCCGTCTCCTTTAGCATAATAAATAACTTCTTCCTGAAAAGTTTCTAAACCTCCAATTCCTGCTCCCCAGATAACACCAACTCTTGTTTTGTCGACATTATCATTAGTAAGTCCGGCATCTTTAATAGCTTCATCACTTGCAGCAACTGCATATTGAGCGAATTTATCTAATCTACGAGATTCCTTGCGATCCATGTAATCTTCAATGTTGAAGTTTTTTACTTCGCAGGCAAATTTCGTTTTATGCTTCTCTGTATCATAATACGTGATAGGAGCGGCTCCGCTAACTCCATTCACAAGTGCCTCCCAGTAATCCTGGATATTATTCCCGATCGGAGTAAGAGCACCTAATCCTGTTACAACAACTCGCTTTAACGTCATAAATATGTATTTTGTACTTTAAACAAATAAAACCCACGCTTTCTTAATTGTATTGTTACTTAAGAGCCATGGGAATTACAATATAAATATATCTTTTTGATTGAAAATCAATCGAAATTTAAATTTTAAAAAAATAATAACACCCGATCCTTAGAAATTTCAAAAATCAAAAGTCAAATTCCAATTGGAATTTGGAATTTCAAAAATTGGTATTTTTAGAAACCGGGTGCAGTATTATTATTTTTTAGCTTCCTCGATATAAGAAATAGCTTGACCAACAGTAGCAATGTTTTCTGCTTGATCGTCTGGAATTTGAATATCAAATTCTTTTTCGAATTCCATAATAAGCTCAACAGTGTCTAATGAGTCAGCTCCTAAATCATTAGTGAAGCTTGCTTCTGTTACAACTTCGTTTTCGTCAACACCTAATTTGTCTACGATAATCGCTTTTACTCTTGATGCAATGTCTGACATAATCTTTAATTTTAGAATTTAATTTGTTGGCAAAAATAAAAAACTTTATTTTAAAACAACTATTTAGTTTATAAATGTGATACTAATTTATAAAATTAATTTCAAGAAAGCCCTTTTAATACTATTTATTTTCGATTTTTATTCCGTTTTTTGCATTCTCAAAATAAATCATATTATGAAAAAAATTGTTGTTTTTGCCTCAGGATCAGGAACTAATGCAGAAAATATTATAAAGTATTTTTCAAAAACTAAAATTGCAAAAGTTGTTTCTGTATTTACCAATAATGCTGCGGCAAAAGTCATCGAAAGAGCAAAAAATCATCAAATTCCTGTCGAAATCTTCTCAAAAAACGAACTTTTGGAACGAAACGTACTACAAAAAATACAAAAAATCGATCCGGATCTGATAGTTTTGGCTGGCTTTTTACTCAAGTTCCCCGAAAACATAATTGAACAATATCCAAACAAAATTATAAACATACATCCCGCACTTTTACCTAATTATGGAGGTAAGGGAATGTATGGAATGCACATACACAGAGCTATAATTAATAATAAGGAAAAAGAAACCGGAATTTCTATTCATTATGTAAATGAAAATTATGATGAAGGCGGCATTATTTTTCAGAAAAATGTAGTTCTAACAGAAGATGACACACCAGAAACGGTGGCTGAAAAGATTCACGAACTGGAACAAAAGTATTTTCCAGAGATTATTCAGACTATATTGGAAAAATAAATTTCAGTTTTGGATAAGTTGAAAAATCTAAAATCTGAATTCAAAAATCTACAATCTAAATAAATGGATCACGAAGTACATATATATACTGATGGCGCTGCAAAAGGAAATCCTGGAAACGGTGGTTACGGCGTTGTGATGGAATTGGTTGGAACACCACATAAAAAAGAATTTTACGAAGGTTTTCGTTTGACCACTAATAACAGAATGGAACTGTTGGCCGTAATTGTTGGTTTAGAAAAATTGAAAAACCCAAATATGAAGGTTTTGGTTATTTCAGATTCTAAATACGTAGTCGATTCTGTTTTAAAAAAATGGGTATTAGGCTGGGAAAAAAAGAAATTTGCCGGACGAAAAAACCCTGATTTATGGAAACGCTTTTTAATTGTGTACCGCAAACATCAAGTCGATTTTAAATGGATTAAGGGTCACAACAATCACCCTCAAAACGAACGCTGCGATCAATTGGCCGTTATGGCATCAATGCAGCCTAAACTTTCTGTTGACGAATATTACGAAAACATCGGTTCAAAAATGGATTAAAAAAAATAACGTATCATGAAAACTGCTTCCTGATACGTTATTCAAACTACTAACTTAAAAAAATCTTATTGTTCTTTATCTAAATCTTTGGCAGTTTTAAATCCGCCCAATAAGCCAACTCCGGCCATGATAAAAATAATTGAAGGATAAACAGCATCATCATCTAATGAAGTGTAAGTTGTAATTAATAAGGCAAGGAAAATTCCAACGCCGCTTCCTATTAATAAAAAAGCTAAATTCACAACAAAAACTTTCCAGGCAGAGCCTCCTTTTCCTGCCCCTTTCAAAAAGATACTGGCATCAACGCCTTTTTCTATAAGAGCCATACGCTCTCTGTTTCTGGTTGAGAAAAAAAGATAGACAATCCCAAAGATCATCGCAAAAAGGCTAACTGGTATTAATACTTGTGGTCCCATAATTTTTATGTTTTTATAATTGATTGATACTCCATATGACGACAGCTTTTAAATCAAGGTTACAAGTTTTTTAAATAAATTCAATTTTTTAAATTCCATTACGAAGCCTCGGGATCAAAAGTGGCTGGTAATCAGTTTTATTTTATTGTTCTTAAAAAAACTTGCAACTGCGAGTTTGAAAGTATAATTTATTTATACTAAAAAATAATTAACAAGAAAATACTTATTTATTGTTTTTTGTTTTACATTTGAATTTTCAGACTCTATCCCAAAAATCAATTTTATTCTTTGAATGAAGAATTGAAAATGGACTTTCACCAAATTCATTTTCGTTCAAAAAATATTTATTCAAATAAATTGGTTTTTCATGAGGAAAAAGTACTTGATCTTTTTTATTTTATTGCCTTTCAGTCTGGTTTTTGCACAACAGGAAACAGTTATTTCCGGATTAGTACTTGATACTAAAACCCAAAATCCATTATCGAATGTTGTTGTAAGCATTCAAAATTCTTCCATTACAGAACTTACAAAACCAAACGGAAAATTCGAATTACATGTGGCACTGCAAGGACAGCAATTGCTTTTATTACGCAGTCAGGGTTACAAAGATTTGCTTTTAAAAGTTAGCTCAAATCTGGGAATTGTTAATCTGGGAACATTGCAGATGGAAGAAAGTTTTTCTGATGAAATTCCAGGAACATTAATCACCTTATTAGAAAGTGATTTATCTGATGACAATAGTTCTTCTGAAATGACTTCGGGTCTTTTGCAATCTTCAAAAGATGCTTTTATGCAGGCTTCTGCTTTCAGTTGGGGTCAGGCCCGATTCAGGATTCGTGGTCTTGATAGCGAAAACGGAACCATGATGCTTAACGGAATGACCATGAATAAATTATATGATGGCCGGCCACAATGGAGCAATTGGGGAGGTTTGAATGATGTACTTCGAAATCAGGAATTCTCAATAGGAGCAGCTTCATCAGATTATACTTTTGGCGGAATATTAGGTACGCAGCAAATTTCAACAAGAGCTTCATTATACAGAAAAGGTGGCCGACTTTCGTTTTCAGGAAGCAATACAAGTTATAATTGGCGAGCCATTGGTACTTATGCCTCGGGAATGAATTCTCATGGTTGGGCTTTTGCTATTTCTGCAGGAAAACGTATTGGAAATGAAGGTTATTTTGACGGAACTAATTTTGATGCAGAATCTTTTTTTATTAGCGTTGAAAAGAAATTAAACAGTAAACACGCTCTTAATTTCACCGGATTTTATACACCAGGCTCACGCGGAAAAAACTCAGCAAATACCAATGAAGTTACACAATTGACAAACGAAAAATACAATTCGTATTGGGGTTTTCAGAATGGAGAAAAACGCAATGCAAGAGTTAAAAAGGTTGAAGAACCATTGTTGATGCTTAATCATTATTATAAAATAAATGAAAAAGCAAATTTGAACTCAGCTGTAATGTACCAGTTTGGAAAAGTAGGGAACAGTACAATTGATTATCAAAATACAAATAGTCCCGATCCTGTTTATTATAGAAAATTACCTAGTTATTATACTTCACTTTACGCAAAAGATAATGGCGAGTTTTCGGGAGAATTTACTCCGGATTATGAAAATGCGGAAAAAAGTAAAACTATATTTTTACAGAATTCCCAAATCAATTGGGATGAAATGTATCGCGCAAATCAAAAAGCAATAAAGAACTCCGAAGGAATAATTACAGGTTATGAATCCGGGCAAAGTCATTATGTTTTATACGAAGACCGAACGGATGATAAAACATTTGCAGCCAATACAAACCTGAATATTCAACTTACAGAAAACAGTGCTTTTGATGGTGGTATCACATTTCGGAATTTAAAATCACATCAATTTCAATATCTTTTAGATTTACTCGGAGGACAATATTTTGAAGATATTGATGCTTTTTATACTGGAAATGAAGCACAATCAGATTTACAGAATCCAAATCGTCGGGTAAAAGAAGGTGATACATATGGGTATAATTATAATTTTCTGGCAACAACAATTGAAGCTTTTACACAGTTTAAATTCAACTACAAAAAAATTGATTTCTATTTGGCACAATCTTATTCTGTTTCAGATTATCAAAGAGAAGGATTGTACCAAAACGGAATTTATCCAACTACTTCTCTTGGAAAAAGTGAAAAAGTGAATTTTGAGAATTTTGGTTTCAAAGGCGGATTAACGTATAAAATTTCGGGAAAACAATGGTTGTTTTTTAACGGAATGCATCTTACAAGAGCTCCTTCAATTCGAAATACATTCTCAAATTCTCGTTTAAATAATTCAATTGTTTCAGGTATTGAAAATGAAAATATTAGTAGTGTTGAAGGAAATTATGTTTTTCGCTCACCTAAACTTAAAACAAGAATTACAGCGTATTACACTTTAATAGAAAACACAGCGAAAACTTCCTTTTTTTATGCCGAAGGGATTTTTGATAGAGGTGCAAGCTATAATAATACAGATGCTTTTGTGAGTCAGACATTGACGGGGCTTGATAAGAAGAACATTGGATTGGAACTGAGTTTTGAATATCAAATTTCATCAACATTAAAAACAACTTTATCAGCAGGTTACGGCAATTACACTTACGTAAGTAACCCGAATGTTTCGATAACAAATGATGCAAATGCAGCGAAAGGAGATTTGCAAGCTTTTGATTTTGGAGAATCATATCTTAAAAATTATAAACAATCCGGAATGCCTCAACAAGCTTATTCATTAGGATTAGAATATCGTGATCCTAAATTTTGGTGGCTTGCAGCGAATATTAACTATTTAACAGAAAGCTATATTGATGTTTCGCCAATTGCCAGAACAGCCAGGTTTTATAAAAACTCAATAAGCGGACTTGTTTTTCCTGAAGCAACAGAAGAGCGGGCATCACAATTATTGAAACAAGAAAAATTTGACCCCATTTCATTACTCAATATATCAGGAGGTAAATCCTGGCGTATTTATGGCAAAAATATCGGACTTTTTATTAGCGTGAATAATGTTCTTGATTGCACTTATAAAACAGGAGGTTTTGAACAAGCCCGAAATGCCAATTTCAGAGCCCTTAATCAGGATATTTCAAGCGGGACACCGTCGTTTGGGCCTAAATATTATTATGGTTATGGAAGAACATATTTCGTCAATCTTGCCATCAATTTATAAAACTTAAAAAACAGATTCTTTATGAAAAACAGATTTTTAAATTCATTTTTCGCATCATTTTTCCTCATTTTTTGTTCTTGTAGCAGTGAGGTAGAAATCCCTAAATTAGGTTGCACACAGCCGGATATAACAATAAATCAAACAGTTGAAAAGGTTAAAAACATTTCTGGTTCAACTCCTAAAGTATATAGTTATGATGATGTGATTGAGGCTTACGTTGTATCAAGTGATGAAGGCGGGAATTTTTTTAAAACAATTTCCTTTCAAACATTAGCCACAGACAAAATACCGGCAACAGGATTTAGTACGCCCGTTGATGTAACAAACACTTACATAGATTTTCGCATCGGAAATAAAGTTTACATAAAACTTAAAGATCAATTTACAGATTCGTATTATGGTGCGTTGCGTATTGGAAGTTTATACGTAAGTAACGCAGGCGACCCAACGATTGGAAGAATTTCGCAAAATGATTATAAAAATGTGCTGAATGCTTCCTGTAACGTTATTGAAGAAGATCAGTTAGTACAGCAAATTTCGATAGAAGAAGCACTAAATGAGAGCAGATTAAATACATTAATAGAGTTAAAAGATGTTCAGTTTGCAGAAGCCGCAATTGGCAGACATTATTTTGAGGAATCGAATAATGTAGGCGGTGCTACTAACTGGAATTTAAGTGATAAAACAGGAAATCAGCTTATCTTTAGAACTAGCAGTTATGCCAATTTCGCCAGTAATATTGTGCCCGATGGAAGTGGAAAAGTTCGTGGTATATTGACAAAATTTGGTTCAGATTATCAGTTAATGCCCAGATTCGCAACTGATGTTGTAATGACAGGAAAGAGAAGCGTTCCGTTCTTTTCAGAAGATTTCCAATCTGTAAAAAACAATGTCAATTTTGCTCTTGCAGGTTGGAGCAATATTGTAGAAAAAGCATCAAAGTTATGGAAAAGTATGCTGTATGCCGGCAACGGATATGCTGAGTTTAATACCACTAGTACAACAGCTGCAGAAAATATTGCATGGCTTGTTTCTCCTAAAATTAATATGAAAGGTTATAAAAATGCAGTCTTATCTTTTAGAAGTGCTCAACATGATTTAAAAGTAGATTCACCTTTGAACTCTTTAGAAGTTTATGTGTCAACCAATTTCGACGGATCAAGCATTAGCAAAGCAAAATGGACAAAATTAGAAGCCAGATTTCCTTCGTTGTCATCGCCGACTCGTGAATTTATGAGTTCAGGAGGAATTGATTTATCTGCTTATTCGGGAAATATTCATATTGCTTTTAAATACATTGGTTCTGGTAAAGACAAAACGCTTAATGGTGCTTTTATGGTGGATGATGTTAAGATTTTTGGAGAAAAGGAAGAATAAGTTTTTTAATAGTGAAATTAATTGACTGATTTCTAGTTGATTTTGTAAAAAAGTATAGTTTTTAAACTACAAACTGTTAAAATTTGATAGAATTTTGTATTTTGGTCATCCCAAATTGATACAAATACTATGAAAACCTATTTTATTGCCATCATAATGATGGTTTTTCCATGCTTAGTGCAAAGTCAGGATCAGGACAAACCTGTTCAATTAAAACAGATTAACATTGTAAAAACAAATTACCAAAACTTTAAAGACGGTGAAATTGTAAACAAAACAGTCGTTTTTAAAGATGGTAAAATTCAAACAATTACTACTTCAGATGTTGTGCAGCATTTCTTTTATAATCCAAAAGGATTGTTGGATATGACAGTAAAAGACAAAGTAGGAAGCGATTGGAAAGAAGTCGTAAATTATACCTATAATGCTGATAACAACATTACAAAATTTGTAAAAAAATATCAGGAAGGCAGTGATTATATTACAAAGACTGTAACTTTTACTTATGAAGGAGCAAGAATAAAAGTAATTACTAAAAAAAGCACAAATCACCAGAATATTCTTGAAGACATTGAATATATTGTTGAAAACGGAATTATAGTAAGACGTACTTCCCGTGATAGAAACAAAGCTATTATTGGTAAAATCGAATATGCTTACACCAATGATAATGTTGTAAGACACAGAGGTTTGGTGGGAGATAAAATATCTAAAACATTTACTTTTGATGACAAAAAATCTGTAGATGCCTTAATCGTTCAGAATTTATTTGGTGATAATTACAAAGTAATTGTTCCAATGATTTCTTATCACGAAGAAGAATTTGCTTTTGAATCAATTTCATACAATAATGAGACAAATTTTAGTCCTTCATCGACAGTTTTGGTTGGTGTAAGCAAAAAATACAAATACAATAAATTAAATTTTCCAATCTCTTGTTCTCAACTTGAAGAGAACGGAATTGTAAAGACAGAAAAGACTTTTATTTACGAATAAACAGACTTTTAAAATAGACTTTTAACCATTTAAAAGTTAAGTTTCATTTAGAGAATAAACTCTTTATGAATCTTAATTTCTAAATGGTTTTATTTTTTATAAAAAGTCAAATTCTTAAATAGAACTTAAAAACAGAATTCTATAAGCGTTAGTAGCTTACAAATCATTAAATTTGCACCTTATTCAAAGCTATGTTAGAAAAAGAAGTTATAAATTTTGAAAGAACAGCCATTGTAGGTATTGTTACTCAAAATCAAAGTGAAGAAAAACTAAACGAATATCTTGACGAATTAGAGTTTTTGACATTTACCGCTGGTGGTGAAGTTATTAAACGTTTTTCGCAAAAAATGGAACGCCCAAATCCGAAGACTTTTATGGGTACGGGTAAAATTGAAGAAATCAATCTTTTTGTAAAAGAAAACGACATATCGACTCTGATTTTTGATGATGAATTATCGCCATCTCAACAAAAGAATATTTCCAAAATTATTGATTGTAAAATCTTAGACAGAACCAATTTGATTTTGGATATTTTTGCGCAAAGAGCAGAAAGCTCTTACGCAAGAACACAGGTAGAATTGGCACAATGTATCTATTTATTACCAAGACTTTCCGGTTTATGGACTCACCTTGAGCGCCAAAAAGGGGGTATTGGTATGCGCGGTCCCGGTGAAACGGAGATTGAAACGGATAGACGTATTGTACGTGACAGGATTTCGTTGTTGAAGGAAAAAATCAAAACAATCGATAAACAAATGGGGGTTCAGCGTAGTAATCGCGGTGCGATGGTGCGTGTGGCTCTGGTTGGTTATACCAATGTTGGGAAATCGACTTTGATGAATGCGATTGGTAAAAGCGATGTTTTTGTTGAGAATAAATTATTTGCAACTCTTGATACAACAGTTCGAAAAGTAGTGATTAAAAACTTACCATTCTTATTGTCAGATACGGTTGGATTTATTAGAAAATTACCAACGCAATTGGTTGATTCTTTTAAAAGTACACTTGATGAGGTTCGCGAAGCCGATTTGTTGTTGCACATTGTAGATATTTCACATCCCGATTTTGAGGATCATATCGAATCTGTAAACCAGACTTTGCAGGATATTAAAGCTCATGAAAAACCTGTTATTATGGTTTTTAATAAAATTGATGCTTACAAACATTTGACGATTGATGAGGATGATTTAATGACGGAGAAAACTCCAAGACATTACACGCTCGACGAATGGAAAGCAACATGGATGCATCGTTTAGGTGAAGATAATGCCTTGTTTATTTCGGCTAGTAATAAAGAGAATTTTGAGGAATTTAGAGAACGCGTTTACGAAGCTGTTCGCCAGATTCATATTACGAGATTCCCTTATAATAAGTTCTTGTATCCGGATTATAAAGATGCAATCGAAAAAGAAGAACAAGAACAAGATGAAGAATAAATAAAATTTTTTACCGCAAAGAGCGCAAAGATTTTATATTATAGATCTCATAAAACATAAAGTTCGCAAAGCTTAATCAATATATAGCTTTGCGAACTTTTTTATAAAACAAAAGTGTCTTAACAAAAATAACCTTTGCGATCTTTGCGGTAAATTTCAGATAAATTAAAATCCGAAATTAATTCCTAAGCCAAATACTTCTCTAGTTTGAAAACCCTGAAAAGCATTATCATCATAAATGGCCTGGAATGATAAATTAGCCGATAAATATTTATTTACTTTCATGATAATATTCAATGAGTAATCAATATCTACATTTTGTGGATCTTCAAGATAATTTGAATATAAGTTTAAAGTGTTTTCAGCAGTTACGTTGGTCATTATAGCCAATTTATAATAAAGGGAAGAATAGAAACCCAATTCGTAACGCATAGTTTTATTGGCATCAACTCCAAAATAATCTCCGTCAACATATGGCAAACCAGTTTTCTGATCAATTCCGGATGTGTAAGCACCGTCTACAAAGGTGAATTTTGATGTTAATGGGGCAAAATTTATTTTTAAATTAGCATCTTTTGTCCAATAAATACCGGGACCTGTTGTAAGATAACCAGGAGACATAAATTTGGTGCTTTCGGTTCTTATTTCTTTACCGTTTTCATCCTGACCATAAATATATCCTGTGGTAAATTGCGTTCTAAAATTCAGAAAATAAGAATAATACCATTGACCAAAGGCTTTTTTACCTACAATTGAATTTATTTCTAAGCGATCATCTGTTTTTTTTTCGAAATCAGCATTTCTGGTTTGCAGAAGTCCGTATGAAGCTAATATTTTGTTGTCCCAGGTTAAATCATCTTTTTTGTAGTTGAAATCGTAGTTGATTCCAAGCGTCCCTGAGAAGCTGTCTTCTCCTCCGGCTATCCAGTTATTAAAACTTGATTGATTTAATAAAAGCGATACAGTTCCTTTAGTTTTCCAACCTTCGCCTTCAATTGTATCATTTATTTTTTTTACTGCTTTTTCGGTATTTTGAATTAATTCCTTTTCAGTATTTTGGGCCTGAGCAAAAGTAAAATTTAATAAAATGAAGGCTAATAACGTTATCTTTCTCATCGTATCTAGTTTAAGTGTATATTAACAAATATACTAAAAACCGTAGAAAAGTTAAGGATTTATTAAGCGGAAAAGAAAGTTATTTCTTAGATTCTTTGTATAAAGGTACCGCAGAACATGCTTCTCCGTACATAATACTTCTGGCAAATGGCTGCAGATATGTAGTAGCCAAAATATAAGCACGCATAGGAACAGGTTTTCTGGAACAGCCTTTTACAATTACAGGTTTGTTTTTGTATGCCGAATAATCTATTGTAGGTAAAATTTCTTCGTATAAACTTCCGTCAAGATCTTCGATAGTTCCGTTAACTACTTTTTTGGCATAAGGAGCCAATTGTACCGCCACTAAAATTAAAGCCCAAGCTGGAATAATAGCATCTGTACTGCAATGAACAGCAACGTATTGATCCTGATATTGCGACCAATCATGATTTTTTAAATGCTCTCTAAAGTCTTTTTCTTTCAATAAAAAACCTTCTAAAAGCCATTGTGAAATATCGATTTGCACACGATGTCCTTTTGGATAATAATCCTCAAGATCAAAAACTTCCAAAGCGCTATTAGCGACTTTATTGATAATTTCTTCCATATGAAAAGTTAGTTTCAGGTTTCAAATTTCAGGTTGCGTGAACTTGAAGCTTGAAACCTGAAACAAATTTTTATTAAAGCATTCCTAATTCTAATTTTGCTTCTTCGCTCATTAAATCTTTACTCCAAGGCGGATCAAAAGTAATTTCAACATCAACATCTTTAATATGTTCTATTGTTTTTACCTTTTCTTCCACTTCTCTCGGTAAACTTTCGGCAACCGGGCAGTTTGGAGATGTTAATGTCATCAAGATTTTTACTTCGTAATCTGTATTTACCATTACATCGTAAATTAACCCTAATTCGTAAATATCAACAGGAATCTCAGGATCATAAATGCTTTTTAAAACTTTTACAATTGATTCTCCTAATTCGTTTGTGTCTATTTCTTGTTCCATTTTTTTGTTTTTTTAACCATTTAGGTAATTTTTCACCATTAAGATATTAAGTAAATTAAGTTTGCTGTGTACACGATAAGCTTAATTTTTATCTAAATATTAGAGATATTAAATTAACTCTTTATGAAACTTAATATCTTAATGGTTTAACTTTTTTAGTTGTTTTTTGCATTAAATGCCAGAGCGTACATTTTGATGTTTTTAATCATCGATACCAAACCATTTGCACGAGTTGCCGATAGATGTTCTTTTAAACCAATTTCATCAATAAAATCAGTATCGGCATTTATAATATCTGCTGCTTTTTGATTAGAGAAAGTGCGAATCAAAATTGCGATAATTCCCTTTGTTAAAATAGCATCACTATCAGCAGTAAAAACAATTTTATCACTGTTTTCTTCGCCATGTAACCAAACTTTTGACTGACAGCCTTTTATTAAATTCTCGTCGGTTTTATATTTTTCTTCGATTAATGGAAGGCTTTTTCCTAATTCGATGATGTACTCATAACGCTGTACCCAATCATCAAACATCGAAAATTCATCTATTATTTCGTTTTGTATTTCTTTTATTGTCATAATTATTCTTTCGTAAAATCAGTCAGCAAATTAACCAGTTTCTCAATTTCCTTTGGAGGAAAACCATTGTCAAAACCTTTAGTTTCGTATGTTTTCTGATTCTGGGTTATTTTTAAATTTCCAATTGCGGCACCGTCGTAAAAACGTTTTTCAGTTGGTGCTTTTAAATTTGGAATGCTATCTAAATTTATTTTTTCAAATTCGGAAACAATTTTGTTCCACTTTGCAGTATCTATTTTGCTTTCTACAGCTTCCCCACCTCTGGTGTTTGTGATTGAAACAGTTTGATTTTTAACTACTACTGTTTTGTATAACCCTCGAGAAACAGCTGAATATTCTATTTCGGTTGATGTCATATCTGCTTTTTTTTGGCTTGAACAACCGGTTCCAATACAAATAACTAAGAGCAATAAAGATATTATTTTCATAAAAATGTTTTTTTAGCTTAACATGGTTTGTGCTTTCTTAACGGCTTCTACCATTTGGTCAATTTCTTCTTTTGTGTTGTAAAATGAAAACGAAGCACGAATGGTTCCCGGAATACAGAAGAAGCTCATAATAGGCTGTGCACAATGATGACCCGTTCTAACGGCAATTCCTAATTTATCGATAATCGAACCAATATCGTATGGATGAATTCCATCAATATTAAACGAAACTACCGAAGCTTTATTTTTTCCGGTTCCGTAGATTTTCAAACCTTCTATTTCAAGTAAACGTTTTGTAGCGTACTCTAAAAGTTCGTTTTCGTATTGTTGAATATTTTCAAAACCAATATTATTTAGATAATCTACAGCAGTTCCTAAAACAATTCCTCCGGCAATATTTGGAGTTCCGGCTTCAAATTTATGAGGAAGATCGGCGTAAGTTGTTTTCTCGAAAGTCACTTCTTTGATCATTTCACCGCCACCCTGATAAGGAGGCAATTTATTTAGCCATTCTTCTTTTCCGTATAAAATTCCGGTTCCGGTTGGACCACACATTTTATGTCCGGAAAAAGCATAAAAATCACAATCTAATTCCTGAACATCAGGTTTTAAATGCGGAACAGCCTGTGCACCATCAATTAAAACTGCAGCGCCAACTGCATGTGATTTATCAATAATATATTTGATAGGATTAATAATTCCTAAAGCGTTCGAGATATGATTTACCGTAACAATTTTTGTTTTTTCAGAAAGTAAAGCATCAAAAGCTTCGATGATTAATTCTCCGTTTTCATTAATCGGAATCACTTTTAAAATGGCGCCTGTTTTTTCGCATAACATTTGCCATGGTACAATATTACTATGATGCTCTAAAGACGAAACAATAACTTCGTCACCCGGTTTTAAAATCGAGGCAAAACCGTTGGCTACCAAATTGATTCCGAATGTTGTTCCCGAAGTAAAAAGTACTTCGTGAGCAAATTTTGCATTTATATGGTCTTTCACTTTGCCACGAGAAACCTCGTAAGCATCAGTAGCTAATTGACTTAAAGTGTGAACACCACGATGAATGTTGGCGTTTATTTCCTGATAATATTTGACTTCGGCATCAATCACAATTTGTGGTTTTTGCGAAGTTGCTCCGTTGTCGAAATATACTAATGGTTTTCCGTTTACTTTTTGTGAAAGAATTGGAAAATCAGCTCTTATTTTTTGAATATCTAGCATGTCTTATTTAGAAAAAATCTATTTACAAAAGTACTAAAACTAAATTGGTTTCTCCATTAAAACTATAATTTCCTTTTATGGTACGATCGATTGCAGGAGTAAATATCAATTATGTAATTTTAATTCTATTTTTTCAATTATATGAAATGTAATTCAAAAATTGACTCCTAAAATCGTGACCATAAATTAATTATATTGCATTAAAAATAGTTGCATCATTTATGAAAAAATTTCTAAAATTACTCGTTCTCGTTTTAGTTCTCGCATTTCTGTATTTCGGATTTACAACTTATCCAAAACTGGATTTAATTTCTGGCTTTTCAGCCAAAAGTATTGCTTCGGGGCATTTTATTGATAATCGTTCGAAAGAATTAATCGAAAAAACAGACAATGATATTGACATGATTGATTTGGCGACAAATTCAATTAATGACGCCGGAAAGTTTGCGACTTCTAATGTTTATGGTCTAAAAGAAAGAAAAGCAATTTACAGAGAAGGTCTTGGTGCAACTTTGATTAATGATAATTATGATATTTCGAAACCTTATTTATTACCAAAACGCACAAAATTAGTTAATAATCTTCCTTTTCCTTACGGGAATAATGAGCCAAAAGACACTACGTTTTCAAATGTAGATTATCCTAAATTAAAGAGTGCTGTAGAAAATGCATTCGACAAAACAGGAGGGAAATCAAAACGTACACGAGCGGTTGTAGTTTTATATAAAGATAAATTGATTGCCGAAAAATACGATACCGGTTTTAATAAAGACAGTAAAATTTTAGGCTGGTCGATGACAAAAAGTATTACGAGTTCGGCTTTTGGAGTTTTAGCAAAACAAGGAAAAATTGATATTTATAAACCAGCACCAATTACAGAATGGCAAAATGATGACCGTAAAATTATCACAATAAACGATTTGCTTCACATGAATTCCGGCTTAGAATGGGAAGAGAATTACAGCACGATTTGCGACGCTACAAAAATGCTTTTTCAGGCCGAAGATATGGGAAAAGTGCAATTGGATAAACCAGCGCAGTTTAAACCAAACACACATTGGAATTACTCATCTGGAACAACTAATTTATTATCCAGAATTTTAAGAAATCAGTTTAAAACACAACAAGAATATCTTGATTTTTGGTACAGCGCAGTAATCGATAAAATCGGAATGAACTCGATGATTGTAGAACAAGATATGTCGGGAACTTTTGTAGGTTCGTCTTACGGATGGGCAACACCACGTGACTGGTCAAAATTTGGATTATTATATTTAAGAAAAGGAAACTGGAACGGAGAACAAATCCTAGACGAAAGCTGGGTAAAATATACCGCAACACCAACCAATACTTCTGAAGGAAAATATGGAGCGCAATTTTGGCTAAACGTTGGAGGTAAATTCCCGGATGTTCCGCGTGATATGTTTTATTGCAGTGGTTACCAAGGACAAATGGTGGCGATTATTCCGTCTTTAGATATGGTAATTGTTAGAATGGGAGTGAGAGAAAGTGATAAAAGTTTTGATTTTAATGGGTTTTTGAAAGAGGTTATTGAGAGTGTGAAGAAATAATTATGAAATATAAGTTAAATCACGAAATTAGTTTTTTATATTGTTTAGCCTCTAAAATAATTTTTATAGGTTCATTAGGATTTTTGATCTATAGTATATGTATTGCTGAAACTTCTGCTTTTCTTTTCTGTATGATATTCTCTTTGTTTATGTTCTTTTTAATGCAAAGATTCAAGAAGTTTAAATTGATAGAGTTTGATGAAAAAAGCATTTATTTTGATGAGATAAAAATAGATTTAAAAGATATAGACAAGATTAATATGGGAAAAATTATATTCAAAACGAATTTTGAAGAAGAACCAATTGATTTTTTTTATTCTCCTGTTAGTAATAATTTTAATTTACTAAAAACTTTTCATCAAAAACAAATTTAACAGCAAAGACACTAAGTAAAAAGTGCAAAGTTCGCAAAGTTTTGTAATAAACCTTTGCGAACTTTGCGTAAATCTTTGTGCCTTTGCGGTAAAATCTTTTACAAATCAAATCCTAAATTCACACCCAATTTCATGGCAATGATTTTAGTAATTCTTTGTTTTAATTCCGGTATTTTAATGCTTTCGATAACGGCATTTGAGAATGCGTACATCAATAAAGCTTTTGCTTCTTTTTTAGGAATACCACGAGATTGCATGTAGAACATTGCAGTTTCATCAAGCTGACCAACAGTACAACCGTGAGAACATTTTACGTCATCAGCAAAAATTTCCAATTGTGGTTTTGCATTGATAGTTGCTTTGTCACTCAATAAAATATTGTTGCTTTTTTGGAAAGCATTTGTTTTTTGAGCTTCTTTTTCTACCAAAACTTTTCCGTTGAAAACTCCTGTAGAACGATCAGAAAATATTCCTTTATAATCCTGGAAACTTTCGCAATTTGGCGTTGCGTGGTTTACCAAAGTATAATGATCAACGTGCTGTTTGTCATTTAAGATAGAAATTCCGTTAAGCGTACTTGTCAATCTTTCACCAAAATGATAAAAATTTAAGTTGTTACGCGTAAGATTTCCTCCAAATGAAAAAGTATGTACATAAGCGTGACTTTCTTGTTGTTGAGAAACATAAGTGTTGTCAACTAAATTAGCTTCGCTATTATCGTTTTGAATTTTGTAATAGTCAACAATCGCGCGTTTTTGAGCAAAAATCTCTGTAACCGAATTGGTTAAAACTGGATTTTCGTTTAAACTCTGATGACGCTCGATAATTTGAACATGTGAATTTTCACCCACAATAACCAAATTTCTTGGCTGAACCATTAAAGCAGCTTCATTTCCTGTTGAGAAATACATAATCTCAATTGGTTTATCAGCTACTTTCTTTTGCGGAATATTGATAAAAGCTCCTTCAGATGCAAAAGCAGTATTCAACGAAGTCAAGCTGTCATCTTTGCTTGCAATTTGGTTGAAGTACGTATCAATAACCATTTTATATTTTGGTTTGGTCAATGCCGATGACATCAAACAAACATCGATTCCGTCATGCGTTGTAGAAGACAAATGCGAACTGAAAACGCCATCAATAAACACTAATTTATATGTGTCGATTTCGTGTAAAAAGTATTTTTTTACCTGATTAAATTCAATTGCATTTTCCTGCTTAGGAAAAACCGTAAAGTCATTTTTTAAAATGGCGTTTAGCGATGTATATTTCCAAGCTTCTTCTTTTTTGGTTGGGAAACCTTTATTTTCGAAGTTTTTTAAGGCATTTGTGCGAATGTCATGCAAATCTGAATGTACATCGACACGCTCTTCAAAAGCCATAAAAGACGATACTAATTTTTCTTTTAAATCCATTTCTGTAGTTATGAGTTATGAGTTATAAGTTATGAGTTTTGTAAACTGTAAACTGTAACTGTAAACTAGTTTTCTGCTTTAATCCAGTCGTATCCTTTTTCTTCCAGTTCGTAGGCCAATTCTTTTCCACCAGATTTTACGATTCTTCCGTTGTACAAAACGTGAACGAAATCCGGAACGATATAATCTAACAAACGTTGGTAGTGTGTGATAACGATAATTGCGTTTTTCTCGCTTTTCAATTTGTTAACTCCGTTAGCCACAATTCTTAAAGCGTCGATATCAAGACCAGAGTCGGTTTCGTCTAGGATGGCTAATTTTGGTTCTAACATTGCCATTTGAAAAATTTCGTTTCTTTTTTTCTCTCCTCCCGAAAAACCTTCGTTTAATGAACGAGACAAAAATTTACGGTCAATTTCTAACAATTCAGATTTTTCACGAATAACTTTTAGCATTTCGTTAGCCGGCATTTCTTCCTGACCGTTGGCTTTACGAGTTTCGTTGATTGCTGTTTTCATGAAGTTAGTTACACTTACTCCAGGAATTTCTACAGGATATTGAAACGAAAGGAAAACTCCTTTGTGTGCTCTTTCTTCTGGAGCAAGATCAGCAAGATCTTCTCCGTCAAGGAAAACCTGTCCGTCTGTAACTTCGTAGTTTTCGTTTCCGGCAATTACAGCCGAAAGTGTGCTTTTTCCAGAACCGTTTGGCCCCATGATGGCGTGTACTTCGCCAGCTTTAACTTCTATATTAATTCCTTTTAGGATTTCTTTATCACCAATTGAGGCGTGAAGGTTTTGTATTGATAACATTGTTTTTTTATTTTATATAAATGTCAATTCTATTTTTGTTGTTTGGTTTAAGATGTTGGCATTAAAATGCGCGTGTCCTAAATATTCCATGCCTAAATAATCGGCTGATTTTTTGAACGGAATGTAAAAACTTTCCTCAATTTCATCGTCGTGAGAATTTGAGATCACGCCTATTTTCTTTCCTCTAAGCTTTCTTCCGGTTTCTTTTTCAATTCGAATTAAATCCGAAAAACGATCAAAGAAAACCTTCATAATTCCACTCATATTATACCAATATATTGGCGTTGCAAAAATTAAAGTGTCATAATTTTCGATGATACCTTTTATTAAAGGAAAAAAATCATCTTCTCTGTTTTTGCTTTCGTAATCGTAATAGGAAATATTAAAATCACTCAAATTAATTACTTCTATTCCGTGTTCTTTAGAAATTTCGTCTACAATTTTTGTTGTATTTCCGTTTTTTCTTGATGAACCTAAAATGATGACTGTTTTATTTCCCATCTTGCAATTATCCAACAGATCCTTCTAAAGAAATCTCTAATAATTTTTGAGCTTCAACAGCAAATTCCATTGGTAATTTGTTCAATACATCTTTACTGAAACCGTTTACAATTAAGGCAATCGCTTTTTCAGTCGGGATACCTCTTTGGTTGCAGTAAAACACCTGATCTTCTCCAATTTTACTTGTAGTTGCTTCGTGCTCTATTTTTGCCGATGGATTTTTACTTTCGATATAAGGGAAAGTATGGGCTCCACAATTGTTCCCCATTAAAAGAGAATCACATTGCGAAAAGTTTCTTGCATTCTCAGCTCTTGGGCTAATCTGCACTAATCCACGGTAACTGTTTTGTGATTTACCAGCCGAAATACCTTTAGAAATAATAGTCGATTTAGTATTTTTTCCTAAATGGATCATTTTAGTTCCTGTATCGGCTTGTTGGTAATTATTGGTAACGGCGATTGAATAAAATTCTCCTACCGAATTGTCTCCTTTTAATACACAAGAAGGATATTTCCAGGTTACAGCAGAACCTGTTTCTACTTGTGTCCATGAAATTTTAGCATTTGTTTCGCATAAACCTCTTTTAGTTACGAAGTTATAAACACCACCTTTTCCTTCTTTGTTTCCTGGGAACCAGTTTTGAACGGTAGAATATTTAATTTCTGCATCATCCAAAGCGATTAATTCAACCACAGCAGCGTGCAATTGGTTTTCGTCACGACTTGGAGCGGTACAACCTTCAAGGTAAGAAACGTAACTTCCTGCATCTGCAATAACAAGAGTTCTTTCGAATTGTCCTGTTCCTGCCTGATTGATTCTGAAATAAGTTGAAAGTTCCATCGGGCAGCGAACGCCTTTTGGAATATAACAGAAACTTCCGTCAGAGAAAACTGCTGAGTTTAATGCTGCGTAGAAGTTGTCTTTTTGAGGTACAACAGTTCCTAAATATTTACGAACCAATTCCGGATGTTCTTTTATTGCTTCAGAAATTGGACAGAAAATAATTCCTTTTTCTCCTAAAGTTTTCTTGAAAGTAGTTGCCACAGAAACAGAATCAACAACAATATCCATAGCGACATTGTTCATCATTTTTTGTTCATCGACAGAGATACCTAATTTTTTGTACATTTCTAAAAGCTCAGGATCTACATCATCTAATGTTTTTGAAGGATCTACTTGTTTTGGTGCAGAATAATATGAAATTGCCTGAAAGTCAGGTTTTTCATAATGAACATTTGCCCATTCCGGTTCGATCATTTCTTTCCAGGCACGAAAAGCCTCGATGCGCCAGTCGGTCATCCATTGCGGCTCTTCTTTTTTAAGAGAAATTGCTCTTACGATATCTTCGTTTAAACCAATAGGAAAAGTCTCAGACTCAATATTGGTATAAAATCCGTATTCGTATTCTTTGGTTTCGAGTTCGATTTTTAAATCGTCTTCAGTATATTTTGACATTTTTTAGTTTTTTAAAACGCTTTAAAAAGAAATTCAAATCGTTTAAATTTGTGCTTAGATTCTTTTAATTTATAGTGAAAAAGATTCACCGCAACCACAAGTTCTGCTTGCATTTGGGTTATTAAATACAAATCCTTTTCCGTTTAACCCTCCTGAAAATTCCAGAATTGTTCCGGCTAAATATAGAAATGATTTTTTTTCAACTGCAATTGTTATGTCGTTGTCTACAAATATTTTATCGTCGTCGCCTTTCGTTTTATCAAATTTTAAATCATATGACAAACCAGAGCATCCACCGCTTTTCACACCTACGCGTACGTAATCGTGAGCGGCATCAAAACCATCATCACTCATCAAGTCGATGATTTTCTTTTTGGCTGTATCAGAAACTTTTATCATTGTTTATGGTATTTGTTTTTCCTTCATTTTAATTTGCATTTAAAAATGGTAATGAATTTATTACATTTTAAAGTGCTGTATTTCAATGTTGAAATTAAATTATCTGCAAAGATACGACTTAAAAACCTTTTTCCATAACGCTTCACATTATTATAACAAATGTTAAAATAGATAATAGTTATTTTGTGAAATCAATTTGTTCTCAAGGTATATTTTCATTTGTTTTTTAAAAATTGTAAAAAAAAGAAAAAAATGATGTTTTTGTGAGATTTATATATCAATAATTCTGGTAAAATGTTAAAAATGGGTATTTATACGCATTGCAGGTTGTTAATTATAGGATATTTTTGCAGAAAATTGTGAGTAATTATGAAAAAACAGAATAAAAACAATTGGTTTAAAGTTCTTTTGGCAATCTTCTTAGTTTTTGGGCTAGGGTCTACGCTTTTTATTTTAAGTAAAGAATCATATGAAATTGTAGAGAAACCTATAAAAAGAAGAAGTGATGAAGCCCTAAGATTGAGCCTTGAAGCACTTGCGCAAAAGAATATTTTAGATTCTTTAAATACTTTAAAATTAGCCTACGATGTAGCGATTCTCGAAAAAACAGCTTTATCTCAGGAATTGGAGCTGGAAAAAATAAAGGTAGAAAACTTAATCGAAATTCTAAAAATTTCCAGGAATCCATCTACTTTACAAATAGAGGTTTATCGTAAGCAATTGTCAGATTTAAAAACTTCGTTAGAATCTAAGATTGTAGAAATTTCAAATCTAAAATCTCAGAATAAAAATTTATTAACCGAAATCGAGAGTCAGAATGTTGTAATGTACAAGCAAAAAGTTGAAAATGATACTTTAATTTCTAAACAAAGAAAGTTAGAATCAATTTTAAAAGATGCTTCAAAGTTATCTCTAAATGGATTTAAGGTGGTAGCTCTTCGTGAAAAAAAATCTGGAAAAGAGCTTGAAACAGACAAAGCTAAAAATACTGATAAACTTAAAGTAAGTTTTTCTGTTAACGGAAATTCTGCTGCCAAAACAGGAAAAAGGGTTTTTTATGTTCAGGTTTTAGATCAGAAAAACAAAGTTCTGGGCGAAAATAAATTGGTTGAATTTGACAATGATAAAGCACTTGTTTACAGTTTTATTGTAGCGGTAGATTTTCAGGGAAAACCTGCAAATGTTTATGGAGTTTTAAATTCTTATGATTATGATTTTCAAAAAGGAACTTATTTTGTCAACTTCTTCGATAAACAAGAAATTATGGGAAGTTCTTCGATTACGCTTGAATAACTGATTTTGGGCCACAGATTAAACAGATTTTACTGTATTTACACAGATTCTTTAATTAACCAACCTTTATAAGCCTTTCTGAGAATAAAAAAACACAGTGAAAATCAGCAGAACCCGTAAAAATCTGTGGGTAATTTTATATATGCCTGAGAATATTATGATTGAATGCTTAGCATAAGGAGATTGGATTTCCTAGTTTTGTTTTTCAATTAGAAATATACTCTTATGAAACTTTACCCGATAGAATCCGGAAATTTTAAATTAGATGGTGGTGCTATGTTTGGTGTTGTACCAAAAACAATTTGGAACAAAACCAATCCTGCCGATGCCAATAACTTAATTGATATTGCAGCGAGATGCTTGCTTATTGAAGACGGAAATCGCCTGATTTTGATTGATACCGGAATGGGCGATAAACAATCAGAAAAGTTTTTTGGATATTACTCGTTATGGGGTTCGCATTCTATAGATAAATCGTTGGCAAAATATGGTTTTCATCGGGATGATATTACGGATGTTTTTATGACACATTTGCATTTTGATCATTGTGGGGGAAGTGTTCAATGGAATTCGGACAGAACGGGATATGAGCCAGCGTTTAAAAATGCCAAATACTGGAGCAACGAAAACCATTGGGAATGGGCAACAAAACCGAATGCTCGTGAAAAAGCTTCTTTTTTATCAGAGAATATTTTACCAATGCAGGAAAGCGAACAATTGAATTTTATTGAAAGACCAAATGCTGATTTTGGACATTCAAAAGAATTAGGATTTAACATATTTTACGTTGACGGTCATACCGAAAAGCAAATGATTCCGCATATAAAATACAAAGACAAGACTATAGTTTTTTGTGCCGATTTATTAGCAACAGCCGGCCATATTCCGTTACCGTATGTTATGGGTTATGACACGAGACCTTTGTTGACAATGCCTGAGAAATCAAAATTCTTAAATGCTGCTGCAGATCATAATTATTATTTATTTCTGGAACACGACGCACACAATGAGATCATAACGGTAGAACATACCGACAAAGGTGTTCGATTAAAAGAAGTTTTTACTTGTGAAGAGATTTTGTAGAGAAATTTAAAACATAAAAAAATCCCATTTTCATGAATTTGAAAATGGGATTTTTTAGTTTGTAATTGTAATAGTTAGTTGGTTTTAAACTTCCAAACCTGACCGATAGTTTCTCCTCCTTTATTATCTTTTACAACAACTTTCCAGAAGTATTCTTTTGTAGCTTCAAGCGTAACAGCATATGAGGTTGAGCTTGCATTCTCGCTTACTTTTGCTGTAGGAGGATTTGTTGTTCCAAAATACACATCATAAGTAAGAACATCTGTGGCGTCAACATCCGTAGCTTTCCACTGTAAAGTGGCAGTTGCTGTAGTTAATACAATATTTATAGATGGTTCAACCAATTCCGGGGCAAAAGGCAAATGATTAAATACAGCTTCACCAGAAGTATAAAGTTTAAAAGTGGATGAAGAAATGCTTGACAAACCTTTGCTGTCAGTTGCTTTTACTCTCCAGTAATAAGCCGTATTTATCTCTAATGGAACAGATGTATTATTTGTTGCAACATCAACTGTTTTTACAATTTGAGAAAATGAATTATCTTTCGCAACTTCAATGTGATACGTTATAGCGTCGTTATTAGGATCTGTAGAAGCATTCCATTGAAAGCTAACAGTATTGTCTACACATAATTTATTATCTGTTGGAGCAACTAAAGTGGGTACAGTTGGAGCTTCATTTTGAGGAGTTTCAGGGTCATCGCTTCCGCCACCACAAGCTGAAACAAGCAAACCAATAATTGATAAGTATATAAAATTCTTCATTTTTATTTTTTTATAATTTTAATGTATTCCGGAGTTTCTAAATAGATTTTGGCAGCATAAATTCCTGAAGGATGATTTTCAAGATTCAATTGTGCTTTTCCGTTTTCGATGTTATAGACTTTAGTCGAAACTAATTGACCTCCAAAATTGTATAACTCTATTTTAACTTCATTTTTGCTCGTTGGAATTTCAATTTCAAACTTTCCAGATGTTGGGTTTGGATATGTTGATAAAATACCTCCAACTTCCAAAACACTTACTTTTTTAGAAAAAGTACCTTCACAGGCTTTTGCTGTTGCAACCTCTATTAATCCGCCTTTTTCTAAGTTTACATTAAAGTTTGTATCAGTTGTCTGAAACTGTTCTGAACCATCAACATATACTGTAAAAGGAGCAGTTCCTTCAATAATTTCTACTTGTACATTTTTAGAAGTTATGGTTGATTTTCCTGCAGCAGAAGCAGCTTTGTTAATTGTTACATTAAAGTTTTGTTCAAAAAATTCGTTAGGAATAGTAATTGAAATAGTGTAGTTTCCTGGAGTTAAATTGGAATAATTCAAAGCGTTATTGGTAAACGCTAATGTTTTTCCGTTAATTTTTGCCTCATAAGCATAAGTTTCTTTGGCAGTGATATTTATTTGGCCATTATTTTCACCAAGACAAGTTTCTGCTTTTGCCTCTACAGTAAAATTATTTGCAGGAAGAGTAAGAGGTCCGGCACAATCTTCAGAAAATCTAACATTAGGATCTGCATAATAAGACCAGTTTGTTTTGGCATATTTAGCGTCAGTAACCTGAATACATTTTAGATCTGGATTGTTTTTGTAATTAGGAACATCAAGATTGATATAAAGCTCTTTTATGCCATTTTGTAAATTTAAACTGGTAAGCTTGTTATTATTACAATTTACATAATGTACCTTTTTATTTTTTGAGATATCAAAAGTAGTTAACTGATTATTGTAAAAATCAACATATTCTAACGCTAAATTATTTACAGGGTTTAAAACTGTAAGTTTATTATTTGAAACTAGTAAATAAGATAATAAAGTGTTTTTTGTTATATCTATTTCAGTAAGTTGATTTTTAGATAAATAAACCTCAGTTAATTTTAAATTTTTAGATAAATCAATAGTAGATAAATTATTATCACCAGCAGATAATTTTTTTAATTCAGGTAAAAACGTAACATCCAATTCATTTAATTGAAGCGATGTGCATTCTAATTCCTTAAGTTTTAGATTTTTCGAAATGTCAAATCCAGATATTATATTTGTACCACAAGAAAGGATTGCCAGATTGATGTTTTTTGTAACATCCAAACTAGTTAATTTATTATTTGAACAATTTAGATCTAATAAGTTTGTTGATGGAGTTATGTTTATGTCAGTTAATAAATTGCCACTGCAGTTAAAGTAAACTAAACTTGGTTTATTAGTTGCGTCTAATTCGGTTAATTTATTATTTTCAACATATAACTGCACTAAGTTATTTTGATTAGTAAGATTCAGACTTGTTAATTCATTGTTGCTGCAAGCTAATAAAGCTAATTTGTTGTTTGTAACATCCAGATTTTTTAATTTATTACTTTTACAGCTAATTTGATCTAACTTTTTATTGTTAGATATATTCAATTCTGTTAGGGCATTGCGAGAAACATCTATATAATACAAATCTGTATTATTTGAAATGTCTAAAGATGTTAACTTGTTTGAAGAACAGTTCAGGTTATTCAACTTTGTATTTTTGCTAAGATCTAAATTAGTCAGTTGATTACCTTCACAGTATAATTGTGTTAATGCAGTATTTTTAGAAACATCCAGTTTAGTGATTTTTCCACAACCGCCGCCATTGCTTGTAATACAGCCGTTTCTGCATTCTAATACCTCTAATGCAGTAAAATCTTCTATACCAGTTAAATCAGCAACTAGTGTTGGCTCAACTTTTAATGATTTTACAGCAGCAATTCTTGGAGTTAACACTTTTCCATCAGGCTCACCGGAATCGATACCTAACTCAATCAATCTTTTTTCAAACTCTTTATCAGGAATAAGTGTATATGATGGCGCAGAACACGCTGTTGAGGTATAATTAAAGTATAGATCTTTTTTTGTCCAGTTTTGTGTTGAATAATTTACATCGTCAACTTGTACGCAATACAAATTTGGGTTTCCTATTAAATTTATAGTTGTAATTTTGGTATTGTTACCGTTTTTTAAGTTTATTTCACTTAATGTGGTAGTGTATTGACAAATCACTGTATTTAAATTAGTGTTTTTAGATAAATCCAATGTTTTAATCTGACCCCAGTTGCAATTAAAATAATTTAATTTTAAATTTTTAGAGACATCAATGCTTGTTAGCTTTTTTGTTCCACAAGAAATTGATGTTAAATTGATGTTTTTTGTAACATCTATATTTGCTATTTCTGTATCAGAAAAATCAACACGATCTAATAAAATATTATTAGACAAATCAAGAGTTGTCAATGGATTTATAAAACAGTTAAGCTGAAGTAAATTCAGGTTTTTTGAGACATCAATTGACGTTAATGAATTAGAGTCACAATATAAGGCGTATAGATTTGTATTTTTAGAGACATCTAAAGTAGTTAATTTGTTATTGCTTACGTTTAAAAGACTTAATCCTGTATTTTTACTAACATCAAAAGAAGTTACTTTTGTACCAGAACAAGTGAATGTAGTTAACGCCAGATGTTTTGAAATATCAATTGTATCGATTAAAGTGTTATCTAATGATAATTTTTGCAGATTAGGGTTGTTAGTTATGTTAATTGCAGCTATTTTATTTTCTCCGCAATCTAATGTTGTTAGTTTTTTATTATTAGAAACATCTAAACTGGTCAATTTATTTATGGAACAATTTAAAGATATTAGGTTAGTGTTTTTAGAGACATCTAATGTTTTTAATAAACCATCAGCTTCTGCAGTGGGATAATAATAATTACCTCCAGTTGCAGACAATGTTTCCAGAGCCGTAAAATCCTGAATTCCTGTTAAATCAGAAACTACTCTGGTATCGACTGTTAATGATTTAACGGTTTGAATTTTCGATGTTAATACTTTTCCATCTGTTGCACCGCTGTCAATACCTAAAGAGATTAATTTTTTTTCGAATTCAATATCTGGAATCAAAGTATATTGCAAAGGAATATCCGCAACATCTACAACAGAAACATTGTCAATTAAAACTTCAGAATTTGCAGAGCCGTTAGCGTAGATATCTACTTCAATGTTTTCTGAAACAGTCGGGGTATAATCAAATTCAATTTTTCTCCATTCTGTAGAAGAAAAAGTAACATCAGATTTTTTAATTATTTCTTCTTTGAAAGTACTTGGTTTATGGTATAAACTCAAATCAACAGAAGACAAAGCTCCTCTTAAAATCTTATGGTATAAAGTTACACGATAGGTTTTATTTGCCGTAACAGGAAAATATTCGCTGTTAATGTAATTGAAAGTTCCGGTAACAATACTTACATTGACACTTGATGAACCATTTTGAGCTGTTGTGCTCTGAGAAACAAATCCACTAAAATAACGATACCAATTGTCTGGCTGCGAGGATGAAGACCAAATTTCAAAGTTTCCATTCGGGACTAAATTGGTCTGCGCATAAAAAGAAAAATTTGCTAATAATAGCAACAAGAGTAGTTTTGTTTTCATAGATTACATTTATGGTTTTGGAAATACAAGAATACGAATTACAATTGGGGTTTTATTACGGGATCCCGTATTAAAAAATAAATAATTTTATATCTTTTTGATTGTGCTTAACGTGTTGATTAAAAGATAAATCAGGCTGTAAAATATAGATGAGAAATGTTGGCTTAGAAGATATTAAAGTAAAAAAGTCTCATTTTCAAGTAAATGAAAATGAGACTTTTTAGCTAAAATAATTCAATTATTCTACTATAATTTTTTTAGCAGATGCTGCATCACCATTGATCAGGTATATATAATAAACACCTTTTGGCAATCCAGATAAATTGATTTTATTATTTGTGTTAATTGAATTTAGATTAAATGTTTTTACCAATTGTCCTAATTCATTATAAACATTCGCTTTCTCTAAAATGATATTGCTAATATTTACTTCTCCATTAGTTGGATTTGGATAAATTGTGGCTTTGGTAAAAGCAGGATCATTAACACCTAAATTTTTACAAGTATTTGCATAAGTTGTAGTTGATTCTTTAATATTCGACCAATTTGCATTTGAATAAGCTGCATCATCAACCTGAATACAACTAAGAGTTGTAAGACCTAGGAAGGTTGTATATAAAACAGATGCTGTATTTTTACCGGTTTGTGTTGGCAGGATGAAGTTTCTGTTATTACCATTTCGTAAGTTTAATGATACTAGCGGATTATTTGCAACATAAACAATATTCAGCTTCGTATTATTAGATAAATCTAAAGTAGTAAGCTGGTTTGAAGAAGCATTTAATGTTTCTAAAAGACCATTGTTGCTTATATCTAAAGTTTTAAGTTGATTATTGCTCACATCAAGATAAGTCAATGAAGTAAAATATTCAATACCAGACAAATTAGAGATATTGCTGTTGGAAAGGTCAAGATAAATAATCGATGTAATATCTGCAGTAGATATTTTTCCGTTTAAACCATCCGTATCAATTCCTAAATCAATTAATCGTTGTTCAAAGTTTGAATCTGGAAGTAAAGTGAAATTTGTACCACAATTTGTATTATACGTTGCCGTTACATCTTTTTGAGTAGACCACTGAGCATTTGAATAATTTGCATCATCAACTTGTATACATGTTAAATCTGGATTATCTCTAAAATCCACATTATATAAAATAAAGTTTGGATCTGGATTATATGCGTTTAAAAGTGTGTTCTTTCCGTTTTTTAAATTTAAATCCACTAGTTTATTAGATGCACATTTAAAAGAACTTAGATTAGTATTTAAAGATACATCCAATTTAGTCAATAAGTTATTGCTGCAATTTAACAGACTAAGTTCTATGTTTTTAGATACATCAAGATTTGCTAACTTGTTATTATCACAGTATAAATAATCTATTTTTGTGTTTTTAGAAACGTCTACAGCTGTGATAAAATTATAGCTGCAATCTAATGTTTCTAAATTTGTGTTTAAAGAAACATTTATAGTTGTGAATTGATTTCTATATATCAAAAGTGTTTTTAAAGCTAAGTTTTGAGAAAGATCTAAGTAAGTTAGTTTATTAGTATTACAGATCAATTTATTTAGCATTGTATTTTGGCTAACATCAAAATATGCCATGAGATTATTTCCAACTGATAATTCGGTTAGTGCCACATTTTTTGTAACGTCTAAATACTGTATTTGATTTGAAGTGCAGGTAAAAGATGTTAAAGCTGTGTTTTTGGTAATATCTATAAACCCAATTTTATTGTAGCCACACTCTAATTTTGTTAGTGCTACATTCGCTCCAATTTCTAAATAAGTAATTTGGTTTGAGCTACATTGTAAAGTAGTTAAAGCTTTATTGTTATAAAGATCTAATGTTTTTAATCCATTAGAATAACAATTAAGGTATGTTAATTTAGTGTTTTTAGTAACATCTAATGTTGTAACAAGATAGTCATTATTGCTGTCTAAATAAGTCAACTCGGTATTTTTAGAAACATTTAAAGTCCTTAACTGATAATTGCCAAAACACTCTAATTTGGTCAAAGCTGTAAAACCTTCAATTCCACTTAAATCTGTGATAGAACTGTAGGAAACATTTAAGGTTTTTATTGTATTGATGTTAGAGGTTAAGACTTTTCCATCGGCGGTGCCAGAATCAATTCCTAGTGCAATTAATTTGGTTTCAAAATTTACGTCAGGGATTAAAGTATACACTCCTACACATTCTGCAGAATAATTTGCTGTTATATCTTTAGCATTTACCCAATTATTATTGCTGTAAGTCACATCATCAACCTGAATACAAGTAAGATTTGTGTTGTTAGTAAGATTTAAAACAGATGTATTTAAAACAGTATTTTTTCCATTTTTTAAATTTAAATTCGCTAGATTATTCCAGCTACAATCTAAATTAGCCAAAGCCGTATTTTTGGATAAATCTAAACTCGTTAATTGATTTGAACTGCAGGAAAGATAATTTAAGGCAATATTTTTTGAAACATCCAAATTGGTAAGAGCCATTATACCACAATCCAATTGATTTAAATTAATGTTTTTAGAGACTTCTAAAACTTTCAAATTATTACTTTTACAACTAAGGTTTTTTAATGAAATATTAGTTGAAACATCCAAAGAAGTAATATCATTTACACCACAAAATAAAGATAATAATGCTGTATTGTTTGTAACTTTCATGGCAGATAATCTATTATAATCACACATTAATACAGTCAATGCTGTGTTTTTAGAAACATCTAAACTTGTTATCTGATTGTTGCTGCAATATAAACTGGTTAAAAGAATGTTTTTAGAAACGTCTAAATTTATAAGTTTTCCGTCACCTCTATTATATGAGCTTCCTGCAAGGCCGTTGCAGCGTAATGTTTTTAATAAAGTATTTTTAGTAACATCAAGACTTAGTAAATAGTCTGAACTACAATTTAAGTCAGTCAGTAATGTGTTTTTAGATACATCTAAAGAAGTGATTAAATTTCGACTACAGTCTAAAGTTTTCAAAGCAGTAAAACCCTGTATTCCTGATAAATCTGATATAGAACTGTTTGAGACATTTAAAGCCGTCACAGTATTAATATTTGAACTTAAAACTTTTCCATCGGCAGCACCAGAATCAAATCCAAGCGCGATTAATCTATTTTCAAACTTTACATCCGGAATCAAAATATATGAATCATTTTGCGAACAGGATACTGAAAAATTTGCAGTTGCATCTTTTTTGGTTTTCCAGTCATAATTAGCATTAGCCACATTATCAACCTGAATACATGTTAAATCAGGATTGTTTAATAAATTTAAATTATATGCGCTAAGAATTGTATTTTTTCCGTTTTTTAAATTAAGTGCCGTTAATTTATTTGCGTTGCAATATAAACGGTTTAGAGAAACCTGATTCGAAAGATCCAGGCTTGTTATAAGATTTGATTCACATGAAACAGTAGTTAATGCTTTGTTTGTTGAAACATCTAAAGAAGTCAGTTTATTTAATCCGCATTCTAAAATAGTCAATCCTGTACTTGCAGAAATATTTAAATTTATTAATTGATTTTCTGAGCAATTTAACTGTTTTAGTAGCTTGTTATTTGATGTGTCAAGAACAGTTAGCTTGTTTTTAGTACATATAAAAGTATCTAAAACAGGATTACCTGAAAGATCAAAATTGGTAATTGGATTATTAGTACAGTTTAATGTAACTAAGTTGATATTATTTTTAAGATCCAGTTCAGTTAATAGATTTGAGTTGCATACCAATGATTTTAATTCAACATTTTTAGAAATATTTAAATTAGTAATTGGGTTATAAGAACAATCTAATGTTTGTAATTTAGTATTCTTGCTTAAATCTAAGGTCTTTACTTTATTAACATCCATTGTTAGAGAAGTCAAACCAGTAAAACCCTCAATTCCTGTTAAATCATATATTGCATATGCTCTAATATCTAATGAAGTGATACCTGAGATTTTTGAAGTAAGTATTTGCCCATTTGGAATTCCTGAATCGATTTTCAATGCTATTAATTTACGTTCAAAATTAACATCCGGAATTAAAGTATATGGAGAATCGCATATTAAATTATAATTTGCAATTGGATCTTTTGAAGTAGTCCAGTTTGTCGAGGAATAACCGACATCATCTACCTGAATACAAGTTAAGTCCGGATTATTTAAAAATAACAATTGGCTATTGTTTAAACCTGTATTACTTCCGTTTTTTAAGTTTAAGAATGATAGATTATTGTTTGAACAATTTAAATTAACTAATGATTTATTTTTGCTGATATCCAGATAAAGAATTTTATTATTCG
This sequence comes from Flavobacterium sp. MEB061, assembly GCF_000834715.1. Classification (NCBI taxonomy): domain Bacteria; kingdom Pseudomonadati; phylum Bacteroidota; class Flavobacteriia; order Flavobacteriales; family Flavobacteriaceae; genus Flavobacterium; species Flavobacterium sp. MEB061. The sequence continues at coordinate 20,197 of NZ_JXQR01000018.1, read as the reverse complement.
AAGTCGTTAAAGTAACCAAAGCAGTATTTCTAAAAAGTTCTAAGTCAGTTAAAAGGTTATTGTCGCATTTTAATGACTGAAGCAATGTATTGTCGATTATTGAAAGCTCGCTTAATTTATTATTTGAGCAATTAAAATCTATTAAAGCAATATTATTATATATACTTAAACTGCTAAGCTCATTAGAGGAACAATTAAATGTTGCTAATTGTTTGTTATAACTAACATCTAAACTGGTTAATTGATTGTTACTACAGTCAATGGTTTTCAAAATATCGCTTTGAGGTAAAGTTAAATATGCTAGTTTATTATTTTCACATCTTAAATTGATAAGAGCCAAATTATAGGTAAGATCTAAATCTGATATTGTATTATTCTGGCAAGTAAGATTTTTTAAAGAACTAAAATCTTCAATACCTGATAAGCTGGAAATAGAACTATTTTGTACGTCTAAAGACTCAACGGTAGATAATTTAGAGGTAAGGATTTTTCCATCGGCAACACCAGAATCAATTCCAAGTTCGATTAATTTGTTTTCAAAATTAAGATCAGGAATTAGCGTATATGTGGTACAATTTGAAGAGAAGCTTGCAGTTGCGTCTTTGTATTTATACCACTTAGATTCTGCATCAGATTGGTTATCTACATTGATACAAGTTAAATTTGGGTTTAGTGTAAAATCGTAAAAATCTCCATTTCTGGTGTTTGAATTGTTTCCATTTTTTGCATTCACATACGTTAATTGATTACTTCCGCAAAAAAAGTTAAGCAGCCCCTTATTTTTAGACACATCCAGCCATGTTATCTGGTTGTTAATACAGTTCAAAAAGTCTAAACCAATGTTTTTACTAACATCCAATTTAGTAAGAAGATTGTTTCTGCAGCTTAACGATCGTAATCTGGAAAATTTAGTAACATCGATGCTTGTTAATTTATTATATGTAAATGAAAGTACTGTTAAATTATTATTTTTAGTAAGATTTAGATTTGAGATTTTGTTGTAGTCTACATCTAATTCTTCCAAATTTATATTTTTAGACAGATCGATTGTTGTCAATAAATTATTAGTACAAATTAACCAACGTAATTCAATATTTTTACTAATGTCCAGGTTTGTTAAGTTAATCCATGAACAATTAAGTGAATATAAATTTAAATTTTTAGAAACATCTATACTTCCAAGTTGGTTATTACTGCATGTAAAATAAGTCAACAGTAAGTTATTAGAAACGTCGATAGTTGTAAGTATGTTATTTGCAGCAAAAAGGCCAGACAATTTGGAGTTTTTTGAAACATCCAAATTTGTCAATTTATTTGAAGAACAACTTAGTTTTTGCAGATTTATATTTTTAGAAACATCTATTGAAGTTAATTTATTTGTTTCAAAAGATAGTGTAGTTAAGTTTAAGTTCTTAGAAACATCAATTTCAGTAATGTTGTTTGAGTTGCAGTCTAATTCTTTTAAAGCTAAATTTTTAGAAACATCAATTGCTGTTAGTTTGTTGTATGCACAATACAATTTTTCAAGCGATGTAAAATCCTGTATTCCAGTTAAATCTGAAATATTTGCAGACGTTATTATCAATTCGGTAGTTCTGATAATGTTTGATGTTAATACTTTTCCATCAGGAACACCAGAATCATTTCCTCTGGCAATTAATGCCTTTTCAAAATTCACATCGGGTATCGAAGTATATTGTGCATATATGGAAATATTTGCTAATAAAAGCAACAATAGTAGTTTTGTTCTCATAGATTAAAATTAGGTTTTGGAAGTACAAGAATACGATTTTCAATTGGCATTTTATTACGGAAAGACGTATTAAATATTTATTTAATGTTGTGGCTTGTTTAGGGGGATTTTGAAAGCATGTTATGTTAAAAACATAATCCCATTTTCAAATTCATGAAAATGGGATTATAAATTGTAAATAGCATAATATTATTCTACAATAAGCTTCTTAGCCGAAGCCACATCCTGATTTATCAAATAGATATAATAAACACCTTTTGGCAATCCAGATAAATTTATTGTATTATTTGTGTTGTTTGAATTTAGAGTAAATGTTTTTACTAATTGCCCTAATTCATTATAAACATTTGCTTTCTCTAAAATGATATTGCTAATATTTACTTCTCCATTAGTTGGATTTGGATAAATTGTGGCTTTAGCAAAAGCAGGATCATTAACGCCTAATGTTTTACAAGTGTTAGAATAAGTAGTTGTTGATTCTTTAATATTCGACCAATTAGCATTTGAATAAGCTGCATCATCAACCTGAATGCAACTAAGAGTTGTAAGACCTAAGAAGGTTGTATATAAAACAGATGCTGTATTTTTACCGGTTTGTGTTGGCAGGATGAAGTTTCTGTTATTACCATTTCGTAAGTTTAATGATACCAAAGGATTATTTGCAACATAAACAATTGACAGTTTTGTATTTTCAGATAAGTCTAAAGTGGTAAGCTGATTTGATGAAGCATTTAATGTTTCTAAAAGACCATTTTTGCTTACATCTAAAGTTTTAAGTTGATTATTGCTCACATCAAGATAAGTCAATGAAGTGAAATTTTCGATTCCTGATAAATTAGAGATACTACTGTTAGAAAGGTCTAAAACAGTTATTCCACTTATGTTTGCAGCTGTAATTTTTCCATTTAAACCATCAGTATCTATTCCTAAATCAATTAATTTTTGTTCGAAGTTTTGATCTGGAATTGTAACGAAAGATGGAACACAATCTGAACTATAGTTTGCTGTGGCATCTTTTTTAGCACTCCAGTTTATGTTGGCATACGTTACATCATCAACTTGAATACAAGTTAAATTTGGATTGTTTATAAGATTTAGATATACAAATTTAACATTGTTTGCATTCTTCAAATTTAGACTCGTTAATTGATTAGAATTAGAATATAAACCGACTAAAGCAGTATTTACGCTAACATCCAAAGTGGTTAGCTGATTTTTTGAACAATTTAAAAATTCTAAAGCTTTATTTTTACTTATATCAAAATTTGTTAATTGATTAGATTGACAATATAGTTCTGTTAGAGTAGTGATTTTAGAAACATCCAATTGGGTTAATTTATTTTCGCGACAATCCAGCAGTTTTAAAGCTGTATTCTTACTTACATCTAAACTGGTTAATTGACTAGTATTACAGCCCAAAAATGTTAACGCAGTATTTGAGCTTACATCCAAAGCAGTATATTTGTTTGAACCCGAATCTAATTTTGTTAACGCTGTATTTGCTTTTACATCTAAAGCTGTTAATTGATTTGCATAGCAGCTCAAATTAAGTAAGGCAATATTATTACTTACGTCTAAAGAGGTTATTCTATTGTTGTTGCAGTCTAGAGTAGTCAGGGCTATATTTTTACTTACATTTATTGTTATTAATGAATTTTGACCACAATACAAATCAGTTAATGATACAAAGTCTTGTATTCCTGTTAAATCAGAAATATTACTTTTTGTAAGGTCTAAGAGCTTTACAGTGCTAATATTAGAAGTAAGTACTTTTCCATCAACAGTACCTGAATCAATACCTAAATCAATTAATTTTTTCTCAAAATTTGGATCAGGAATTAATGTGTAGTTAGTGCTGTTTCCAGGTGTATACATAGCTAAAATTTCTTCCGGAGTCAATACACGATTCCAAATAGCAATATCATCGATAGTTCCTTTAAAGCCTTCCTTTACAGTATCTCCGGAAATTCTTTCACCAATTCTAAAGATGTTTCCAACAGTATTTAAATTCACTGCTTTTTGATCAACAAGTTTACCGTTTACAAATATTGAAATTTTAGTTCCATCATAAGTAACCGTAAAAAAATACCAACTATCGTTAGCGTAATCAAAATTGTTGATGTAAAAGTCGTCATTAGAAAAACTCGCTCCGCTTATCATTTGAAGATAACCTTTACTATAAATTGAAAGAGAAAGTCTTTGCAATTTGGCTAAAGTGCCATAGTCGAAAATAGATACGTCATATTTATTAGGATCAGAAAAAGTATCGTTTGTTTTAAACCATCCCGAAATTGTTCTTGCAGCATTGTTTTTAGGAATATTTGGTATAACAGCATCAATGTAGGTGCTTACGCCATCAAAACTATAGGCACTATTACTATTTCCGAATCTGTCTGATGTTAAAGCAGCTGCTGTAACAGTTCCATTTGATCCATTACCGCTAATATCATTTGCATTTCCATTAAAAGGATAATAAGCAACCAAACCATTTGTTGGTATTTGCTCATTTCCTGAAGTCTTTATAATTGTTACATCGACTAAAGCTCTTATACTTTCACATACGTCAACTGTTTGTGAAACATAATATTTACCAGTTTGCAATACAGTCGATAAGCTTAAAGCAGTTCCTCCTGCAGGAACACTATACCATTTCAGATTGTTTCCGTTAGCTTTTAAATCTGCAACTGTAGCATTATTATTCAACGTTTGTGCATTAGCAGTTGGAGGAAATGGATTACCTACGGTTATCATTATAGTATTCGAGGTTATACATCCGTTAGTGTCTCTCGTATTTACGATATAATTTCCCGGTGATAGATCAGTAAATACATCTGAATTTTGATAAATAAAATTCGGTGAAATCGCATATTGATAGGGTAATGTTCCTCCAGTTGCCGTAACAGTTAGGATTCCATCATTATTGTTACATGCCGTATTTGTTGCTGTCACAATTAATTTAAGAAGCGTTGGCTGTGTAATAGTGAAACTTTTTGTAATGGATAACGAAGCAGCATCTGTTACTGTACAAGAGTATTCACCAGCGCTCAATCCAGTAATCGAACTGGTTGTTTTTCCATTAGACCAAAGATAAGTATATGGAGCTGTCCCGCCAGAAACATCTGTTACCGAAGCTGAGCCATTATTGAGGCCAAAACAGGTTATATTGGCTTGAGATGTTGTCATTGTATATGAAGATGGGCAATTTACTTTTGCGGGAATAGTAATATTAAGACGTGATCCTGTAGCCAGTTGTCCATCATCATTACTTCCACAAGTCCATACAGTCGAATCTGTTTTCAAGGTAACGGAATAACGATCTGATCCGGAAGCCATTTGCCAATTGTTGTCACTTCCTACTTGTATAGGTATAAGACTATTGGTAGTTGTGCTATTGCCGTATTGACCATACGAATTAGCACCCCAAGCCCACAATGAATTATCAGTTTTTATAGCAAATGCAAAACCCGATCCTGTGTCTATAGTTTTCCAAGTTGTCGATGTTCCTATTTGTCTGGGAACATTTTCTGCGACAATTGTACCAGTTCCTAACTGCCCTGAATTATTATTTCCCCATGCCCATAAAGTACCATTTGTTTTTACAGCAATCATATAGTTACCTCCGGCAGATATTGTTTTCCAATCAGTTGTTGTTGATATCTGTGTAGGAACATTTTTATTATTACTACTGCCATCACCCAGTTGTTTTTGATCATTATTTCCCCAAGCCCATAAAGAGCCATCTGTTTTTATAGCAACAGTAGAGTTACCTCCGGCAGATATTGTTTCCCATGTAGCTGTTCCTATCTGTGTAGGAACATTTTTGCTTGTATTAGAACCATTACCTAATTGTCCATAATAATTATATCCCCATGCCCATAAAGTACCATTTGTTTTTAGAGCAATTGCGTGGGTGGTTCCCACAGATATTGTTTTCCAATCAGTAGAAGTTCCTATTTGGGTTGGAATGCTTTTATTTACAGCTGTACCATCTCCTAATTGTCCGGAACTATTATTCCCCCAAGCCCATAAAGTGCCATCTGTTTTTACAGCAATTGTATATCCCCATCCTAATGCTACTTCTTTCCAGTCATTATCAGATCCTATTTTAGTAGGGACATAACTACTTGTGCTAGTGCCATTACCAAACTGTCCAAACGAGTTATCTCCCCATGCCCATAAAGTACCATCAGTTTTTAAAGCAAGTACATATGTATTTCCCGCAGCTATAGATTTCCAGCATTGAGCATTTATTTGTAAACAAGAAAATATTAAAATTAAAAGTAAAGTTTTTTTCATAAATTGGATTTTGCGTTTTTGGTAGTACAAGAATACGAATTTGAATTTACATTTTATTACGGAAAGACGCATTAAAGAGATTAATATGAAATCGTTAGCATACTTACCTCAGTGAAAATACATTTGTAAATAAAAGCTTTCTTTTATTGCAAAAAGCGACTTAAATTGCTGCAAATAAATCATAACACAGTGTTAACTGTTAGTTTTTTGTAACAAAAAAGTATAATTTAGACCCATCTTTTAACTTTACATTTATAATATAGATACATGAGTCATATAAAACCTCTCAAATTATCTGCTTTTGCATTACTTGTTTTAGCAGGTTGCAGCGCTACTATGCAAGCGCAAGTTTCCACTTCTAAAGAATTTATTACAGCTCCTTTAGCGGTTGTTAAAAAAGCTCCGGTTACCGAAAATGAATTAAAAAGATGGAGTCATCTTGACCTGATCAAAGATTCGATTCCGGGAATGAGTGTTGATAAGGCTTATGCCGAATTATTACAAGGAAAAACAGGTAAAAAAGTAATTGTAGGTATCGTTGATTCTGGTGTTGATATTGAGCACGAAGATTTGAAAGGAATGATCTGGACAAATCCTAAAGAAATTGCCGGTAACGGAATCGATGATGATAAAAACGGATTTATAGATGATGTTCACGGATGGAATTTCCTTGGAAATGCTGTTGCTGAAAATCTTGAAATGACTCGTATCATCAAAAAGAAAGATGACGGATCTGCTGAATACAAAAATGCATTAGCTCAGTATACTGAAAAATATGAGAAGGCATTAAAAGATAAAGAGCAGGTAGATTTTTTATTAGACGTTCACGCAACGATTAAAAAAGAGTTAAATAAAACGACTTATAAAGTTGAAGATCTAAGCACTATTACTTCTACAGATCCAAAAGTGACAAGAAGTAAAATGATCATGACTCAGGTTTTTACAAATGCAGGACCAACTTTTGATCCTGAAGCTGATTTTGAAGAATACAGAGAACAAGTTTACGATCAGTTAAATTACAACTTAAATAAAGAATTTGACGGAAGAAAAGTCGTAGGAGATAATCCTGAAGACATTAAAGACAATCATTATGGAAATAATATTGTTTTTGGTCCGGACAAAGAAAAAGCACTTCACGGAACTCACGTTGCAGGAATCATTGCGCAAATTCGCGGTAATAATTTAGGCGGAGACGGAGTTGCTTCGAATGTTGAAATCTTAACCGTAAGAGCCGTTCCGGATGGTGATGAGTACGATAAAGATATCGCATTGGCCATTCGCTATGCGGTTGATAACGGAGCAAAAGTAATCAACGGAAGTTTCGGAAAAAGTTTTTCTCCGCATAAACAATGGGTTTATGACGCAATTAAATATGCTAAGAAAAAAGATGTTTTAATCGTTCATGCTGCTGGTAATGACGGTTATAATATCGACGAAACAAAAAACATCAACTATCCAAATGATTCAGAAGATAACATCAAAGAATTTTCAGATAACGTAATTACTATTGGTGCAATTAATAAACAGTATGGAGAAAGTGTAGTAGCAGGATTTTCAAACTTCGGAAAAATAAATGTTGACGTTTTTGCTCCGGGTGAAGAAATTTATGCCACAGTGCCAAACAATAAATACAAGTTTTTACAGGGAACTTCAATGGCATCTCCAAATGCGGCTGGAGTAGCTGCTTTAATTAGATCATATTATCCAAAATTAAAAGCATCGCAGGTAAAACAGATTTTGATGGATTCAGGAGTTGCGCTTCCGGCAAAAGTATTTTTAGGTGAAAGTGAAAATCCAAATCAGGAACCTGTAGCAGTTTCTTCTGCAGAGTCATCAAAAACCGCTAAAATGGTAAATGCTTACAATGCATTATTAATGGCTGAAAAAATGTCTAAAAAATAATACCATAAATATACTAATCCAGTGGAAGAGTGCAAACTCTTCCATTTTTTATTATAAAAATCATGCATAAAATTATTCTACTTTCTTTTTTGAGTTTTGGTTTAAACTCAGCTTTTGCACAAAGTGCTTCGTATTGGCAACAACATGCCGATTATAAAATGGAGGTTTCGATGGATGTAAAAAACTATCAGTACAAAGGAAAACAAGAGTTGGTTTATACCAACAATTCATCAGATACCTTAAAAAAAGTGTTCTATCATTTATTTCCAAATGCTTTTCAGCCTGGAAGTGAAATGGATGCCCGCCTTCATTTTATAAAAGATCCGGACGGAAGAATGGTTAATAAAGTAAAAGGTGCTGATGGAAAAGATGTAAAACAGAGCAGAATTGAAACTTTAAAACCAAATGAAATCGGTTTTTTAAATATTAATAATCTTAAACAAGATGGTGTTTCGGCCCAAACAAGAGTTTCCGGAACAATTCTGGAAGTAACTTTGGCGAAACCAATTTTACCAAATTCTAAATCGACTTTTACATTAGATTTTGACGGGCAAGTTCCTGTACAAGTTCGTCGTTCCGGAAGAAATAATTCAGAAGGAGTTGAATTATCTATGTCACAATGGTATCCAAAATTAGCCGAATTTGATTTCGAAGGCTGGCACGCAGATCCATACATCGCAAGAGAATTTCACGGTGTTTGGGGTAATTTTGATGTAAAAATTACAATTGATAAAGAGTATACTATTGGAGGTTCGGGATATTTGCAGGATAAAAACGAAATCGGTCATGGTTACGAAGATGTCGGTGTAACGGTTACATATCCTAAAAAAGCAAAAACATTAACCTGGCATTTTATAGCGCCAAATGTTCATGATTTTACCTGGGCGGCTGATAAAGAATATACCCATGATATTGTAAAAGGACCAAATGATGTCGATTTGCATTTCTTCTACAAAAACAATCCAAAAACAACCGCAAACTGGAAACAATTAGAACCTCTAATGGTGAAAGTTATGGAGTATTACAATCACAGAGTTGGACAATATCCATACAAACAATATTCATTTATTCAAGGTGGAGATGGCGGAATGGAATATGCAATGTGTACGCTAATGTTAGGAAACGGAACGCTGGAAGGAATTCTGGGAACCGCAACACACGAATTAGGACATTCCTGGTTTCAGCACATTTTGGCTTCAAACGAATCTAAACACCCATGGATGGATGAAGGTTTTACAACCTATATTGAAGACAGCGCTTTGAATGAATTAAAAGGAGATAAAAAAGAAGTAAATCCGTTTAAAGGGAATTATGCTGCTTATTACCAATTGGTTCAATCAGGAAAAGAACAGCCACAAACAACACATGGTGATCGTTACGATGAAAACAGACCTTATAGTATTTCATCTTATATAAAAGGAAGTATCTTTTTATCGCAATTAGAATATGTAATTGGAAAAGAGAATCTTGACGCTACTTTAAAAAGATATTTTAATGATTTCAAATTCAAACACCCAACTCCAAATGATATCAAAAGATCGGCAGAAAGAGTTTCAGGAGCTGAGTTAGATTGGTATTTAATTGATTGGGCACAAACGGCTAATACTATTGATTACGGCATAAAAGATGTTGCTGAGAATGCAGGAAAAACAACCGTTACTCTGGAAAGAATTGGAAGAATGCCAATGCCAATCGATTTAAAAGTAGAATATACAGACGGAACTTCTGAAAATTTCTACATTCCGTTAAGAATGATGAATTTCATCAAACCGAATCCAAATCCAAACGAAAAAAGAACCGTTTTAGAAGATTGGGCTTGGGCAATGTCAAACTACAGTTTTACAATTGACAAGAACAAAACAGCAATCAAAAAAATCACAATTGATCCAAGCGGATTAATGGCTGATATAAAAGCTGCCAATAATGTTTTTGAGGTGAAGTAATTTACTTGATAAAATAACAAAAGCCCTTAAAATTAATTTTTTAAGGGCTTTTCTATTCAGTAATGAATCTATAAAACAGGTTTTATATCAGTTGCAATATCATTTTGTCTATTCTTTTTTAAAGGAAACATTTTTCTGTAACTTAATACTCTCCATAGCCATTCAACCGGGCCATAATTGAATTTTGAAAGCCACCATTTGCTTATGAACAGCTGAATTGTAAAAACAAAAATAGCCAAGAAAAAGTAAAACCAATAAGGCAGTGTATTGTAAATTTTGAAACCAATTCCTGAGAAAAGAAAACACGCAATAATATTTTGCATCAGATAATTGGTCAGCGTCATTTTACCGCTTACTCTAAAATAACTAAAAATTGTTTTCAGTTTTCCGTTGGTATACAACAAACAAATTCCAGACGAAATACAAAGCATCGTATTTATTATGATCCAAAAAACGGGATGAAAAACCGTGAAAATTATTTTCTGCTTAATTGCAATTTCAAAAAGAGCACCTGCAATTATGGCCAGAATTAACGTAATTAAAAAAGTTCTTTTTAATAGTTTTTTAAATTCAGGTAAACGATTAAAAAAGTTAATTTTTTGGGCATAAAAACCTAAAAGCATAAGAGCAAACATCACAACATGAACCGTAACAGCATAACGAAGACTAATCATTTCCTGATAATAAGTTCCCAGTAAGTTAAATTGAAATACATCCAGCCAATTATCAGAATAAAATAGTTTTAAATATTTAGCCGTAGACTGTACATCGGGTAATGTTTGTTTTATCGAATTAATATAAGCGCTAAGAAACGGAACAGATAAAAGAAGTATTCCACAAGTTATTAAAATTGTTTTTGGAGAACTTCTGTAAAAGAACAAAAGTAACAACCCTAAAAAAGCATAATCTTTTAAGATATCGCCCAGCCAAAAAGCAGAATTTATAAAAGCAAAAAGAAATAAAATAAACATTCTCCAGCAAAAAAAGGAAACAGGATTTTTGCCTTTTTCTGCAACATTATTAATAAGAACTGCAAATCCGTAGCCAAATAAAATGCTTAATAAAGTCCAGGATTTAGCAGAAAAAAAATAAAGATTGAAATAACTGATAATCTCAGAAAAAATACCTTTTTTCATGATAAACCGTTCTAATCCAATGTAGCGGAAATCAACATAATTTCCTATTGCAACTCCCAATAAAGCCCAGCCTCTTAAAATATCAACAATAGCGGTTCTTTTATCTTCCTGAATAGGCTGAAATGAATTTGTCATAAATTAAAATGGTTTTTTGGTATAAATGTTTTTGGTTTAATTTGTTCAAATGTAAGAAAATAATCAGAAAATCGATTTTTATAACATTATGTGAAATCAAAATATGAGATAAAAAAATCTCGAAATAAATTCAGCATTTCTTGTTTTAGACTGTTCTTACTTCCGAAATAATTTCCGACTGTTTTTTCTTCTTAAGCGGAAATAATTTTCGATAACTGGCACATCTCCAAAGCCATTCAATTGGTCCATAATTGTATTTAGACAACCACCATTTACTTATAAATAATTGAAGAATAAAGACAAAAATAGCCAGTGCAAAGAAAAACCAATAGGGCATTGTAGCTTTGATTCCCAAACCAATTCCGGAAAAAATAAGAGCCGCCAGAATATTTTGAGCAATATAATTGGTCAAAGTCATTTTGCCGCCAGCACTAAAATAACTGAAAATCGTTTTGAGTTTTCCATTAACGAATAACAGCGTAATTCCGGTTGCAATAAAAACCATTGTACTTAAAATCAGCCAGAAATACGGGTGGAAAAATTTAAGAAAGCCCGCTTTGTATTCAATAGCGACGAAGAAAACAACACCAATTATAACGGCAATAACTAAACTGCTTATAAGTACATATTTCAAAAGTTTTTTCATTTCGTTCAGCCTGTCAAAAAAGTTTAATTTTTGAAGCATAACCCCAAAAAGCATACAGCCCAGCATTACAATATGTGCCGTAATAGCATATCCGGGAGCAATGATTTGTTGGTAAAAAGAAGCCAGTAAATTAAATTTAAAAAATTCCAGCCAGTTTCCGGAATAATACAATTTTAAATATTCAGGATTTGAAATAATGTCTATTCTTTCAAAATTAAAGCTTTTGATGTAAGCCATTACAAAAGGAATAATAAGAATAAGAACAGCAGAAATAATGCCTAGTGTTTTTGCTGAACATTTATAAAAAAGCAATAATACAAGTCCTAAAAAAGCATAATCTTTTAATATGTCCCCAAACCAAAAAGCAGAATGAATAAAAGCCAGTATAAAAAGCAAAAACATTCGCCAGCTAAAAAAAGTAACAGGGTTTTTACCCTTTTCGGTGACATTATTAATTAAAATAGCAAAGCCATAGCCAAATAAAATGGTTAATAAAGTCCATGATTTTCCGGCGAAAAAAAACTGATCAAACTTAGATAATATTTCAGATAAAAGACTGTTGGTTTCGTTGGGAACACTAATATGCGGAAGACCGCAATAATTGCCAATAACTACACCTAATATAGCCCAGCCACGAAGAATATCGACAATAGCAGTTCTTTTGCCTTGTTCGATAGGATGATAAGAATTTGTCATTTGATTAACGTTTTTGTTGTGATTTGATTGATGATTTTGGATAAATTTGAAATTATTCTGATACAGCCAAAAATAAGAAATTATGCAATCGAATAATTATCTTTAAAATATCTTTCATAAAAAAAGCGTGATAATCTAAAGAATTACTTTCAGATTATCACGCCTTAAAGGGTTGATAGATAATGGAGCTTAACTCAAATGTTCAAGCATATCTTTTGTCATCGATTCAAGATCAAAGGTATGTTTCCAGTTCCAGTCTTCTCTTGCAGAACTGTCATCGATACTTGCCGGCCAGCTGTCCGCAATTTTCTGACGGAAATCCGGTTCGTAAGTAATCTCAAATTCAGGAATATGTTTTTTAATTTCGGCAGCAATTTCAGTTGGAGTAAAACTCATTGCAGCCAAATTATATGATGAATGTATTTTGATATCCTCAGCAGGAGCTTTCATGATATTGATGGTTGCTTCAATCGCATCATCCATATACATCATTGGCATTTTGGTTTCTGAAGATAAAAAGCATTCGTATTTTTTATCGGCAATAGCCTTATAAAAAATATCAACCGCATAATCTGTAGTTCCACCGCCCGGAGGAGTAGACCAGCTAATTAAACCAGGATAACGAATACTGCGAACATCAACACCATAAATATTATGGTAATATTCACACCATCTTTCTCCGGCTTGTTTGCTGATTCCGTAAACCGTTGAAGGTTCCATTATGGTGTATTGAGGTGTATTTTCTTTTGGAGTTGTAGGACCAAAAACGGCAATACTTGATGGCCAGAAAATCTTTTTTATTTTTTTTGCTTTTGCCAGATTCAAAACATGAAAAAGAGAATTCATATTCAAATCCCATGCAAATGCAGGATTTTTTTCAGCCGTCGCTGATAAAAGAGCTGCCATCAAATAAATATCAGTAATTTGATGTATTTCAACAAGATGCTCAATTTGATTAAAATCTAATGCATTGACCACTTCAAAAGGCCCTGAATTTACAACGTCAGTATTTAATTTTCGAATATCAGAAGCAATTACATTTTCTGTTCCGTATAACTTACGCAGCTTTTGAGTCAACTCTGTCCCAATCTGACCGCAAGCGCCAATGATCAATATTTTTGGATTCATTTATGAAGATTTAGTCTTGCAAATATAACGTTTTCGCAAATAATTTTATTTTTTACACTACTAAATTATAAAATTAACAACAATGAAGTTTGTTTTTTAGATTATTCGCTGAACCTGTTAAAGCGTATTTGCCACGAATTCACGAATTTTTATGACATCATGAGAAAGAAAATTCGTGAATTCGTGGCTATTAAATAGTCGTTAAAGTTTGCGTTTTGTAATGAAAATCAGAATTCGTAATTGTAAATTTACTTTGTAACTTTGTAGCTTAATGTTTTACCAAATGAAATATAAAATATCTCTTTTTTTACTTTTAATTTTTGTGTTGAATTCTTGTCAGAATGAAAACGAAAAGCGTCTTGCTGAGAACCAAAAAGAAGCAAAAAAGAAAGAAAAAATCTTCGATAATATTAATAAAGCCTGGGTTTTTATTGATGAACCGATCAATGAAGTTTCCGAAAAAAATGAAAGAGAATGGACTGAATGGCGTGATTTTTTAAAAGAAATTGGAGAGAAACCGAGAAAGACAATTGGTGCGTTTCAAAAAAAATCAGCAGCAATTTCAAAAAAAGCGATGGCTTTAAACACCAATATTCCAGCGCAATTTAATCAGCCACAAATAAAAGCCCGAATTTCAATTTTGATTACCAAAGTCAAAATGATGGATTTATTTATTCATTTAAATCAAATTCCGGATGAAAAGGTTACTTTTTTAATTGGAGAAATAAATAAGGAAATGGTTTCTTTAGAAAGACAGTTTGACAAAATTGTAGAGAAAAGTAAGATTCCGAAAGAACAAGGAGAAGAAGATTTCCTGAGAATGTTAGATACAACACGTGCCATTCCAAACACAACAGCAGCGCCCGTAATGCCGCCGCCACGAAATATAGATCAAAATTCACCAAAAGTTGAGTAAAAACGCCTTATATACTACGTATGACAATTTGCCTAAAACACAGCAGATTGCCACACAATTACTGGAACAGAATCAGGTAAAAATGCATCTTAGCGGATTGTTAGGATCGGCTGTTTCGTTTATAATCCGCGGAGTTTTCAAAAAAACCGAATTGCCTTTTTTAGTTGTTTTAGACAATAAAGAAGAAGCGGCTTATTATTTAAATGATTTAGAACAAATGATTGGCGAGCAGGATGTTTTGTTTTATCCCGCTTCATTTCGTCGTCCGTATCAGGTAGATGAAACAGATAATGCAAATGTTTTGCTTCGTGCTGAGGTTTTAAACAGAATAAATTCAAGAAAAAAACCAGCCATCATTGTTACGTATCCTGAAGCTCTTTTTGAGAAAGTTGTGACGCGTCAGCAATTGGATAAAAACACTTTAAAAGTCGCTTTAAACGATAAAATTTCGATTGATTTTATCAACGAAGTTTTATTTGAATACGAGTTTAAAAGAGTCGATTTTATTACAGAACCCGGAGAATTTTCGGTTCGTGGAGGAATTGTCGACGTCTTTTCTTTTTCAAACGATCATCCGTACCGAATTGAGTTTTTTGGTAACGAAGTAGACAGTATCAGAAGCTTTGATGTAGAAACACAATTATCTGTAGAAACACATAAAAAAATTACGATTATCCCGAATGTTGAAAACAAAATATTTCAGGAAAACCGTGAAAGTTTCTTAGATTATATTGCCGAGAAAACGGTAATTTTTATTCAAAATACCGACGGACTTTTTAGTCAGTTAGATAAACAATTTGCAAGAGCAGAAGAAGCTTTTGGAAAACTTTCCGGAGAAATAAAGCATGCAACTCCCGAACAATTATTTTTAAATCAGAGTTCGTTTATTAAACGAGCTTTGGATTTTTCGATTGTAGAATTGGCTTCAAAACCCATTTTTAAAACGACAAAAAAATTCGAATTTCATTTTCAGCCTCAGCCATCCTTCAATAAACAATTTGATTTATTGCTGAATAATTTGAGCGAAAATCATTTTAACGGATATAAAAATTATTTGTTCTGTTCGAATGAAACGCAGGCAAAACGTTTTCATGATATTTTTGAATCGCTTGATGAAGCTAATTCTGAAAACATCAGAAAACAATATAATACTATTGTACTGCCTCTTTATCAGGGTTTTATTGACGAAGAGAATCAAATAACAGCCTATACAGATCACCAGATTTTTGAGCGTTATCATAAATTCAACATCAAAAACGGCTATTCTAAAAAGCAAAATATTACGCTTAAGGAATTGACCGCACTTTCGGTAGGTGATTATGTAACGCACATCGATCACGGAATCGGGAAGTTTGGCGGACTGCAGAAAATTCAGGTTGAAGGTAAAACGCAGGAAGCCATAAAATTGGTTTATGCCGATAATGATATTGTGTACGTGAGCATTCACTCGCTTCATAAAATCTCCAAATACAATGGAAAAGACGGAACGCCTCCAAAAATTTATAAATTAGGATCGAACGCCTGGAAAATTTTAAAACAAAAAACCAAAGCACGCGTCAAACATATTGCATTCAACCTGATTCAGTTATATGCAAAACGTCGTTTAGAAAAAGGTTTTCAGTTTGCGCCGGACAGTTATCTGCAAAACGAATTAGAAAGTTCGTTTATTTATGAAGATACGCCGGATCAAACCAAATCTACGCAGGAAGTAAAAGCCGATATGGAAAGCGATCGCCCGATGGATCGTTTGGTTTGTGGTGATGTTGGTTTTGGTAAAACAGAGGTTGCGATTCGTGCTGCTTTTAAAGCGGTTGATAACAGTAAACAAGTTGCTGTTTTGGTTCCCACAACTATTTTGGCGTATCAGCATTACAGAACTTTCACAGAAAGATTAAAAGACATGCCAGTTTCTGTTGGTTACTTAAACCGATTTAGAACTGCAAAACAAAAAACACAAACCTTAAAAGATTTAGCAGAAGGAAAACTCGATATTGTCATCGGAACGCATCAATTGGTTAACAAAAATGTAGTTTTTAAAGACTTAGGTTTATTAATTGTCGATGAGGAACAAAAGTTTGGCGTAAACGTAAAAGATAAATTAAAAACGATTGCTGCAAATGTTGACACGCTAACATTAACAGCAACGCCAATTCCGAGAACGCTTCAGTTTTCGTTAATGGCTGCGCGCGATTTATCTGTAATTACAACACCTCCGCCAAATCGTTATCCTATTGAAACGAATGTTGTTGGTTTTAATGAAGAGATTATTCGTGACGCAATTTCGTATGAGATTCAACGAAACGGACAAGTTTTCTTTATCAATAACCGCATCGAAAATATAAAAGAAGTTGCCGGAATGATTCAGCGTTTGGTACCAAATGCCAGAGTCGGAATTGGTCACGGACAAATGGACGGTGCCAAACTGGAAGAATTAATGCTGGCTTTTATGAACGGAGATTTTGATGTTTTGGTAGCAACAACAATTATAGAAAGTGGATTAGATGTACCAAATGCGAACACGATTTTCATCAATAATGCGAATAATTTCGGATTATCCGATTTGCATCAAATGCGTGGTCGTGTCGGTCGAAGCAACAAAAAAGCATTTTGTTATTTCATCTGTCCGCCATATTCGTCCATGACCGAAGATGCCAGAAAACGTATTCAGGCTTTGGAGCAATTTAGCGAACTGGGAAGCGGTTTCAACATTGCTATGAAAGATCTTGAAATTCGTGGTGCGGGAGATTTATTGGGGGGCGAACAAAGCGGTTTCATCAATGAAATCGGTTTTGATACCTACCAAAAAATCATGAACGAAGCCATCGAAGAATTAAAAGAAAACGAATTCAAAGATTTGTATCCGGAAGAAAATAATATCGACACCAAAGAATACGTAAAAGAAATTCAAATTGATGCCGATTTTGAACTTTTATTCCCGGATGAATACATTAATAATGTCTCAGAACGTTTGGTCTTATACAACGAATTGGGCGCGATAAAAGACGAAGCCGGACTTCAGGAATACGAAAGAAAACTAATTGACCGTTTCGGGCCATTGCCAAAACAAGCAACAGCATTACTAAATAGCATCCGTATAAAATGGATTGCTACGAAAGTGGGAATTGAAAAATTAGTCTTGAAACAAGGCAAAATGATCGGTTATTTTGTTTCAGATCAACAATCAGATTACTATCAATCGTCTAAGTTCAGAAACGTTTTACAATTTATTCAAAAGCATAGTTCTCTCTGCAAAATGAAAGAAAAACAAACCGTAAACGGACTACGTTTGTTATTGACTTTTGAAAATGTAAAATCGATAAAACGAGCTTTGGAATTGATGGAATTGTTTGAGGAATAAATTATCTTAAATGATAGCCACGAATTCACGAATTATTTCAAAATAAATTCGTGAATTCGTGGCGAAAAAAACTAATCTAAATTTATTCAAATTCTAAATATTAAGTTTTATTTATCTTTTACTTAAGAAAAAACTTAGAAGTAATAAGGTTTCTTTGGATGAAATTTCCAAACCAACTTTATATGCAATACCACTTTATTCTTTTGTTTTTATTTTTTGGATTAACTTCAATTTTTGCTCAGGAAAAACCACAAATTATAGCTGTTGACACTTTAAAATCTGAAACCATTGATCCGCTTCGTCCGGCAAAAGCCGCATTTTATTCGGCTATTTTTCCGGGTTTAGGACAGATATACAATAAAAAGTACTGGAAACTTCCTTTAGTTTATGGCGCTATTGGAACAAGTGCTTATTTTTATTTTGACAGTCTGAAAAACTATAATATTTACAGAGACGAATACAAAAACAGACTTGCAGGAAACACAAATGATTCTGAATATTTGTCCAGATTAAGTGAAAGTCAATTAATAACTGCTCAAAAGCAATTTCAGAGAAACAGAGATTTATCGGCTTTGTTTGTTGTTGGGTTTTATATTTTAAATATAATCGACGCTAATATTGATGCTGCTTTGTCTCAATTTAATGTAAGTGAAAAATTGGCATTTCAACCCGTAATAAATAGGAATACCTTAACATCTGAAAATGATTTTGGAGTTGCATTGAATTATTCATTTTAGAAAAAAGGTTACCGCGAATTCTACTAATTCCCACGAATTAAATTTAGTTTTACATATAAAAAATTAGTGCTAATTAGTGAAATTCGTGGCAAACAAAAAATAAAAGCCCAAATGAGGTTTTTGATGAAAAATATTTTTTAAAAATTTTCAGATTTTTTGAAGAAATGAACCGTTTTGTCATCCTGACGGAGGAAGGATCACACTAATAGATCGACAAAGATTGGCGATTTTGTTTGCGTAGTTTCTCGTGTGATTTCTCCCTTCGCTCGAAATGACAAAAACATAGCATACACCCTGACACTCCTTTGCGGTTAAGCCTAAAAAAAATCACCCGAAAAGAGTGATTTTGATGGTTAAAGCGTATTTTGGTTTAGATAATTTCATCATGAACCTGAAAAAGACTCGCATTGATTTTAATGCTTTGCTCATTTAGTTCCTGACTGTATTTATAGAGATGCCGAGTTCCTGACTTATTCTTCGTAACTCATGCCTTTCTTTAGTGACATTTTAAAAATTTGTTTCCTTTAGAGGTAATTCGTTGTTGTCTTATTTGTTGACAGGTTAGCAAATATATAAAAATATAATTCGCAACAAATAGCATCTAAAAAAACTTAATTAATTTTTTTTTATTAAAATTTTAAATAATCACTAGTAATGTCGCGTAGAAATTGATTTAACGGGCGTTTAAAATTTTTAATGAAATTTGTTAAAAAACTTTAATTGCTGAAATTTACAAGGAATATTCTTATATCGGGCTTTAAGCACGACTCAATTTGCAAATATGTTTAAAAGAAAAAATCCTTTTATCTAAAAGACAAAAGGATTTATAGTACAGAATTGTAAGATTCTATTTTTTTATTTTAATTAGTTTTTCAAATCTTTGATAACTTTAAAAGCAACATCAACCTGATCTTCTCCAACTAAAATGGTGAATTCATTTGAAGTTGAAATTACCTCGTTTATAATGATTCCTTCCCAAGCCAAACGCTGGAAAATGAAATAATAAATACCAGGAACTACGATGTTTTCTTTTGGTAATTTTACTGTTATTGAAGCCAGATTATCTAATTTCTGAATTAGTTTTTCGCGCATAAAATGTTTTTCAACTAAATGATTTACGCTGCTGCTAACCACGATGTTAGTTTCATTTACACCACGGGATGAGGTATAAAAAATATCAGATAAAACATTAATATCAGAAATTAAATCTGCTTGTTTATTCAATACAGTTTCTGAAGCTGCAAAGGTATAATCTGTTAATTCAGAACGAACCGTAATCTCACCAATATTCTTAATTACCTTATTAATTTTATGGTTCAATTTAAAATCTAATTCTTCTGTGAGCCGTTTTAGCGACATTACAACGGCGCCTTGTTTCACTTCTTTACCAAATTCACTTTCAAGTTCTGTCATAATGTTCCTGGACAGAGAAGTTAAGTTGATAATTCCAAGCGACAATGCATTTAATAAAAAGGGCTTTGTTTTGATGTAATTTTCTACAATTGATGAAACGGTTTTCATAATTCTTTTTTTTTTTGTAACTTAATTGGG
>NZ_JXQR01000017.1:0-50920 GCF_000834715.1 Flavobacterium sp. MEB061 | reverse complement strand
TCTTTAATCAGTTTTTAAAAATAAAACTTAGTGTCTTTGTGCCTTCGTGGCAAATCTTCTTTTCTAAAATTCCGCACTTCCAGGAGTTCTCGGGAAAGGAATTACGTCTCTAATGTTTGTCATTCCAGTAACAAACAATACCAAACGCTCAAATCCTAAACCAAAACCTGCGTGAGTTGCAGAACCAAATCTTCTGGTGTCTAAATACCAGTATAATTCTTCTTCATCGATGTTTAAAGCTTTCATTTTCTCCACCAAAACATCGTAACGCTCTTCTCTTTCAGAACCACCAACAATTTCTCCAATTCCAGGGAAAAGGATGTCCATTGCACGAACAGTTTCTCTTCCAGGCTCAGTGTTATCGTTCAAACGCATGTAAAACGCTTTAATGTTTGCAGGATAATCATATAAAATTACCGGGCATTTAAAGTGTTTTTCTACTAAGTAACGTTCGTGTTCTGATTGTAAATCAGCTCCCCATTCTTCGATGATATAGCTGAATTTTTTCTTTTTATTTGGAGTTGAATCTCTTAAAATATCAATTGCTTCGGTATAAGAAACACGTTTGAAGTTGTTTTCTAAAACGAAGTTCAATTTTTCTAACAAAGCCATTTCGCTTCTTTCTGCCTGAGGTTTTGATTTTTCTTCTTCTAAAAGTCTTCCTTCTAAAAATTTCAAATCATCTTTACAATTGTCTAAAGCATATTTAATTACGTACTGAATAAAATCTTCAGCCAAATCCATGTTGTCATCAAGATCGTTGAAAGCAACTTCAGGCTCAATCATCCAGAATTCTGCAAGGTGACGGGAAGTATTTGAATTTTCTGCTCTAAACGTTGGTCCAAACGTATAAATCTGACCCAAAGCCATAGCGAAAGTTTCACCTTCTAATTGTCCCGAAACGGTTAAGTTCGTATGTTTTCCAAAGAAATCTTTTTTGAAATCAATGTTTCCTTCTTCATTTTTTGGAAGATTATCCAATGGCAATGAAGTTACCTGAAACATTTCTCCGGCACCTTCAGCATCAGCTCCGGTAATAATTGGCGTGTTTACATACACAAACCCTTTTTGTTGAAAATAGTTGTGAACCGCAAACGACAATACCGAACGCACACGCATAATTGCTCCAAAAGCATTAGTACGAACACGTAAATGTGCATTTTCACGTAAAAATTCTAATGAGTGTTTTTTCGGCTGCATTGGGAATTTCTCCGCATCAGAATCTCCAAGGATTTCAAGTTTGTTAACCTGAATTTCATATTTCTGACCAGCACCTTTACTTTCAACCAAAGTTCCAATTACAGAAACAGCAGCTCCGGTTGTGATTCTTTTTAAAGTTTCTTCCGGTGTATTTTCAAAATCAACAACACATTGTATATTATTAATGGTAGAACCGTCATTAAGCGCGATGAACTGATTATTTCTAAAAGTTCTCACCCATCCTTTTGCATTTACTTCCTGTAGCGTCGTCGTACTGTTTAATAAGTCTTTAACTTTTGTGTGTCTCATTTTTGTATATAATGTTGAAATTAAATTATTTGTTGTGTAATAACTGCAAATATAAACGATAATTATTAAAATTAGAAGCTATTTCCTGCTATCCGCTTGTATCTTTTTCTGTCTAAAGAAGCCAGAAAAAGGATACCGCTTCTATCAGGGCTAGGGCAATCGTTTTCAAAAGAGCCGTTTGTCATTTCGACGGAGGAGAAATCACACAAGGAATTCCGTAAACAAAATCGCCAATCTTTGTAGAATTACGTGTGTGATTTCTCCTCCGTCGAAATGACAAGTTTGCGTATTTATTTTTGTCAAAGTTTAAAACTTTGACAAAGATTCGTGATATTTAATCCGTGCTAATTTGTGAAATTCGTGTTTCCTTCCAATCCCTCCAAATCCTCTTTCTTAGCCTTCTTTTTCTCAAAAGTCAAAACCAAAGCCGGTAAAACCAATAAATTGGCAAACATCGCAAACGCCAATGTACAAGAAATTAATCCACCAAGAGCGATTGTTCCGCTAAAACTAGAAAGTGTGAAAGTAGCAAATCCTAAAATTAAAACTACCGAAGTATAAAAAGTACTGATTCCTGTTTCTCTTAAAGCACTGAAAACAGATTTTTTGACTTTTCCGTTACTTTGTATTAAATCATGTTTGTACTTCGCCATAAACTGAATAGCATTATCAACCGATATTCCAAATGCAATACTAAATACCAAAATCGTTGAAGGTTTTAATGGAATCCCGAAATACCCCATCAATCCAGATGTAATGCAAAGTGGTAAAACATTCGTAATTACCGATGCAAAAACCATTTTGAACGAACGGAACAAATACAACATCAAAATCGCGATCACCAAAATTGCGAAAATCAACGATTCAATTAAGTTGTCAACCAAATATGATGTTCCTTTTTGGAAAACCAATGCTTTTCCGGTAACGGTAACTTCAAAGTGATCTTTCGGGAAAATTTCATCTATTTTAGAATGTAATTTTTTCTCGACTTTCGCCATTTCATCGGTACCAATATCTTTCATAAAAGTTGTGATTCTGGCATATTGTCCGGTAGAATCAACATAACTTTTCATTAAGTTTTCTTTGCTGTTTTTAGTTGCGTTTTTGGCGTATGCCAAAATAAATGTCTGCTCCTGCGAAGTTGGTAATTGGTAATATTCAGGATTTCCGTTGTAAAAAGCCTGTTTTGAATATTTAACCAAATTCACCACAGAAACCGGTTTTGCCAATTCCGGCATTTCGGCAATTGTGTTTTGCAATTCGTCCATTTTACGAATTGTAGACGCTTTCATGACACCTTTTTTCTTTTTGGTGTCAATCATAATCTCAAGCGGCATTACACCGTTAAATTCTTTTTCGTAGAATAAAATATCTTTAAAGAAGGAAGCGCTTTTTGGCATTTCTCCAATCAAACTTCCGGAAACTTTCATTTGCGAAACCCCAATAATACTAAATACCAAAAGCAAACCGTAAATGGTATAAATTACTTTTCGTTTGTTTCTTACCACATTTTCTACAAAATCCAATAAAGTCGAAATGTAGGTTTTTGTTAAATGATACAAGTGTTTTTCTCCCGGAACCGGCATAAAACTGTATACAATTGGCACAATTAAAAGCGTCAATAAATAAACAGAAATTACATTGATAGAAGTTACTAAACCAAACTCAAAAAGCAGGTCGTTTCCTGTAATCATAAAGGTTGCAAAACCTATGGCAGTTGTTAAATTCGTCATTAAAGTCGAAACCCCAATTTTCGAAATAATGCGCTGTAAAGCTTTTGCCTGATTATTATGTAATTTAATTTCCTGTTGGTATTTATTAATCAGGAAAATGCAATTCGTGATTCCGATTACGATAATCAATGGCGGAATAATAGCCGTTAAAATCGTGATTTTATAATGAAATAATCCAAGTGTTCCAAACGACCAGATTACACCAACAATTAAAATACAAATCGAAATAAATGTTGCTCGGAACGAACGGAAAAAGAAAAAGAAAATCAGAGAAACCGTAAATAAAGCCGCACCAATAAAAAGACCAATTTCGCCTTTCATATTGTCAGCATTGATTGTTCTGATGTATGGCATTCCCGAAACACGTAAATCGATTCCGGTTGTTTTTTCGAATTTGTCGATCTTCGGAACTAAATTTTCAAGAATAAAAGTCTTTCTTTCGGCAGTATTTACAAGCGCTTTGTTCATGTAAATGGCCGAGCGTACACTTCCGCTTTCTTTGTTAAACAACAATCCTTCATAAAAAGGTAAATTGTGAAATAAATCAAATTGTACTTTTTTTAAGTATTCAGGATCAACTGTTTTGCTTTGGTCGATAAACGGAGCCAGAACAAATTTCTCGTTGACAGTATCTTTTTCTAATTTTTTTAAATCATTTAAAGAAACAACCAAATCTACTTCTTTTGAGTTTTTCAGACCGGTCATTAATTCATTCCATGCAGCGTAATTTTTGGGTGTAAAGAAACTTTTGTCCTGAAAACCAATTACAATAAGGTTTCCTTCTTCTCCAAACTTGTCCAGGAATTTTTGATAATCTTTATTTGCAATATGATCTTTAGGAAGTAAATTAGCTTCGGTATAAGTCATGGAAAGGTTTCTCCATTGAAAACCAAGGAAAATTGTCAGGGCCGCAACCAAAACCAAAATTGTTATTCTGTTTTTAAGTATAATTCGGGCAACTTTCTCCCAAAATCCAACTTGAATAGCGTTTTTCATAAATTATTTAAAATGGATGCAAATGTAGTGAAAAGACCTCAAAATGATAAATAATCACTTGTATTTTACGTAATGTTAACACAAATTAACAGCGTAATTTTTATGATAATTTACTTACAATTGGATGATTTCCTCGTTAGCTTTTCTCATATTTGCAATTAATTTAAATATGAAAAGAAAATGAACTGGATTTTATTAATTATTGCCGGACTTTTTGAAGTTGGATTTGCATCTTGTTTGGGTAAAGCCAAAGAAACAACCGGAATTTTGTCAACGTATTGGATGGCAGGTTTTTTTGTTTGTCTTACTATAAGCATGGTTTTATTGTACAAAGCGACGCAGGTTTTGCCAATAGGAACAGCTTATGCTGTTTGGACAGGAATAGGCGCTGTTGGAACTGTTTTGGTTGGAATTTTTATCTTTAAAGAACCTGCGACTTTCTGGAGAATTTTCTTTCTTTCAACATTAATTGCTTCAATTATTGGGTTGAAATTTGTTTCTAGTCATTAAGATATTGCCCACGGATTTTACGGATGAAACGGATTTACGCAGATTAATTAAATTTTAATTCGTGAATCCGTTTCATACGTAAAATCCGCGGGCAAAAAATATTTAGCTACTTTTACAAAACATTATAAAAAATAGGTTTTAATGCAGGAAAACAACACCATCACTTTTATTTTTTTAGCGATTATTTTACTGCTAATTGTCATCATTTGTTTTATGGTGTATCAATTAATGCAGTCTAAAAAAGCAAAAGAAGATGCTGAAAAAAGTTTTTATGCACTCGAAATGAAAGTAAACGATTTGCAGTTAGAAACATTAGAGTCGAAACTGAATCCGCATTTGTTTAAGAATATTTTAAACTCGATTCAATCTCATGCTTATCAAACTTATTTTGCTCTGGATAAATTGGCCAATGTTTTGGATTATATTTTATACGAAAGCAAAAAGAAATTTGTAACGGCAAAAGAAGAAATTGATTTTGCGTTGAATCTTATCGAAATCAATAAAATAAAAATAAGTCCGCTTTTTGAGTTGAAGATAAAAACCAACATCAACAAAGAAGATAAATTATATGAACAGCCTTTGCTCGCGCCGCTAATTTCGATTGATTTAATTGAAAATGCTTTTAAACATGCTGATCTGCAAAGTGCCGATGCTTTTATTTCGGTAGTTTTTGAGTTCAAAGACAATGCTTTTTTTATGACAGTTTCGAATAAAATATCAGATAAAAAAGTATTAAAAAAAGAACGGAGCGGTTTAGGAAATGCTACCTTAGAACATCGTTTGAGAATTATTTATAAGAATAATTTCAAACTTGAAAAATTTGTTGAAAACGACATTTATATTGCTCATCTAAAAATAGATTTACTTGAATACAAAACTGAAATGCTTGCTACTGGACGATGAGTTGCCGGGTTTAACGTATCTCAAAATGCTTTGCGAACAAATTCATGAAATAGAAATCGTAAAAACATTTAATAATCCCGAGAAACTATTGGCCGAAATTCCGGATCTCGATTTTGATTTGTTAATTTCAGATATCGAAATGCCTGGAATTGATGGCTTGCATTTGGCGGAAATGATTCAGGATAAATTGGTTATTTTTTGCACGGCATATAAAGAGTATGCTGCCGAGGCATTTAATATTGATGCTGTAGATTATATTACTAAACCCGTAAAATTAGAACGTTTGCAAAAAGCAATCTCCAAAGCTTTTGAACGTTTTCATAAACCCGAGACAGCAAAGAAATTTATGCAGCTCAATACAGACAAGGGGAAAACTTTGTTATATTTTAATCAAATTCAATATGTCAAAACTGCGGTTAGTGATAGCCGTGATAAAACGGTTCTTTTAACAGATGGCAGTTTTATGAATCTGAAAAACGTTAAATTTGATACCCTTTTGAATGAATTGCCCGATGCTGATTTCTGTCGCGTAAACAAAAAGGAAATTGTTGCTGTAAAAGCCATAAAATTCTTCAATCATAACGAAATTGTTTTGCATCATTTAGATAAAAATGATAAAAACAGTACTTTAATTTTGAGCGAAACCTATCGATCTGACTTTTTGAAAAAGGTCAAAATCTAACTTATTACAAAGTTTTTCAGACTTATTACATACATTGAAAATTAGCCTTAAATTTACTTTTTCAGGTAACTTTCACTTCTGATATTTGCACCAATAAATTAAAAAAACGAGTTATGAATAATATTAAAAACTCTTTATTTTACGTTACTGTTATTGGTGGTTTCACAGCTTTAATATATTGGGTAATTTCAAAAGGAGCTTCGCTTGAAGTAGGGCGGGGAATAGTTCAGAAAAAAATAGAAAGTAATCATTGGAATGATTTCCTGCATTCTATGATTGAAAACCTGCAGCATCCGCTGGCTATTTTACTGGCACAAATTGTCACTATTATTTTGGTAGCACGTTTGTTTGGATGGATTTTTAGAAAAATAGGGCAGCCATCCGTAATTGGTGAGATGATTGCCGGAATTGTTTTAGGGCCATCTTTGGTCGGGATGTATTTTCCTGAATTTTCAGCTCTTTTATTTCCAAAAGAATCATTAGGAAACTTGCAGTTTTTAAGCCAGATTGGTTTAATACTTTTCATGTTTGTTATTGGTATGGAGCTGGATTTAAAAGTGCTTAAAAACAAGGCTCACGATGCTGTTGTAATTAGTCACGCAAGTATCGTTATTCCTTTTGCATTGGGATTGACTTTGGCTTATTTTATCTATCATACTTTTGCTCCGGTTGGGGTAGAGTTTGCCTCTTTCGGATTATTTATGGGAATTGCCATGAGTATTACTGCTTTTCCGGTTTTGGCCAGAATTGTTCAGGAACGCGGAATGCAAAAAACAAAACTCGGAACCATTGCCATAACCTGTGCCGCTGCAGATGATATAACGGCCTGGTGTATTTTGGCAGTAGTAATTGCCATTGTTAAAGCAGGTTCGTTTACAAGTGCTTTATACGTAATTGGTTTGGCAATTTTATACGTAATCGTAATGTTGAAAATAGTTCGTCCGTTCCTGAAACGTGTCGGAGATTTAAATTCGACTCGTGAAAGTTTGAATAAACCCGTAGTTGCTATCTTTTTTATAACACTTTTGTTCTCTTCTTATGTATCTGAATTAATTGGAATTCATGCTTTGTTCGGAGCATTTTTAGCAGGAGCAATCATGCCGGAAAACAATAAATTCAGAAATATTTTTATTGAAAAAGTTGAAGACGTTGCCATAATTGTTTTACTGCCATTGTTTTTTGTATTTACAGGGTTGCGTACACAAATTGGGTTGTTAAACGATCCTTATTTATGGAAAGTTACTGCAGTAATCATCGCTGTGGCTGTGGCGGGAAAATTTTTTGGAAGTGCTTTGGCCGCCAAATTCGTTGGTCAAAACTGGAAAGACAGTCTCGCAATTGGCGCTTTGATGAACACCCGTGGTTTAATGGAATTGGTAGTTTTAAATATCGGTTATGATTTAGGCGTTCTTTCTACAGAAATTTTTACCATGATGGTAATTATGGCTTTGGTGACTACTTTTATGACAGGACCTGCTTTAGATTTTATTGGTTATATTTTTAAAGATAAGGTAACGGCCATTCCCGAAGAAATTGGAAATAAGAGTAAGTACAAGATTCTGCTTTCATTTGCAACTCCGGAAAGAGGAAAGAAGCTGCTGAAAATTGCAAACAGTTTGGTTAAAAAACAACCTGATAATTCTATTGTTGCGGCAATGCATTTGTCTTTAAGTACAGAAGTTCACTCCTTTGACGTAAAAGATCATGAACGCAAAATGCTGCTTCCGGTTATAGCAGAATCTGAACGTTTGAATCAAAATATGGTTAGTGTTTTTAAAGTAACAAATGATATTGATACAGAAATTATCGATACGGCAAATCAGGGAGAATATGATTTATTATTGGTTGGTTTAGGACAATCTATTTTTGATGGAACTTTATTGGGTAAGATTCTTGGTTTTACAACCAGAATTGTAAATCCGGATCGTTTAATTGATAAGTTTACCGGAAAAGAAGGATTGTTCGAAAATTCTCCTTTTGATGAAAGAACGCGTCATATTATTGCTAAAACAAAAATGCCGGTTGGAATTTTTATTGATAAAGATCTCGAAGATGTGAATCAGATTTTTATGCCAATTTTTAGCAAAGAAGATTCATTTTTGATAGATTATGCCAAAAAGCTAATCAATAATAATGGTTCGCAAATTACGGTTCTGGATGCCAGTGGAGAAGTAAAAAATACCCGCGACATTCAGGAAAGTATTCGCTCGATCGAACAAATTGCACCAAATCATATTATGATTATGCACGACAGAACAATTAAGAAGGAGTTTTTAGAAAGCCAAAACTTAATGATTATTAGTTTAGACAGCTGGAAAAAATTAATAGAATCTCAAAGTACATGGCTAAATAATACACCTTCGGTTTTGATTTTGAGACCATAATACGAGAGGAAATTTTAAATAAAAAAATCCCAAATTCCAATTTTACGATTGGGGTTTGGGATTTTTTTCATTTTTAAGTAACTACAAACGTTGTATTATAGCTGAATATTTTTGCTTAGCTAGTTCAGATTAAGTTAAATCTTATAATGTTTTATTAAATTAAAATAAAAACTCGTGTTTTTTCTTACATTTGAGAATAATGCTAAAAAAAATAGTAAAATGAAAAAGTTATTTGCAGTTCTGTCTCTAATTATTATAACTTCTTGTTCTTCAAGTGATGCCGAATCAAGTTACTATTATCCGCCTTCCTGGATTCAAGGTAAGTGGAAAGAAAGTGTTTCTGGAGATCTCTTAATATTCACCAAAAATGATATAATCTATGATAGTAGTAAAGGCAAGGTTTCTTTTAATAAGAGGTCTTATAATTTTCCTGGAAGTAAAGTAGTGCTTATTGCCAATACTAATGATAATTATATCTTTGATTATTTTCAGTTTATAGGAGCAGTACCCCTTAGGTTTAACTTTGTAAAAACATCAAATAAAAGAGTAAAGTCCAGCGGAACTCTATCGGGGAATTTTGTAAAACAATAGCTGGATTAATTACAAACCAAGATCAAGAACATAAGAAATCTTAGCTGCAATATTATCCTCAAATCGTAGCAATTGATTTGGCCCGTAGCGGTAAAATCCTCCTAAACCAAACCCCTTGTAGATTTTGTTTAACTCAATTCCGGATTCAAAAAAACCTTTGTTAAGTGTTTTATAGGTTGGTCCAACCTGTTGTTCGGGATGATCCATATTTCCCCATGCCATTCTGGTCACTAATACCAATGAGGGACGAACTTTTCTTAATAATCTAATTCTATCAAAGCCATGTTTTACCTGAAACATAATATATTGACTAGAGAAGAACTCATTAAAATACATGGTTTCAAAACTGTTTCTTCCGGCAAAAGTAATACGCTGTATAACCGTTTCTTTAGTTAAGTTGTTTGGAGCAGTATTGTATAAATGTGTTATTGGAACGTCGCCCATTGCATAACCTCCCTGCAGTAATAAACTTGTTTTTTGACCGTTTAGGTAATTCTTTTCGTATTCTGTTTTAAAATCTATTTTTCCAAAGGTAAAATCGTTTCCTAATACATTTGGCAATGATTGTGTGTACTGAAAAGTAAACCTCGGAAATCTTTTATCAGATTCGTTTCTGCCTGTTGGAGTTTGCATAAAATCACTAAAAGGTGCCCAAACAATAGACAACATTGCGGTTGTCATAATATAACTTGAATATAATTTTCCGTTTAAATTAAAAAGATAATCAAACTTTGGCTCAACATAATTTCTTGATAATTCCAGAACAGCTTCAGTTTTAGGAATTATTTTGGTTTGAAGATTGGTTTTCCAGGTGGTGTAGTGATAAAACGTACTAATATTAATTGGCCGTGGATCATAAATTTTAAAAACACGTTTGTCAACGGCAAAAACAGTACTTGCAATTTCTCTAATGTCATCAGTATAATAACCGTTTATCCAGGTATTTGTGTTTTTGTCTAATAAAGCTCCTCCGCCTAGACTGTATTTTACAACACCATCTTTTGTTCCGTATGCCGTGTAGCCTTCAATTCTAAAGCCTTTAGAAAAACGATCGTTAGTGATTCCGCCAATACCCAATCTAAAACCTTCGTAATTATTGTAGCTTATTATTTTCTTTAAATCAAGATCAACAGGACCAATTGGAAAATAGCCATTGATGATTTTTCTTCCTGATCCCAGTCGTTTTTCTATTCTTTTACTGATAGAAAGACTGTCTAATAATTGATATGTTTTTTGACCCTTTAAATCGAGACTGTCTTTTCGGTATTTGTTCCAAAAAGTTTCGGGTTGTTTGCTGGCATCATCCTTAATTTCAATATAAAGCGCTGGATTTTTTACTGATGGATTATTGTTGTAGTGAATGTCAAAATTGTTGCTTTCAGAAAGGACATAAGTGAAGTCTGAAGCTACTTTTTTTCTCGTTTCATAATCTTCTTCGGCATCTGCATCAAACTGAATAGTTCCGCCTAAGATTTTTATATCCTCATCGTTTTTTCCTTTTACAATTTTAAAAGTTGTATTGCTTTGAAACCATAATTTTTCACTTGGGACATATTCAAATTCATGAATTCCGCTAATATCTAAAACGCCTTTTATTCGCATTACTGCTTTTGCTACAGCAAAATTTTCCTGATCGATATACAAAACGCCTTCAAGTCTGTTTGATCTTCTTTTCTTATTTTTAAAGTAAATCATATAGGTGTTTCTTCCTTTGATAGCTACAGTATCAAGGAGTTTGTAGCTGTAATCGGCAAGCGCATTATTTGAAATAGGGCTTTCATGCTTAGTTTCAAACAATTCATATTTAGTATCGTAAATAGAAATAGACTGCAAATTGAAAGCAATGATTTCATAAATGGGTTGTTTAAAACCGGCCATTTTAGAACCCAGAATAGTTTCTTTAAGTTTATTATTTGCAAACTGATATTGTGATACTTTTTCGGTTTGAAACAAGTGCTGTTTGCTTATTATTTCCTTAAACTTATAATCAGAGGAATCTATGTTGATTTCTTTTTTATTGAAATCTTTATAGGCTGCAGAAGAATCGATCCTGCCGTCAATAGAATCCGGATTTGCCGTTACAATAAGTTTATTATAGGTTTTATATTCAAAGTTATTCAGCTTTTTTTGCGGATTGTTATTGTTTTTATTTGCAATTACTTTCCTTAAAATAGCCAAAGCAGGATTTTCGTTGGCAATTACAACTTCTTTTAAATTATCTGTTTTTTCAGAAAGTAAAATCGAATAGAACTTTTTATTGTTTAATACAGTAATAGTTTTGGTAGTAAAACCAACATAAGAAACAGTAAAAGAAGGAATATTTGTTAGCGAATGAAGAACGAATTTCCCGTCGACGTCTGTAATAGTATTGTTATTGTCTGAAGTAGTAATTGTAGCGAAAGGAAGCGGTTTGTTTTTCGAGTCATTTACAATTCCGTTTATTTGAAATTGCGCCTGAATAGTAAGCGTGAAAAACAAAGTCAGTAAACAGAATAGCTTCATACAGAGAATTATAGTTGCAAAACGAAAACAATTAAATTTTGGTATGCAAAAATAGCAATAAAAAAATCCGTCTAGTACAATTTTAACTAAACGGATTTTAATTTGTGTCAAATAAAATTAAACTTTCATGATTTCTGCTTCTTTAGCAGCCAATAATTCGTCAATTTTTTTGATAAAACTATTTGTTAAGGTCTGAACTTCTTCTTCTGCAGATTTGCAAACATCTTCTGAAGTTCCTTCTTTTTCTAATTTTTTGATATCAGTATTAGCATCTTTACGAGAGTTACGAATACCAATTTTAGCATCTTCAGCTTCAGCTTTTGCTTGTTTAGCCAAATCTCTACGGCGCTCTTCCGTCAACGGCGGAACACTGATGATAATTACATCACCATTGTTCATTGGATTAAAACCAATATTGGCAACCATAATCGCTTTTTCAATAACCTGCAGCATATTTTTTTCAAAAGGCTGTAAAGTGATTGTTCTGGCATCAGGAACACTAATTTTAGATACTTGCGAAAGCGGTGTTGCAGATCCGTAATAATCTACGAAAACGCTTCCCAACATTGCCGGAGAAGCTTTTCCAGCACGAATGTTTAAGAATTCTTTTTCTAAATGCGCAATCGAACCGTTCATTGATTCTTCAGTACTTTCTAAAATAAAATCTATTTCTTCACTCATTTTTTTTAGATTTTTAGATTTCTAGACGATTAGATTTTTAGGTTTCTAAAAAAGGCTTCGTCTAATTTACTAACTAATATGTTTTTGTTTTTTTATTTTTTCTTAAAAAGATTACCAGAATTTAAAAATTCTAATAATCTAATATCGAAGTAGTCTAAACATTCACTACAGTTCCGATATTTTCACCGTCGCAGATTTTCAAAAGGTTTCCAATTTTGTTCATATCAAAAACAACGATTGGCAATTTGTTTTCCTGGCTTAATGTAAAAGCAGTTGTATCCATTACGTTTAATCCTTTTTTCAAAACATCATCAAACGAAATAGTATCAAATTTCACTGCCGATGCATTTTTTTCTGGATCAGAATCATAAACACCATCAACACGTGTTCCTTTTAAGATAACATCTGCATTAATTTCGATTCCTCTTAAAACGGCTGCTGTATCAGTTGTAAAATATGGATTTCCGGTTCCTGCACCAAAAATTACGATTCTTCCTTTTTCAAGGTGACGATCTGCTCTTCTTTTAATGTATGGTTCTGCAATAGATTCCATTTTTAAAGCAGTCTGCAAACGTGTTTTCATTCCTTTGTCTTCAAGAGCGCCCTGCAAAGCCATTCCGTTAATAACAGTAGCCAGCATTCCCATATAATCGCCTTGTACTCTATCCATACCGGCACTTGCACCTGCAACGCCTCTAAAAATATTTCCTCCTCCTATAACAATAGCAATCTCTACTCCTTTATTGTGAATTTGCTTAATTTCTTCAGCATATTCGGCTAATCTTTTTGGGTCGATTCCGTATTGTAAATCACCCATTAAGGCTTCGCCACTTAGTTTTAGAAGAATTCTTTTATATTTCATGTGTTGTTGCGTTAATTTGTGCAAATATAGACATATTCTGATTTTTAAAAATAATGTTTTAAAAAAATTAATTTGTTCTTTTGAGTTTTAAGTTTAAGAACATTTATTTCTCTTCAATCTGACAAAAGTCATTCTTGCATCTTTTTAAAATTTGTATTTTTATCGTATCAAAACGAAAGAAATATGAAAAGTATTGTAGCCAAAGGATTATTCAACAGTCATTCTTATCTTGAGTACCGAAAATTAGTCACAGATTTATTATCACAAGGCAAATCAACAGGTAACGACCAATCAGAAAGTCTCACTCATTATACCAGTTTAAATGAAGCGAGAATGAACCGACTGGAAAAAACCATTAAAATTTCTGAAGACGTTATTTCCAAGCTGCAAAACTTAGACAACCATTATATCTGGCTCGTAATTTCTGAAGGCTGGTGTGGTGATGCGGCACAAATACTTCCGATACTTAATAAAATGGCTTTGGCATCTGATAAAAAAATAGATCTCAAGATTGTTTTAAGAGATGAAAATGACGAATTAATGAGCCAGTATTTAACAAATGGAGGAAAAGCAATCCCGAAAGTAATTGTAATTTGTAAAGAAGCCGGAATTGTTCGTGCTGATTGGGGACCAAGACCAAAAGGCGCCTCAGAATTAATGATTAATTATAAAAAGGAATTTGGCGTAATTGATGAAAAAATAAAAACCGATTTGCAATTGTGGTATTTGGCAGATAAAGGAATTTCTGTTCAGGAAGAACTGGTTCAGATTATGGAAAATATAAAATACAATAGGCTGTAAAACGGTCTGTTTTTAGGTAATATATTGATAATTAATATCGTACCATCAAAAAAAATATTAAAATATTTGGTTTTAATATAAAGTTTTGTACCTTAGTAATAAGAAACCCACTTCTATTATTATTTTTTGATTTACTCTTATTGGTGTTTATTTAATGTTGAACTATTAAAAATCCACTATTATGAAAAAGTTATTCGAAAAATTTTACGATTTTTTTTCGAGATTATTGTTTGACGGAAAAAATGTACCACACTATTAATTTCCAAAACAATTAATTTAGGAGTTGGCACATTACAATAGCACTACCTTTTGTAATGTGTTTCTAATTTATTGGAGTTTCTCTAAATAAATTTTCAATTCCATTAAAAAAACTTACAAGTCAAAATTTACGACAGATATTCCTAAGTTGATGCTGTTTATGCTTTTTTGATTATGGAGTATAATATCGTATTGGGCAGTTTCAATGAAAATAGTAAAATCATCAGAGCCTATTCCAATTCTTAACTTTCTATATTCTCCATTTAGATTTCCACGTCCTAATGCAAATCCTTTTCCGTAACCGGCTTGCGCTGTAATTACGGTGTTTTCGCCTACTTTAGGACTTAAGCCAAAATTTAAATATACAGGAACTGCCACAAGTTTATCTTCCCATTTCCAGTCTATACCACTGTGAATTCCTAAAGTAATCCATTTTTTGTAATGAATTCCATATCCAATTTTTGATCCCAATCCATCAGGAACAAACCAATCTTTATTTTTTTGATCCGGATAATCTTCTGATTCATATCTTTCATTATTTCCGGCCAAAGATGCAGAAACATCAAATTGAAGATAAGTAAATTTTTTATTTTGTGCATTAACAGATAAACTAGCTAGTAAAATCATGATAAACACAAATAAAAATCTCTTCATACGATTTACGATTAGTTTTGCTGTAGGCTTTCTTCAAATAAAGTAATATCAATCGCATTTTTAACGTCGTAATCACCAATTTTAGTTCGGCGTAAAACAGTTAAGTGTGATCCTGAGTTCATCGCTTTTCCAAAATCAAAAGCCAGTGAGCGTATGTAAGTTCCTTTGCTGCAAACTACTCTAAAATCTATTTCAGGAAGTGCAATTCTTGTAATTTCAAATTCGTGAATTGTGGTTTTTCTGCTTTCAATTTCTATCGTTTCTCCCGCGCGTGCATGTTCATACAAACGAACACCATCTTTTTTAATTGCTGAAAAAATGGGTGGTTTCTGGTCAATTTCGCCCAAAAACTGTTTTACCGTTTCGTGAATCAAAGCTTCATCGATATGGGAAGTTGGAAAAGTCTGGTCGATTTCGGTTTCTAAATCATACGATGGAGTAGTGGCTCCGATGTAAAAAGTTCCGGTATATTCTTTGGCCTGACCCTGAAGTACAGAAATTCTTTTAGTAAATTTTCCGGTACAAATCAATAATAAACCAGTTGCCAAAGGATCAAGTGTTCCCGCATGACCAATTTTGAACTTTTTAGGAAGCCCGACTTTATTGATTAAAAGGTATTTTAATTTATTGACAGCTTGAAACGAACTCCATTTTAAAGGTTTGTCAATCAATAAAACTTGTCCGTCTAAATATTCTTCAGTTGTCATTATATAATCGTAAGTGGATGAATGAAAAAGTGAATCAATAATAAAATGATTCCGGCGATAATTCGGTAATAACCGAAAACTTTAAAACCATTTTTAGTTAAAAATCCAATAAAGGTTTTAATTGCCAACAGCGCTACAATAAAAGCAACAACATTTCCTATAATCAACAGATTAACCTGATCGTGCGATAATTCGAATCCGTCTTTATAATAGTCGTAGCATTTTTTTACTGTTGCTCCTAACATTGTAGGAACCGCTAAAAAGAATGAAAACTCAGCTGCTGTAGTTCTTGATAATTTTTGCGACATTCCGCCCACAATACTGGCACCACTTCTTGAAACTCCGGGAATCATGGCAATACATTGAAATAATCCAATTTTTAGTGCCTGTAAATAAGTAATCTCCTGAGATGTTTCTGCTGTATTTGGGTTGTTAAACCATTCGTCTACTTTTAATAAAATCAAACCTCCAATTAAAAGTGAAACAGCAACAGTAACCGGATTTTCTAATAAGCGATCAATAAAATCACTCAATAATAACCCTAAAACAACCGCCGGAATAAACGCAACCAAGAGTTTAAAGTAAAAATCAAGAGTTTGAAAAAAGCGTTTGAAGTATAAAACAACTACCGAAAGTATCGCACCAAGCTGAATAACAATTGTAAAAAGTTTGGTAAAATCGTCGTGTGCAATTCCGAAAAAAGAAGAGGCAATAATCATGTGTCCAGTTGAAGAAACAGGTAAGAATTCTGTAATCCCTTCAATAATAGCAAGAATGATAGCTTGTAATGTATTCATGTAGAATTTTAGATTTTAGATTTCAGATTTTAGATTGCGACGCACTTCGACTTCGCTCAGTGAGACAATCGAAATCTAAAGTCTTATTTAGATTTTTTGAAAATAGAATAAATCGTGATTCCAAAACCAATTAAAACAGTTGTTGGAGCTAAACGGATACGTCTAAAACTAAAAACATCTTCATTAAAAACATTCGGATTATCACTTCCTCCACCAGACATTAAAATAAATCCTAATGCGATAACGCCAATTCCAATCAATAGAATTTTATAATTGATACCGTCAAAAAGGAATTCCTGTTTTTGTGGTTGTTGTTCTGTATTGTTGTTGTTGTTTTTCATTGCTATTTTTTTGTCAGCCTGAGCGTCCCGAAGCTTCGGGAGAAGGCATTTTTATTTTAAAAAATCTAAAGTCTAAAATCTAAAATTAATAAAGATCGTCTGTTCTTAAATTCAGGAAACGTTGTGTTGCAAAGTGCGTGCTTACCCATGTAATTAAGATTCCTAAACCGAAAACGGCCAATAAAACCAATCCAATTAAGATTTTGTCTTCTAAAATTCCTAATCCGGGGAAATTTGTTTCTACATAAAGTAAAAGTGCAATCAAGGCAACAATGGCTAATCCCGCACCAAGGATTCCTAATTTTACGCTTCGCATAACAAATGGTTTACGAATAAACGATTTTGTAGCGCCCACCATTTGCATCGTTTTAATAATAAAACGATTAGAGTGAATCGATAAACGTAATGAACTATTGATTAATAAAACAGCAATTACGGTAAGGAAACCGCTGATAATCAAAATCCACATACTTACTTTTTTGATATTATCGTTTACCAGATTTACCAATTGTTTGTCATAAACAATATCTTCAATCATGGTGTTTTGACGTAATTTGCTTTCAATTTTTAAGATACTGTCTCTTTCAACATAATCTGCTTTTAAATGAATATCAAAAGAATTCAATAATGGGTTTTCTCCTAAGAAAGTAAGGAAATCTTCTCCAATAATATCAGTATGTTCTTTTGCAGCTTTTTCTTTGGTTACATAAACATATGATCTTGCAAAAGGAGCTCTTTTCAATTCAGTATTAAAAGCTTTTATTACACTATCATTGGCCTCGTTTTTTAAGAAAACCGTCATCGCGATTTTTTCCTTAAAGTCATCAGCCAGTTTTTTAGAATTGATAATGAATAATCCCAGTACTCCCAAAAGGAATAAAACCAGAAATACACTTAATACAACCGAAAAATAAGAGGAAATTAACCTGCGCTTTTGAAATTTATCAAAGTTAGAACTCATAGTATGCTTAAATTATGTGGTAAAAATAATAAAGTATTTCTTTATTTAAAGTTAATAACGACCAAAGTTTTAACTTTTGTACAATAAAGATACGATTCAGGATTTAATAAATCAAGAATTAAAAATCTTGCCAGCCGATTTAACCGCAAAGTTGTTTCTGTTTAATCTCGGCAAAATCGTAAAGTTAGTTTGATTGTTTGTACGTCTCCAACGGTTTCAACCGTTGGCTATGTTTTAATGTTATAATTTTTATCTATCTATTCAGCATAGCTCGAGGTTTTAATCTTGGGAGACGTATTTTGATGAATTTTGCGTTGTGTTCCAGCAGTTGAAACCGCAGGCTATGTTTGAATGTTGTGTTTTTTTATTCAATATAGCCCGAGGTTTTAACCTCGGGAGACGTATTTTGATGAATTTTGCGTTGTGTTCCAGCGGTTGAAACCGCAGGCTATGTTTTAAAGTTGTATTTTTTTATTCAATATAGCCCGAGGTTTTAACCTCGGTAGACGTATTTTGAAAGTCAGATATAAAATCTTAGCAACTTAGAATCTTAGCGTCTTAGAACCTTAGAAAGAACCTTAAAAAGTTTCCCAAACCAGAGACAAATAGTATAATCCCCCAATGGACGGCCCGCCCAGAATGGAAGTATAAGGTTGATTTAAAAGATTGGTAGCTCCTAATTTTGCTGTAATTCCGGATTTTTGAAAATAATAATTGATTTGCGCATCCATAGACCAATAAGCGGGTACAGTTCCGGAAACTAAAAAAGAAACATAATCAAAATTGTTTTGATAACGTGCCGTTGCGCTCGCACCAAGATTTCGCCAGATATTATTGGCAATTAAAGTCCCGTTTACGTTAAATTCAGGTGTATTAAAACCATCTTCGAGACCGTCTTTATCATCGGTTCTGTCCAATTTTGTGTAGGTTAGATTTGTTAAAGCCGTAAAAGTTTCATCAATTCTATATTTCAAACCTAAACTTCCGCCGTAATTGTAAATTTTACTTTTAGAATTTGTCCATAAACGGTAACGATTTTGGGTTGTTCTCGAATATAAAAGCGTTGGAATTTGTGTTTGATCTGTTGTATTAACAGTACTGGCTTCCACCTGCGCAATAAAGTTTTTATAAGAGTTGTAATAAAAATCGGCATCAATAAAAAGATCTTTGTTTAATGCTATTCCCCTAAAACCAAATTCAAAAGATTTTACAAATTCAGGTTCCAGATAAGTATACGGGTTTTTCTGAATCATGTTTTTGTTCTTTTCAATAGCTTGTGCCTGAGTTAAACCATTTGTGTTTACATCGGTGTTAACCTGCGCCTGAAATTTATCAATCGATGCTTTGGTATACGAATTCTCAAAAACACCATCAGACATAATTCTCAAACCGCCAACACGTTTTACACCGCCAGAATTTACATTAGAAAATCCTTCAAAAATACTCGGAAAACGATATCCGTTTTGATAAGATGCCCTGAAATTAATCGTTTCTTTTGGAGAATAAACTGCCGTAAATTGAGGTGTGAATTTCACATCAAAATAATCAGATTTGTCCATTCTTATTGTGGCGCCCAAACGTAATTTGCTGTTGAAAAAGTCTTTAGTTAACTGCGTAAAAGCTCCGGTTTTTTGATACGTTAAATTTTCAGTAGCACTTTTTGGGTTGATAAAATAATTTCCGTCAGGAACAATAATATAATTTCTGTAATCGAAACCGCTTAATAATTTAGTATCGATTTTTTCGAAGAAAGAAACAAAAGCCTTATCCCAATTAATAAGCCCTTCGCCATGAACTAAAGTCGATTTTACGCGCAAAGCCGCACCAATATCCCAATTATTGATATCGATTAATTCTTTTTCCTTATTTTCATAAGCCGGAGTTCCCGGTTCAAAACGTCCCTGATCAGATTGTGATCTGGCGATTTTATGAGCGTCGGCAATACTTGCTCCGCCTGTAATAGCATTTTTATAAGAGGTTGAATAATCTGCAAACCATTTATCATCTGATTTATAAGCGCGATCCATGTTTTCTGCCAAAGAACGAAAGTTGTATGAGTTTCCGGTATTTTCGGTTGTAGCATACGCTTTTACCTGAAAAATAGGCGTGTGATAATCAACTGCAAATTGGTTCAACGTATAATCATCCAGTCTAAATCTGTTCGAACGCTGATAGATAGTATTAATCAATGCGGTTTTATAAGTAACAGAAAGTTCGTTTCCTTTTTTCGGACGGAAATAAAAACCAACATCGGCTTTATAATTTTTAATGTCGTAATCAGTAATGTCCGTTTCGCGATAACCCGTTCTGGCTACGACATAATTTTTACCGTTTAAGTTTAAGGTTTTTCTGTTTGCCGATTCATTTCCGTAACCGTTTACTTCATCATAAGCCGGATTATCTGCGCCGGATAAATTGGTCGAAGCATTGGCATTTGGCGCCAAATCGGTTCTGTCATCGGCAACCCAATCTGTTCCGCCTGTAGTTGAAGCATTTATTTTGAAGGCAAATTTTTCGGTGAATGCTTTTGCAAATCTTAAATTAAACTGAGAATAAATTTTCGGTGAAAACCGATCAACATTGCCAACATGATTTACGCCCGTTAATTGCTGAACACTTACGCCCTGATATTCAAAAGGATTTTTAGTCTGAATATTTGCTAAACCGTTAATAGCGTTCATTCCGTACAAAGCCGCAGCCGTTCCCGGAATAATTTCGATTTTATCAATATCCAAATCATTTGCGCCGAGTGCATTTGCAATTGGCGCGCCTAAATGGGGTGCCTGATTATCGATTCCGTCAACCAATTGCGCAAATCTTACATTGGTAGAATTGGCAAAACCTCTCGTATTAATAACTTTAAACCCCAAACTTGGCGTAATAATCTGAACTCCTTTTACATTTTCTAATGCCTCATAAATACTTGGCGAACCCATTTTTTTGGCTTCCGCCGATTTTAACTGCTCTATACTAATTGGCGAACGCATAATATTTTCAGATCGGCGGGAAGCAGTAATCACAACTTCGTTTAAATCTTCTTTTTTAATGCTGTCCTGAGCTTTTTTTGAATTTTCTATTTGAGAAAAACCTTTTAAGCTTATCAGAAGCAGAAATGTGTAAAGTTTTAGTTTCATAAGAGAATATAAATTTCAGTATGTTTTTAAATGAATACTGACAGTTGTAAAAATTGGTTTTGGTTATTTGTTTTTTTAAAATGAAATTAAGGTGTTTTAAAATTTTAAATTTTGGGTTTCTTTTAAAGCAAAATCTTTAATGCGTTTTTCAATTTCATAAAAAACAACAATAGCTTTTTCTCCCGCTTCAGTCAGTTTTGCGCCGCCACCGCCTTTTCCGCCAAGAAGTTTTTCTACCAGCGGACTTTCGGCACGCTGATTCATTTCTTCAACCAATTGCCACGCCTGGCGATATGACATTTTCATTTCTTTTGCCGCATTGGTAATAGATCCTGTTTTTCGAATATTCTCTAAAAGCCAGATTTTTCCAATTCCCAGAAATGGACCTTCAGTTTCTTCAATCCAAAGGCGTACTTCAACAGAATATTTTTTGCTATTACTCATTTTATTCTTTTAGTGATCTTACAAAAATAGCCTATTATTCTTTATTTGTGCTGGATTGAAATCCAGCCCTACAATATTGGTCGTTCTTCCGGAACTTTTCTTCATGATTCAGAAAACG
The DNA here is from genome assembly GCF_000834715.1 of Flavobacterium sp. MEB061. Taxonomy (NCBI): domain Bacteria; kingdom Pseudomonadati; phylum Bacteroidota; class Flavobacteriia; order Flavobacteriales; family Flavobacteriaceae; genus Flavobacterium; species Flavobacterium sp. MEB061. The sequence goes on along the minus strand of NZ_JXQR01000017.1, from coordinate 29,352 downwards.
CAATTTATCTAAGTATAAAAACACGAATATAAGTATATTTACGTAATTAAAAATAAGTAATGTGTTTTTTTATTTGTTTGTCAACGAAATAGCTTTGGTACAATCTACAATAAATGTAAATTTGCGATCTTAATTCGGTGACAAACCTTTGAATCTTTGTCACTCTGAACCTTAAAGAGAATGAAATACAATCCAAACGAAATCGAAGAAAAATGGCAAAAATATTGGGCTAAAAACCAAACTTTTGCTGCATCAAACAATTCTGAAAAACCAAAGCATTATGTTTTAGACATGTTTCCTTATCCATCTGGAGCGGGATTACACGTTGGGCATCCGCTGGGTTACATTGCTTCAGATGTATATTCTCGTTTCAAAAGACATCAGGGTTTCAATGTTTTGCACCCAATGGGTTATGACAGTTTTGGATTACCGGCAGAACAATATGCGATTCAGACAGGACAGCGTCCCGAAGATACAACACGCGTAAATATTGACGGCGGAGTTGATAAAGAAGGAAAACAAATTGCCGGATACAGAAAACAATTAGATAAAATTGGGTTTTCATTTGACTGGGCGCGTGAAGTACGTACCTCAAATCCTGATTATTACAAACATACACAATGGATTTTTATTCAGTTATTTAATTCATGGTACAATAAAGAAACAAACAGAGCCGAAGATATTTCGACTTTGACCGCTATTTTCGAAAAAGAAGGAAATGCAGAAGTAAATGCCGTATCTGATGATAATATTCAAAGTTTTTCGTCAAGCGAATGGAAAGCGTTTTCAGCAGATGAGCAGGAAAAAATCTTGTTGCAATACAGATTAACGTATTTGGCAGAAACAGAAGTAAACTGGTGTCCTGGTTTAGGAACTGTTTTAGCAAATGACGAAATCGTAAACGGAGTTTCTGAGCGTGGTGGATTTCCGGTTATCCGTAAAAAAATGACCCAATGGAGCATGCGAATTTCTGCTTATGCAGAACGTTTGTTGCAAGGCTTAAATGATATCGATTGGAGTGAATCTATAAAAGAATCACAAAGAAACTGGATCGGAAAATCGGTTGGTGCAATGGTTTCTTTCAACGTGAAAAATCATGATGAAGTAATCGACGTATTTACCACAAGACCTGATACCATTTTCGGCGTAACTTTTATGACTTTGGCACCGGAACATGATTTGGTAGCTAAAATTGTAACTGCAGATCAAAAAAATGCCGTTGATGCCTATATCGAAAAAACGGCAAAACGTTCTGAACGTGAGCGTATGGCCGATGTAAAAACCATTTCGGGAGTATTTACCGGAGCTTATGCAGAACATCCTTTTACTAAAGAACCAATTCCGGTTTGGATTGGAGATTATGTTTTGGCAGGTTACGGAACTGGAGCTGTAATGGCGGTTCCTTGTGGAGACGAAAGAGATTACGCTTTTGCCAATTTCTTTAAAGGTCAAAATGGAATGCCGGAAATCAAGAATATTTTTGATAAGGATATTTCTGAGGCTGCTTTTGGAGCCAAAGAAGGTTTTCAATTAGTAGATTCTGATTTCTTAAACGGATTAGATTACAAAACAGGAACTCAAAAAGTAATTGCTGCTTTAGAAAAAATAGAGCAGGGAACAGGAAAAACAAATTACCGTTTGCGTGATGCCGTTTTCTCTCGTCAGCGTTATTGGGGAGAACCTTTCCCGGTTTATTATGTAAACGGATTGCCGAAAATGATTAGTGCAGAACATTTGCCGATTATTTTGCCGGAAGTAGAGAAATATTTACCAACAGAAGATGGTTTGCCTCCGTTAGGAAACGCAACAATCTGGGCTTGGGATACCAAAAACAATGAAGTTGTTAATACTGATTTGGTTGATAATAATGAAATTTTCCCTCTTGAATTAAACACCATGCCAGGTTGGGCGGGAAGTTCTTGGTATTGGATGCGTTATATGGATGCACATAATGAAAAAGAATTTGCAAGCAAAGAAGCTTTGGCTTATTGGGAAAGTGTAGATTTATATATTGGCGGAAGCGAACATGCAACCGGACATTTATTGTATTCTCGTTTTTGGAATAAATTCTTAAAAGACAAAGGTTTTGCTCCAACCGAAGAACCATTCAAAAAACTGATAAATCAGGGAATGATTTTAGGAACTAGTGCTTTTGTTTATAGATTGGATTTAAAAGATTGGAGTGACGGCCTTAGTAATGCATTTACTGGTAGAGAGTTTAGTTCTGATGAGGTTGAAAAAATTAGAAATTTTATTGAAAAGTATAATAATAAGATATATGTTTCTAAAGCATTTTTAGAGAATCAAATGTTTCCTTCTGCAAATTTTGGTACAGGAGAGCTTATAATTTCTTCAGCTTTTCCTAAATTAGATAAAGCGTTAGAGGAATTTTTTCCTGAAACTGTGGGAATATTTGATGGCATTTTTGTAAATATTATTAAAACTCACGCAGATGTTTCTTTGGTTAATTCTTCTGATGAATTAGATGTTCAAAAATTCAAAGCATGGAGAGAAGATTATGCCGATGCTGAATTTATCACTGATGAAAACGGAAAATACATTGTTGGTCGTGAAGTCGAAAAAATGTCGAAATCAAAATACAATGTTGTAACTCCGGATGATATTTGTGCTGAATACGGAGCAGATACATTACGTTTGTACGAAATGTTTTTAGGCCCGTTAGAGCAGGCAAAACCTTGGAATACTGCTGGGATTTCGGGAGTTTTTGGTTTCCTTAAAAAATTATGGAGATTGTATTTTGATGAAAATAACGGTTTAATCGTAAACAACGACGAACCTACAAAAGACAACTTAAAATCATTACACAAAACGATCAAAAAAGTAGCAGAAGATATCGAGAGTTTTTCTTTCAATACTTCGGTTTCACAATTTATGATTTGTGTGAATGAATTGTCGACTCAAAATTGTCATTCGAGAGCAATTTTAGAACCATTAGCAATTTTGGTTTCGCCTTACGCGCCTCATATCGCAGAAGAATTATGGTCGCAATTAGGAAATAAAGAATCAATTTCAACAGTTGCTTTTCCTGTTTTTGATGCGAAGCATTTGGTTGAAACAAATAAGGAATATCCGGTTTCTTTCAACGGAAAAATGCGTTTCACAATCGAATTGCCTTTGGATTTAACCGCGGCGCAAATCGAAGAAATTATCATGAAAGATGAAAGAACATTAAAACAACTTGATGGAAGAATCCCAAATAAAGTGATTATTGTTCCTGGAAAGATCATCAATTTGGTTGGTTAACCAGATTTAAATTCCAATATAAAAATTCCAAATTCCAACTTTACGATTGGGGTTTGGGATTTTTTTTGTAGTAATTTTTTCTGCCACGAATTACACGAATTTTCGCGAATTTTATTTGTGTTAATTCGTGTAATTCGTGGCAAAACTTCACCATGCTTCAATTGGAATTTTGAATTTTTTTATTGAAATTTTCATTTCAGTTGTAACATTTTAATAGTTCTCGTATCAAAAGGACGGATCCGATTATTTATCAACTTAAAATTATTTGAAATGAAAAATTATATTTTAATTATCGCCCTTTTATTTTCGAAATTGTATTTAAACCAATTAAGCAATTTTATAAAAGCGTAAAATGAAATTCGAAGATATTTATAAAACATATTGGGATCGAATATTCAGGCTTTGTATGGGGTTTGTTAACGATTATGATATTGCGCAGGATCTGGCTCAGGAAACCTTTATTATTGTCTGGCAAAAACTCGAAACTTTTAGAAACGAATCGAGTATAGGAACCTGGATTTTCAGGATCGCTTCTAATAATTGTTTGAGGCAGATTGAGAGGCAGAAACGTTTTCCGAAATCGGCATTACCACTTCATCTTACTGAGGAAAAGCAATATTCATTAGAACCACAAATTCAGTTTTTATATAAATGCATTGCTGAATTGCCCGAAACCGACCGTATTATTATCTCACTTGAACTTGAAGATGTAAAACAATCAGAAATAGCTAAAATCGTCGGACTTTCGGAAACCAACACAAGAGTGAAAATTCATAGAATTAAAGAAAAACTGACTCAAAAATTCAAAGAAAATGGACAGCAATAATATAGATTTTAAAGATTTATGGAAAAAACAAACCGTAAATCAACCGAACATAGAAGATTTACTGGCAAGATTAAAACAGTTTAAAAAAACAGCTTTGCGCAGTTTATGGATCACTAATATCCTGCTTTTTGCAACATGTACTTTTATTATTTTTATCTGGTATTTTTATCAGCCTGATTTGATCTCGACTAAAATTGGAATTGTTCTAACGGTTTTAGCAATGCTTATTTATCTGATTGTTTACAACAGGTTATTATCCACTTATAAAAATATAGACACAACCCAAACCAATCAGCAATATTTGCAGAAACTCGTTTTAATTAAAAGAAAACAACAATTTTTGCAATCCCGAATTTTAAGCTTATACTTTATTCTATTAGGAATAGGAATAAGTTTATATATGTATGAATACGCATCAAAAATGAGTTCGTTTTTTAGTGTTTTAACGTATGTGATGTTGTTTTTATGGATAGGATTTGCCTGGTTTTATTTGAGGCCAAAGGAAATCAAAAAACAAGAAACCAAATTAAATAGTCTGATAGAAAAATTTGAAGAAGTCAATAAGCAATTAGAAAATGAATAAAAAAAAGCGGTTTGTAAATTTTACAAACCGCTTTTTTTATCAAATTAAATTTCTAACCTCTGGTTCTTATCTCGGAAATACATAAGTGTTTGGATGTACTACAATAATTCCGTCTGAATTTGCCGTTCCGGTTAATTCAGAAACCACTTTTCCTCCCACATAAATTTTAGCCGTTACCGTTTGTCCTGCAACACCGCCAAGACCGCTTGTGTGTACTAAAGCCCCGTCAGAATCTGCATTAGCCGTAAATTCTTTTGTCCATGGTAATGCCAGAACATCTTCAATAAGCGGAGCACCACTTTTTTCCATATAAGTTACATCAAGTTCACCCGTAAAATTTCCTGTTATTTCATATTTTACATCTCTTGATGCTGTTGGTCCTGAGTTGTTATCATCGTCGCTGCTGCATGATACTGCTGTAAAAGCAAGTGTTAATACAAGCACTGCTGTTTTAAAAATTGATTTCATAATAAATTCTTTAATAATTAATATTCATTTAAAACAAAATTACAGGCTTGAAAAACAGTTGGCAATACCTGATAAAATGTATTTTTTATTACCTGATATCAGGTAAAAGCAACTGATTTTTTTTTGAAACACTTTTTAATTTAATAAATTTGAATAAATACCACTTTATGAAGAAAATCTGCTTTTTGACGCTGTTTTTGTTTTTATCCGCCTTTGCACATTCACAAGTTATTCTTTCTTTAGATGATGATACCGTTTACATAGACAGTATTGCAAAAGTGACCAGAAATACAAAATCGGATAGTATAAAATGTCTTTACAGTTTCAAATTATCAAGATTGTTTTTGATGGTTCAGAATGTTGAAAAATCCAAAGAATACTTAAATCAGGCCAATAGACTAAAATCAGGATTTCCCTTTTTGAAGGATGCTTCGATTTATTATAATTCCTATAGTTTCATTGAAAAAGGCGATATCGCAGGTTTCGAAAAAACATTATTAGAAGCCAATACCAAATTAAAACAGTACAATAATACAGAAGCTTTTAGACTCCGCGCGATCCTGTTGCAGAATTACGGAATAATGCAACAGCGAAAAAACAACGAAAAAGGCTATATGAAATTATTGGTCAATGAAGCTATTCCCCTTGCAAAAAAGAGCGGCGATTATGAACTGATAAGCGGCTTGTATAAAGCGGTTGCTATTATTTTTATGAATAATAACGAACGTCAAAAAGCAAGTGAATATTTGGATGAAGCACAAAATTATATCGAAAAAGCAACCAAACGATCTCCTACATTGGCAGAATCTAAAATGGAAACATATATTATTAATGCCGAAAATTTAGTAGAATTAAAACATTTTTATGATGCTAAAAAAGTACTTGACAAAGCTTTTTTCACACTCGAAAAATTTCCTGAATCCAATTTAAACGATTCTTATTTTTATTCTGAAGGATTATATTATGCCAAACAAAACAAATACACGCAAGCTTTAACGAGTTATGAAAAAGGAATAAAATCTGCCAACAAACATCAAAATGCAATTGCCTTAAACAGGTTGAAATTTGCGGAATATGAAATGCTTTTTAAGCTAAAGGAATATGAAAAAGCTAAAAACAACCTGCAATATCTTTTAGAAAATACACCATTTATTGTAGATAAAAAGAACTATTACAACGAATTGTCTAAAGTTTACAGCGCTGTTAAAAATTATGACAAAGCTTATTTTTATGCCAATAAATATAATGTTGTAAACGATAGTTTAAACAATACAAAATTTCAAAAAGAGATTGTAGAACTCGAAGCAAAATATAAAAAAGCCGAAAATGAGAAAAAAATAACTGCTCTTCAATCCCAAAATGAAAAAGCAGCACTGTTGGTATATAACAATCGGTTGAACTCTTTTCTGTTTGCGGTATTGTCGGTTTTATTATTTCTGATTGTTTTGTTTTTATGGATTTTGAATAAAAACCAAAAGAAGCTGAGTTTTCAAAAAGAGATTAATCACCAGCAGGAATTGACAGCACTTGAAAATCAGCAGAAATTATCAGTTTCAAATGCCCTAATCGAAGGTGAAGAAGTAGAGAGAAAACGAATTGCACGAGATTTGCATGACGGACTTGGAAGTATGCTTTCGGGATTGAAAATTCATTTAAAATTGGCAGAAAAAGATAATGTAAGTACGACAGAAGTAACGACTTTACTGGATAATTCGATCAAAGAACTCCGCAATATTTCTCAAAACTTAATGCCCGAAAGTTTGCTGAAACTAAGTTTAGAACATGCTTTGCGTGATTTGTGCATGGCAAATTCAAACACAATAACAAATGTTGAATTTCAGTATTTGATTAACAAATCGAACTTGTCTAAAAACCATCAAATTTTTATTTATCGCATTATTCAGGAATTATTGAATAATGCTTTAAAGTATGCAAATGCATCAGAGATCTTGGTTTCATGTTCTCAAAATAAAGAAACTTTTTTTATAACGGTCGAAGATAATGGAATTGGGTTTAACGTTTCGGAAAGAAGTAATACCGGAATGGGCTTAAGAAATATAAAAAACCGTGTAGAGTTTCTAAACGGGAAATTAGAAATTGAAAGCATAATTAATAAAGGAACTTCGGCCTATATTGAGCTGAAGGTAAAAAACGAAATGCTAAATGACTAAAAAATATAAAACAGTAATTGTAGATGACCATCCGATTGTGATTTCCGGAATTTCGGGTTTACTGTCAGATTTTCAGATTGTTGAGGTCGTGGAGAAATTGCAATCAGGCGTTGCGCTTTTAGATTATATCGAAACAAATGAAGTGGACCTGGTTTTAATCGATATTTTTTTGCCGGTAATAAACGGAATTGATCTTTGTAAAACCATCAAACAAAAATATCCTAAAATAATTATTATCGGGATGAGCAGTCAGTCAGAGAGAAGTCTGGTTATGCAATTTGTTCAAAATGGAGGAAATGGTTATATTTTAAAAAGTGCTTCTTTTGATGAATTTAAAAATTGCATTTATAAAGCAATAGATGGCGAAATTGTGTTTAGCGATGAGGTTCGGGCAGTTATAAGTCAGCCGCAATCTGAAGATTTAGATCGAATCCCTAGCCTTAGCCGTCGGGAAAAAGATATTACTTTATTACTTTCAAAAGGCAAATCGACCCAGGAAATTGCAGATGAATTGTTCTTGAGTTTTTTGACCGTACAAACACATCGACGCAATATTCTTCAAAAATATAAAGTAAAAAATGTTGCCGAATTAATTACTTTCCTTCTGAAGAACAATCTTTTAAATTAACAAAATCTTCTGAATGCCAAAATGACATTTTTTGAAATTGGTTCGTAAATTGCTGTTTGTTTTGTAACTTTAAATTTCAATCAAAAAATCAAAAAAAAATGGGAAGTGGATATTTAATTATTGCTGGGGCAATTATGTTATTCAGCTGGTTGGTTAGTTCAAAATTAAAAAGCAAGTTCGAATTATACTCTAAACTGCAACTTCGAAACGGAATGAGCGGTGCAGAAATTGCAGAGAAAATGTTGGCAGATAATGGTATTAGAGACGTTCGTGTTATCTCGACTCCGGGGCAGTTAACTGATCATTATAATCCGAGTGATAAAACTGTTAATCTAAGCGAAGCAGTTTATAATCATCGTAATGCGGCTGCGGCTGCTGTTGCGGCACACGAATGTGGTCATGCCGTGCAGCATTCTATTGGTTACGAATGGTTAACAATGCGTTCGAAATTAGTACCAATTGTAAGCGTCGCCTCAAATTATGTACAATGGATTTTGATTGCAGGAATCCTGATGATTAGAACTTTTCCTCAATTGTTACTGATAGGAATAATCATTTTTGCAGCAACAACCTTGTTTTCGATTATTACTTTGCCTGTAGAGTACGATGCAAGTAACAGAGCGCTTGCCTGGTTAGAAAATAAACACATGCTGACACAAGAAGAGCAGGCTGGGGCAAAAGATGCCTTAAAATGGGCTGCAAGAACGTATGTAGTAGCCGCCATCGGATCAATTGCAACGTTGTTATACTATATCTCTATTTATTCCGGAAGCAGGAGAAATTAGAAATTAAATTCCAAATTTTTAAATTCCAAATTCCAATCCCGAAGCTTCGGGAGGGAATAAAAGCAAACCCGACAGGTCTTTAAACTTGTCGGTTTTTTTGTTTTTATATTGATGTGTTTTTAAATAAGAATATATTCTAATACTAAATAAAATAAAATCCACATTCCTGATATGATATAAACACAATTTAAATATTCTTTATTTTCAGATTTGAAATACTTAAAGAAAAGAATTAAAGTGTAAACTATGCTTATTGGGATTAGTAATAAAAATAAAATACTGCTAAAACCCGGGCCGTGTGGGCTGCCTGTTTCAACGCTTCCAACGAAAAAAGTTATAGCAATATAAAATGTGAAAAACAATATGGTTTTAATCTCAAGTCTGATAGAATGTAATTTCAAGATTTCTAATTGGAATTTGGAATTTTTAAAAATATTGGAATTTCTTTTTCTAAAGCTGAATCTGCCTATCAATCTGCTGATCGAGTGAAATAAATGTTTCTGTTCTTGAAACTCCTTCAATAGCCTGAATTTTGGTGTTTAAAAGCTGCATTAAATGTTCGTTGTCACGACAAATGATTTTGATCAAAACCGACCAGTTTCCGGTGGTATAATGACATTCTAAAACTTCGGGGATTTTTTTTAAATCTTTTACAGCTTCTGAGTTTCGGGAAGCTTTGTCCAGATAAACGCCAACAAATGCCATTGTGTTGTAACCTAAAACTTTTGGGTTAACAGTAAATTTCGATCCTGAAATTACACCCGATTGTTCCAGTTTTTTTAAACGCTGATGAATCGCCGCTCCAGAAATCCCAATTTTATTAGCAATTTGTAAAATAGGTTTTCGGGCATCATCCATTAAATAGCGAAGTATTTCTTTGTCGATGCCGTCAATTTCGATTAAAAGAGAATTGATTTTCATGAGAGTTGTGGTTTGAAACTAATATTGGTTTTTTGGTTTTAAATAGAAATCAAATTTAAGGATTAAACTTTAGAATATTTAAAAAAATGAAGATTTGAATTGGTATTCTTTGCGTTGAGTTTTTTTTACCATTAAGAGGTTAAGAAAATTAAGTCTTGTCTTAATGAATCTTTAAAGCAAAAATTAAGCGTTCCGTTCTTTATTTTCTTAATGGTAAAATAAAAAAAATCCAAATCCCAACAAGAAAGTTGGAATTTGGATTTTATAAATTTTGATATTTAAAAAAGGATTATTTTCCTTTGTTTGCTTCGCTAATGTATTTTTCTAAAGCCATTGTCATAGAAGGCGTTTCTGGAGTTGGAGCAAGAATATCGATTCTTAAACCATAATCTAAAGCTTCTTTTTGAGTTGTGCTTCCAAAAACAGCAATTCTTGTATCGTTTTGTTTAAAATCAGGGAAGTTTTTGAACAATGATTTAATTCCGGTTGGACTAAAAAATGCTAAAACATCATAATAAACATCTGCCAAATCAGATAAATCACTCATTACTGTTTTGTAAAAAACAGCTTGTGTCCAATCTACTTTTAAACCATTTAAGGTAATAGGTGCATCAGCATTTAACTGATCTGATGCCGGAAGCAGGAATTTTTCGTCTTTGTATTTTTTAATTAGTGGAGATAAATCAGCAAAATCTTTAGCACCTACATAAATTTTTCGCTTTCTGTACACTACATATTTCTGCAGGTAAAACGCAACTGCTTCAGATTGGCAAAAATATTTCAATCCTTCAGGAACTTTGTAGCGCATTTCGTCTGCTACTCTGAAAAAATGATCTACAGCATTTCTGCTTGTCAAAATAATCGCAGTGTAATGATTAAGGTCGATTTTTTGTAATCGAATCTCTTTTGCGTTAACCCCTTCCACATGAATAAATGGTCTGAAATCAATTTTTATTTTGTGTTTTTGTTGGAGCTCAAAGTAAGGAGAATTTTCCACTTTAGGTTCAGGCTGTGACACCAAAATTGTTTTCACTTTCATATTATAAACATTTACTAAGCCACCTCTTTTGTTATCCAATAATACATGAAATAATAAGGGGCTATTTCAAGAGCGCAAAGATATAAAATAAAATAAAATAACTTACCGATTATTATATTTTGATACGTTTTAATTGAAATAAAGTAGGAAAATAGACTTATACATAGCGAAACGCCTATTATTACTAGCGGGACAATCTTCGGAATATTGTCATAATAGAACAAAACTGCGTTAAAAGGCAGTATTAAAACACCTATGTAAGTCCTGTAAGTCGCTTTTTGTAGGTTGAAAAGGCTTACAAAATCATCAATATTGAAAGAAGTTGCAACGATTTTTTCGATTAAAAATTTCCCCAGAATAAAATAAAGTAAAAATGTAGCGATCTGAATGTATAAGATCCAATCTGTTTTTGAAGCATATCCAAAAATATGCAGCGTAAGCAAAATGAAAAATGAAAACGACAGAATTTGAACAAAAAACAGCCCAACAATAAAGCTGCCTTTCAGGTTGCTGGTGTCGCGATAAATTTTAGCATATTTATCAGAAAAAATAAGTTTGCTAAACTCACTAAATCTTGTTTCGTAAGTTGATTTAGTAATAGCAACGAGAGCAAAGGCCACCACAAATAAAAGTGTTGCCCAATCTTTGTTCTCTAGAATTCTGGGTTGAAGATGTTCAATCATAGCGTTACAAAATTAGTAATTTTTTGTATCAATACTTTTATTATAAATTTATTATGAATGAAATGGCATAAAAAGTTTACTTTTGCCATGAAATTGCCAAGAAAAATGAATGATAGTATTGTCATAATTCCCACTTATAACGAAATTGAAAACATAGAAAGTATAATAAGAGCCGTACTTTCACAACATAAACCTTTTCATCTTTTAATTATTGATGATAATTCTCCGGATCATACTGCAAACAAGGTGATTGCATTGCAGGAAGAATTTGCGGGCAGATTATTTTTAGAACAAAGAGCCAAAAAATCTGGCTTAGGAACAGCTTATGTTCATGGTTTTAAATGGGCTTTGGAACGTAAATATGATTACATTTTTGAGATGGATGCCGATTTTTCGCATAACCCGAATGATCTTGAAAAATTGTATGATGCCTGCCATTTTGGTGGTGCCGATTTATCAATAGGTTCTCGTTATGTAACGGGTGTAAATGTGGTAAACTGGCCTTTAAGTCGTGTATTAATGTCTTACTTTGCTTCGGTATATGTAAAATTTATTACCGGAATGAAAATTCATGATGCCACAGCCGGTTTTGTTTGTTATAAAAGAGAAGTTTTAGAGAAAATAAATCTCAATAAAATAAAATTTGTTGGTTATGCGTTTCAGATTGAAATGAAGTACAGAACCTATTGTGCTAAATTTGAAATTACCGAAGTTCCTATTATTTTTACAGACAGAACAAAAGGAGTTTCAAAAATGAGCAATGCCATTATTAAAGAAGCTATTCTTGGGGTAATTTCACTTCGATTAAAAAAATTAATCAATACATTATAATACCACGGTCATGAATAGGATTTTAATAAAGAATGCTAAAATTGTAAACGAAGGGTCTATTTTTGAAGGTGATGTCTTGATCGAGAACGACTTAATTGTTGAAGTTGCAGATAGTATCAGCCTAAAAACTTCAGATTGTATTGTGATAGATGCCGAAGGAAATTATTTAATGCCGGGTGCTATTGATGATCAGGTACATTTTAGAGAGCCTGGATTAACTCATAAAGGAGATATAGAATCTGAATCAAGAGCTGCAGTTGCGGGCGGAATCACTTCTTTTATCGAACAGCCAAATACGGTTCCTAATGCAGTTACTCAGGAAATTTTAGAAGAAAAATATCAAATTGCTGCCGTAAAATCATTTGCGAATTATTCGTTTATGATGGGTGCAACCAATGATAATCTGGAAGAAGTTTTAAAAACGAATCCAAGAAACGTTGCCGGAATCAAAATATTTTTAGGTTCTTCAACAGGAAATATGCTCGTAGATAACGAAGCAACTTTAGAAAAAATATTTTCCAGCACGCCAATGTTAATTGCGGTTCATTGTGAAGATGAAACGACAATTAAAAATAATCTTGCCCTTTTTAAAGAACAATATGGTGATGATGTTCCGGTAACGGCGCACCATTTAATTCGAAGTGCAGAAGCTTGTTATATTTCGTCATCAAAAGCAGTGGCTTTGGCGAAAAAAACTGGAGCGAGATTGCATATTTTTCATCTTTCGACAGCGAAGGAAATGGAATTGTTTTCGAATAAAATTGCATTAGAAGATAAAAAAATAACGGCCGAAGTTTGTGTGCATCATCTTTGGTTTACCGATGAAGATTACAAAACAAAAGGAAATTTCATAAAATGGAATCCTGCTGTAAAAACTGCCGAAGACAGAAAAGAACTTTGGAAAGCTTTGAATGACGGTCGAATTGATGTTATTGCAACAGATCACGCACCTCATACAAAAGAAGAAAAAAGTCAATCCTATTTAAATGCTCCTTCAGGTGGACCATTAGTGCAGCATGCTGTTGTGGCAATGTTTGAAGCGCATCACCAAGGAAAAATTTCTGTTGAAAAAATCGTAGAGAAAATGTGCCACAATCCGGCTAAAATTTTCAAAATCGAAAAAAGAGGTTTTGTAAAAGAAGGTTATTTTGCTGATTTGGTAATTGTAAACCCGAGTTTGCCGTGGAGTGTAAAATCAGAAAATATCTTATCAAAATGTGGCTGGTCTCCTTTTGAAAACTTTACTTTTAAATCGAGGATTACGCATACGTTTGTAAACGGCGAATTGGTTTATAACAATTTTAAAGTGAAAGACGTTCGCAACGGAAAAAGATTATTGTTTGACAGATAAAATAGGAAGATGAAGAATTTTGTAGTTATAATATTGGTTTTATTTTTTGCTGTAAGTTGTAAAAAAGAGCTTGTAAAAGAGCCCAAACGACTTATTGAGAAAGGAAAAATGATTGATATTATGTATGATTTATCTGTTTTGGATGCGATAAAATACCACAATCCATTATCCTTAGATTCACTTGATGCTAGCCCGAAGCGATTTATTCTTCAAAAATATAAAGTAGACAGTCTACAATTTGCGCAAAGCAATATGTACTATGCTTCAGATTATGAGAGCTATAAAGATATGTTTGATCAAATTGCAAAACGATTAGAAAAAAATCAGAAAAAAGCAGATTCACTGTTTAAGATCGAAGAGAAGAAAGCGGTAAAAGCAAACAAAAATAAGAAGAGCAAAACAACTGGACCAGCTCCTAAACTTAATGAAACTCAACCTGCCCGAAAGATTAATGTTGATTCGATACGACGAGCAATAAGACAGACAAAAAGATAATTATAACTTTGATACTTCTTTAATGTATTGATGTACATCTAAAAAAACCGTTCCCAGAGCGGTTTTTATTTTTTCATTTGAATACAAATTTTTCGAATAAGAGGCTTTCGCTGTTGCTTTTGTTAAACGTCTTTTTTGGAAAAATAAAGACGAGAATATTTTGTCCGCAATCCAAAGAAAATTCATGAAAAACGGAGTTGCATGAATGCTTGGTTTTTTTACTTTTAAGACTTCTGCAATTGTGTTTAGAATATCCCTAAAAACAATATTGTCTGCAATTAAGGTAAAACGTTCATTTTTGATTGTGCTTTTCATTAATTCGTAAGCAATTCTCACTACATCATTTATAGCAACAAATCCTGTATTTCCAAAAGTATAAAACGAAAGTCCGTTTGCCACTTTTACGTATATCTCAGCGCTTCCTTGTTCGCATTTTTTTGTTTTTGGGATTGGTCCTAAAATCACGCCTGGATTAATAATGATAATATCCAGGCCTTCCTGAACGCCTCTCCAGACTTCCATTTCGGCGCCATATTTTGAAATAGCGTAATCGCTGTGAGGTTTTTCAGGATTCCAGTCGGTTTCTTCTGTAATATAGGTTTCATGTGGTGGTAAATCTCCCAAAGAGGCAATTGAGCTTACAAAGCAGAATTTTTTGATTCCTTTGGCCAACGAAAAATTAACCATATTGGCGGTTCCTTCGATATTGGTTTTTCGAAGTGCATCTTCGTCTTTAGGATCAAAAGAAATCAAAGCGGCACAATGGTAAACGTATTCAATGTCGATAAAAGCAATTTCAAGAGAAGGAACATCTAAAATATCGGCTTCAAGCCAATTAATTTTTTCGAATAAATCTCCTTTTTTATACAATTCAAAAACCGATTTTGTTTTTTGAATGTTATTTAGGTTTCGGTAAATAGCCCGGACATTTTCTCCATTTTCGATTAAATGAAGCAATAAATGCGCGCCAACTAAACCTGTTCCTCCAGTTACTAATACCATTTTGTAAAGATAAGTTTTTGCTTTTTTGCCACAAAGGCTCAAAGCCACAAAGTTTTTTTGTTTTTAATAATATTTGCGCCTTTGTGCCTTAGTGGCATAAGTTTTTGCCATTGCCATTACCATTGATTATATTTGCGCAAAATATTTTAAAAATGAAGAATCTAGTTGAAGAATTAAAATGGCGCGGTTTATACCATGATAGCATGCCAGGAACGGAAGAACAATTGCTAAAAGAGGTAACGGCGGCATATATTGGTTTTGATCCAACAGCAGATTCGCTGCATATTGGCAGTATGGTTCAGATTATTTTATTGGTTCATTTAAAGAATTTTGGTCATCAGCCGGTTGCTTTGGTTGGTGGTGCAACTGGAATGATTGGTGATCCTTCCGGAAAATCTGACGAAAGAAATTTGTTGAACGAAGAAACTTTGGCTAAAAACGTTGCCGGAATCAAAAGTGTTTTGTCTCGTTTCTTAGACTTTAATTCAAAAGAACCAAATGCTCCAATTATGGTAAATAACTATGATTGGATGAAAGAATTCTCGTTTATTGATTTTGCCCGTGAAGTTGGAAAACGTATTACGGTAAACTATATGATGGCGAAGGATTCTGTTAAAAAGAGAATTAACGGAGAAGGCGAAGGAATGTCTTTTACCGAATTTACATATCAATTAATTCAGGGATACGATTTTTATCATTTATATAAAAATAATAACTGCCTTTTGCAAATGGGAGGTTCTGATCAATGGGGGAATATTACCACAGGTACGGAATTAGTTCGCAGAATGGGAGGAGAAAATGCTAAAGCGTTTGCTTTAACAACTCCTTTAATTACAAAAGCAGATGGATCTAAATTCGGAAAATCTGAAGGAGGAAATGTTTGGTTGGATGCTGATAAAACTTCAGTGTATAAATTTTACCAGTTTTGGGTAAATGCAACGGATGTAGATGCTGAGAAATATATTAAAATCTTTACATTTTTAGACAAAGAAACTATTGATGCTTTAATCGAAGAGCATAAAGAAGCTCCACATTTAAGAGTTTTACAAAAGAAACTGGCTGAAGAAATTACGATTTTTGTTCATAGTAAAGAAGAATTAGAAAAAGCAATTCAGGCTTCGAATATTTTATTTGGAAATTCTACTTCAGAGGATTTGAAACAATTGGATGAAACGACTTTCTTAGAAGTTTTTGACGGAGTGCCGCAAGCAGAAATCGCAAAAGAGGATCTTGAAAATGGATTGGATATTGTTTCTGTTTTAAACGAAAAAACAGGTTTCTTTAAATCAAACGGAGAAGCGAGAAGAGCTTTAACAGCAAATTCAATTTCTGTGAACAGAGAAAAAATCAAAGAAGATTTTGTTTTGACAGCGAATGATTTGATTAATAATCAGTTTGTGTTGTTACAAAGCGGAAAGAAAAATTATTTTGTATTGAGGATTGTTTGATCCACATTCAGAATTCTTAAATTATAGCTATAAAAAAAGCATCCGCCAAGCGGATGCTTTTTGCATTATTAGATGTTAATTATTTAATAACTTTTCGGGTTTCATTTTTAGATTTGATGATGTAAATGCCGCTTTTTAATGAATCTAGAGATTTGTTTTCTTCATCTTTAGAGCTAACTTCTTTGGTTAAAACTTTTTTACCTTCAAGATTGTAGACATTTATTGAATAAGGCTCCACTTGTTCATTGGTTACTAATGTAGCTGTTGCTGTTTTTGCAAAAGGATTATAGAAAGTTACAGGAATAACAGTTACATTGTTATTTTCGTTTGATTCCGTAATTGTTTTAGAGTCGTCGACCACCATGAGAATGTTCCAGTTATTTTGGAAGGTAGTGCCAGTATTGCTAAAATCCGATGGAAAAATAGTTCCACCTGATACTACATACGATTCTCCGGATTTGACTCCATTTATTTTAATAGCAGTTCCATTGGATTTTAAATCCGCACTATCAAGTGTAGTGTTAGATGATAAATAAAACGTGACATTTGTTGGGGATGATATGCTATTTCCTGTATTTTTAACTGCTATAAACGGTAATGTTATCTGTCCGGATTGATTATTTATTTTGTGCCTTTTGTCTTTTAATTCACTTAATGGGATTGAACTACATTCACCACAATCACTGCTGATGAATGTTTTATCTGAATCTATAATTAAATCTGGCTTTCCGGTTGGAGTTGGAGTTGGAGTTGGAGTTGGAGTTGGAGTTGGAGTTGTTGGAGGTGTCCCATCTTTAACCGTTATTCTTGATGCTGATGAAACTATATTGTTATATACATTAAAATCTTCCGCATTTGTTATCTCTAGGGTTAAATAATAATCACCAATACTTGCATTATAAGGAATACTGTAAATTAGCGCACTGACAACACCATTATTTACGTATTCTCGATCCCATCCACTCGCAACAAGCTTAATATCGTTTCCATTTACAAAGTTTCTTGATGCCGTTAGATATAGTGTAAGTACAGTATTGGTGTTTACAATATCTGTGCCTATATTTGTTACATGAAAATAAGCTCCTTTTCTTATTCCCGATCCTCGATAATAATTATCATTATTAGTTTCAGGAGCAATTGATACGGCTTGTGGATCTGGTTTTTGGCAATTGAATGCAACAAGAGAAAAAATGCTATTATTATTTGTTGGATCAAGTTGATACTCGCTGTCTCCCGCTTCTAGATCTGATGCTGTAATTAAATAATAATTGGCACCTTTACCAAAATTCATCAAATATACGTCTCCAATATTTAAAGGTTTTTCTGTTCTAACATTTACTCTTTCTCTTGTAGTATTAACGGTTAGATTTGAGCAAAAGTTAGTTTGAGCTTCTTGTATAGTTGATCCTAATAAAATTGGTCTGATGTATTTCCATGACAAAGAATTACATAAATCTGGGATTAGTTCAAAATTTGCAGGCTCATCTATTTCCGCTCCTTTATCAAGATAATAATCAACAGCATAAAGTACCTTGTAGTATCTTGAACCGGAAGTTGATCCTGAAACTAAATCAGATTTGTAAATTTTCCCAACTTCTAATTTAAAGCTTTGATTTAAATTTACATCTCTATTTGGTCCAACTGTAATGCTTTTAGCACATTCAGCAGAAATAGCTGTTTCGATATTCGGCCCTAAATCTTGTAATGTATGAAATTTGTAGGTCTGAGTCCAGCCTGTAAAGTTTAAAAAAACAAACAGTAATAAAGTAATTTTTTTCATAATTTTATATTTAAAATGTTACTCTAAAAGTATATTTTAAATATAAATGTAGTATTTTTTTTATATTATATATGTGTTATTAAATCCTGTATATTCTTACATTAAGATAGTTAAAAATAACAATGTTGATTATAAACACCTGTTTACAAAACCATCAAATTACATCCACGAATATCAGAATTATCAAAACGTCCCAATACCTCAAAAGAGTTGTTGGGATTTTTTTTGCCTAAATC
Source organism: Flavobacterium sp. MEB061 (assembly GCF_000834715.1). Lineage (NCBI taxonomy): Bacteria > Pseudomonadati > Bacteroidota > Flavobacteriia > Flavobacteriales > Flavobacteriaceae > Flavobacterium > Flavobacterium sp. MEB061. The sequence goes on along the minus strand of NZ_JXQR01000017.1, from coordinate 10,841 downwards.
CTGAGTGGCAATAAAAGAGCATGAATTGATATTGGCCAAATCAATAACGTTAATTCCACCTGTTTTTCCATTATTTACGTAAGTAAGTGCGTCTTCGGGATCACGAACTAAAATATGCATCCATGACGGACATTCGAAAACGCCTTCGCCTAAAGAATAGGCTTGCGCCAGAAGTTCGGTCATTCCGTATTCTGAATGAATTGCCGAAACTCCAAAGCCTTTGCAAAGCTGTTCATGAAGTTCTTCGCGAATCATTTCTTTGCGTTTTCCTTTCATTCCTCCGGTTTCCATAATGATGGTATTTTGAAGGTTGAATTGATGTTTTTCTATTAAATCTAATAAAGCATAAGTAACACCAATTAAAATCACATTTTGTCCCGATTCGTCTAAAGCGGTCAGTTTTTTAATTAGGTCGTCGTGATTGTGTAAATAAAAGCCGCTTTCGGGCTGATTGGATAGTTTTATTAAGTCTTCGACCATATAAATAAGCGAAGATCCATCTCTTTCGAGATAAGACGGCAAAAGAGCTAAAACAACGTAATCTTCGATATTGCCATAAAACTGAGAAAACCCCTTGCGGTAACTTTCCTCATATAGGGAAATATCGGTCACTAAATGTTTGCTCGTAATCATGCCCGTTGTTCCGCTGCTGGTAAAGATAACCTGAACAGGATTTGAATTGGAAACTACATTATGGCTTTTGAAAAACTGTATTGGTAAAAACGGGATTTGCTCCAGTGATTTTATCTGTTGCGGATTTACTTTTAGAAAGTCGCAAAAGTCACGATATACCTGATTGTTTTCATGCTGAAAACGAAACACTTTTAATGCTATTTTTTCAAATTGTTTCTGACTCGAAATGGTAAATATATCGCTGGCTGTAATCAAAACTTTTTTTGTGCAAAGGTAAGTATAAATGTAAATAGTTTTCAGTTTTTGGTCACAGTTTTCCTGTACAGAGTCTCAAAACCCATACTGTGACTGGAAACAAAAAAAACGGTAATAAAAAAGCCCCAAATAAACATTGGGGCTTTTGATGTATTTTATGTTTTACCGAATGATAAGTTTTCTGGTAGCGGAAGCATTTTCTTCGCTTATTTTAATAATATAAACTCCGGGAGTTAAATCACTAACATTTAATTCTCTGGTAGTTAAATGTGCCTGAATTACTTTTTTTCCTAACAGATCAAAAACAACAATTTCTTTTTCTAAATCGTTTTTTGATGTTATATAGACTTTGCCGTTTGTAACAGGGTTAGGGTACAAGCTTAGGCCCTCAATGGTACTTCCGTCCTGAGGTTTTGGTAATTGCTTACTATTATCCTGCGCTGACGCCGTTATAGTAGTAAAGAAAAAAGCCAATAAAAATATAATATAAAAGTAGTTTTTTGCCATCGCTATTTTTTGATTATTGTAAATATACAAAAAAAAATACAAAAACTACGCCAAAAAAAAACATCCTAAAAAATTAGGATGTTTTTAACATTTTATGTGTGAAGTGATTAGAAAATCAACTTAGTTTAATTACTTAGTCCAGTTAGCCCAAGTTGGTAAGTCAGCACCAGCACCAGCACCTAAAGCACCAGTAGTTGTTCCAGATAATTTAGGACCATCAAATGCAGTAACAGAAGCTCCAAAAGTATAGTTTGTGATAGTAAAGTTACCAGCAGCGATATTTGCAACTGCACCAGCATCTGTAGATAATTTAGCAAGATCTTTAGGCATTCCGTCAGCTACATATAAGTTTGTGTAAGCTTGTTTTCCTCCACCTTCTTTGTAATTGATTGCTTTTTCGTCAGCTAAGAAAGCAGCATCACCTTTAACGATAGAGATGTTAGTGATTTTAGCGTTTGTCATTGGAACAGCTCCACTTGGATCTTTTGCGTTTGTAGATCCTTCAACACCTGCTTTAGTAACACCTTTAATGTATACGTTTGTAGCAGTACCTTGCCATCCGTCAGCAAAATCTAAAGAATCATCATAAGAGTTTACAATTACTAAGTTAGAAGCGTTCACAGCTCCTCCGAAGAATTCAATTCCATCATCACCACTTTCGAAAGTGTATATGTCAGATACTACTGTTCCTGAACCTACTCCGAAGAAAGAAACTCCATTGTATTCTTTTTCAGCAGTATATTTAGAACCTGTATAAGAAATTCTTAAAAAGTTGATATTTCCAGAAGAATCTGCATTGTCATTACCACCATAGCTTAAAGAACCTACTTCAGAAGTACCATTGTCTCCTGTGTTCACTTTACCATTACCAGCGATAATTAATCCACCCCAGTCACTTTGAGCTGGAGTTGCTTTTCCAGAAGTCATAATAACTGGCTTAGCAGCAGTACCATTGATGTTAATTTTAGCATTTCTCTCTACAGCGATATATAAAGAAGTAGCTTCTGCAGTAGCAGAACTTTTAATTACTGTTCCAGCAGGAATAACTAAAGTAGCTCCACCTTTAACAACAAGACCACCTGTTAAAGTATAAGTTTGAGTTGGGTCCAAAGTTACAGTACCATCTTTAATCTCTCCCTTTAAATCGTCAACTTTTAAAACAAAAGAACTGTTGTTCGTATTGTTGTTGTTATTGTCATCAGAACTACAGCTTGTTAAAGCAAGTCCTAATATTGCAGCCATTGCAAATAAACTTTTTTTCATTTTTGTTGTGTTTTATTGTTTTATTTATTCAAGGCAAAGTAAATGAACATATGTTTTTGTTGAGTTAAGACCGTATTAACAATGTATTAAGTATAGTGGTATAAATAAGACTCGACTTAATATAAAATTTACATTGCCGTTTTTAAATTACAAAAGATGATTAGAGTTACCTAATCACCTTTTGTATTTATTTAGAACAGTTTCTTAGAATGTATAATTTAAAGTAAGTCTGAAATCTGAACCTGCTTTGTATGAAACCGCAGTAATATCACCAACAGATTCTTTTCCTGGTACTTTTCCTTGCTCTTGTACACGTTTAAAAGTTGGATTCAGGATGTTATTGTAAATAAGACCTAATTTTAAGTTTTTAGTTAAACTTGTATTAGCGATAAAGTCTAATTTATTTACAGCTTTATCAACCAGGTTTCCTACTCTTGAGGTTCCAATAACAGCTAATTTATCTGAAAAATAAGAGTAAGATACCGTTGCACTGAAATCCTGTCCTTCTCTGAATTCATTTAAAAATGATAAGTTAGCATTGGCAAGGAAATTAGAAGCCCCTGTTAATTTACTTTCTGAAAAAGTAAAGTTTGCTCCAAAATCATTTTCGTTGTTTACTTTATCGTTGCTTAGATCTTGGTTGGTGTATAAATAAGATCCGTTTGCGTCAAAAGAAAGTTTTGTCTTTAGGTTGTTATTATTTTCAATTTCAAAAATATCTTTTCTAAATTCTACTTCTACCCCAGCTACTGTTCCTTTATCTCCTGTATTTGCGTAAGAGATATCATTTGAAGAAGAGTTAAGGAACATTTCGTTGATTGGGTTTTGAATGATTTTTCCGAATGCAGTTACAGAAATTAATTCCCCTGCTTTCGGGAAAAATTCCCATCCTAAATCGAAGTTGTAATTTGTTGAAGCATATAAATTAGGGTTTCCTTCGTATGCTTGTGCGACATCTTCATAAATAATTGGCACTTTTTCTTTAAACTGAGGAAGTGTATATGTTTTGCTCGCAGAAAACTTTAAGTTCTGTTTGTCTGTTAAAGTATATTTTGAAATTAAACTTGGTAAAATGTTAAACTTTGAATCATCAGAATTGCCGCCACCCGGAACTGTTGTTGTGATATAGAAAACACTTTGATTCAATTGTTCCAGTCTAGCCCCTAATATCACACTCAATCTATCCGTTAAAGAGTATTGAACATTAACGAATGCAGCATTAATATCTAAATTTCCATTATACAATTGGTTAATTCTGTTTGAGTATGATGAACCCCAGTGTGCAGGATCTAAATAATTATCTACATGGTGTATGTCTTCTTTAGGAAAAGAAATTGTAGTTCTGTTCGGGAAAAATGAATATTGTTCCATGTTGTAATCTACACTCTTGAACTTTCCTGAATAACCAACAGTTACTTTTCCTTTGTAAGTATCATCACTGCCTTTTTTGAAGTTATAAGAAAGAGCAACATTTGCAGCGATTTCATTTTCTTTTAAGTCCTGAAAAAATCTGTGATTATTGATGTTTGAATTGGTAAAAAATGTGTAGTCTATAGCATTTGGAGCATACACAAAAGAGTTTTGCATACGATCCGGAGTTGCACTATTAGACATGCTGTATCCTACACCCCAATTTAAATTCCACTGATCGTTGAACTTATTTTTTCCTGTTAATTGATTTACAATTAATTGAGTTCTTTCAAAAGTTCCACGTTTAATAAATCCAGATATTTGTTGAAGAGCGTCTCCACCACCATCAAAATTCTGGTTTGTTCCTTCATACTCGCTGTAATCTTGCTCACTTGAATTCAAGAATAAAGAAGTAAAGAAGATCGAGTTTTTGTTGTTGATTTTATAATCAGCTGTACCCATCACAGTTGTAGTAGTACTATGTTTGTACGCCGTTCTGTAAAAATCAGAAAAGATATCTCCGTCAGAAGTAATTCCCCCTCTACTGTATCCTTCTGTGTATTTATTTTTTGCACTAAATGAACCAGTAACAAAAGTACCAATTGAACTTTCATCATTTATATTAAATCTTTTACCAGCAGATAAAGTATAGAAAGCATTTAATATGTTTTTGTTTTCCTGTCTGTCCCAGCTTGTTGCATAGCTATATGGTTGTAATGGAGAGTCTGGAACTCCAACTTTTTTAAATCCAGTATAAGTAGGACCATCTTGTAGATAAAAATGATCTTGACCTAAAACATTTGTGTTAGCCCCTGTTCCAATTGAAAAACTTACAAAAGGTTTACCGCTGAATTTTTTTGCAGCAATATCTATGTTTGCTCCTCCGAAATCGGCATAGTTTTGAGCTTCAAATGTTTTGCTTACTCCAATATTATCTACAATATTTGTCGTGAAAATATCTAAAAGTATATTTTTATTTGCAGGGTTGTTTGATGGTAATGGAAGTCCGTTTAATGTTGTAACATTATAACGATCTCCTAATCCTCTTACGAAAACATTTCCTGAATCGTCGTTTTTAGAAACTCCACTAACTTTAGATACAGCATTTGCTACATCGTTAACTCCTTTTCGAGCTATTTCTTCGGCACCAATTGCAGCTTTAAAAGAAACTGCATTTTTTTGGTCTAATAATAGAGCTGATTCTTTTTGTTTGTTTCCAGCAGATGATTGCACAACAACATCCTTCAAAGCATAACCTTCTCCAGAAGTAAGTGTTTTGTTGATTGTTACAGTTTCGTTTGCTTTAACTGTAACCGGCGCTTCTATAGTTTGGTATCCTAAAAAGCTGAAAATTAAAGTATAGCTTCCCGGATTTACAGATATTGAATATTTCCCGTCGATGTCAGTGTTTGCGCTAATGTTTGTTCCTTTTATTAAGACATTCGCAAAAGGAAGCGATTGATTGTTCATTTCTTTGTCGGTTAATACCCCAGAAATTGTACCTTTGTTTTGAGCGACCGAAATCGTGCAGATAAATAATGTAAATAATAGAAATTTTAGATTGAATTTCATTTTAGTTGTGTTTAATTTATTTTTTTGCAAAGAAAGAACCGCCCTGTAAAGTTCATGTTACGCACTTGTTATGTTTTTGTGTTCTGTAGATTATCAAATTGTTACGAGATTAAATTACCGTTAACTGCGATTTTTAACCGTCGATTTATTATTATATTTACCATCGCAATTAAAAACCATCAGATTTATTAGAATCAAATTTGATGAGAAAACTCAATTTTTGCTATTTTATGAAAAAAACTCAAACCAAGATTTTATTGGTCGACGATGAACCGGATATCTTAGAAATCGTAGGCTATAACCTTGCTCAGGAAGGCTATCAAATTGTAACAGCTTCAAACGGAAAAGATGCAATTGCAAAAGCTCAGAAAGAATTACCAGACCTGATTATTATGGATGTGATGATGGCAGAAATGGACGGTATGGAAGCTTGTGAAAACATCAGAAAAATACCAGAATTAAATAATGTTATCATAACATTTTTAACAGCAAGAAGCGAAGATTATTCGCAAGTAGCTGGTTTCGATGCAGGTGCTGATGATTATATCACAAAACCGATAAAGCCAAAATTACTGGTAAGTAAAGTAAAGGCTTTGTTAAGAAGGTTAAAAGAACAAGAAGTTGTTAGTGATACCTTAAATGTTGGCGGAATCGAAATTAACCGCGAAGAATATAAGATCATAAAAGGGAATGTAGAAATTGCATTACCAAGAAAAGAATTCGAATTGTTTTACCTGCTGGCTTCAAAACCTGGAAAAGTTTTCAAAAGAGATGAAATACTTGATAAAGTTTGGGGTAACGAAGTAGTAGTTGGCGGAAGAACGATCGATGTTCACATCAGAAAATTACGTGAAAAGATTGGAGAAGATCTTTTTAAAACAATAAAAGGAGTAGGTTATAAATTTGAAGTTTAATTTTTTAAGCTGCAATCCCGAAGCCTCGGGACTAGATACTAAGTTGCTAAGTATTTGATTGTGATCTAACATTCAATTATAGTCCATACTTTTGAAATCAAAGTCAATCTTTGTCAAAGTTTAATTTGACAAAGATTGACTTTTTCAAATTTTTACTCAATACATAGAAAATAAGTTTTACTTTTAAATGAACTTATATCACTTATATGGTGAAAAAATCCCTTAATGGTTAAAAATATTCAATGAAAATTAATTTTAAGAAAACATACAAATTTGCTGTAAAGTCGGCATTATATATAAGTCTTTTTGCAACAGGATTTGTGCTGATTTTGATGTCGTTGTTTTATAAAAATCAACTGAAACATCAAATAGGGTTTGGATTAGTTTTTCTCTTATCGATTTACATTTTTTCTTTCCTGGTTTTGCAATATCGTGTAGAACGTTTTATATACAGAAGAGTAAAAAAAATATACGATGAGGTTTCGTTATTAGAATCGACAACACTTATCAATCAGCCCATAACAACAGATATGGAAACGCTTTCGCGTGAAGTAAAAAAGTTTGCTACAGATAAAAAACTCGAAATCGAAATGCTCGAAATTCGTGAAGAATACCGCAGGGAGTTTTTAGGAAACGTTTCGCACGAACTTAAAACACCTTTGTTTACGGTTCAGGGCTATGTTTCTACTTTGCTTGATGGTGCAATGGATGATAAACACATCAGAAAAAAATATTTAAAACGTGCCGAAAAAGGAGTAGAGCGACTTATATATATAGTAGAAGATCTCGACATGATTACCAAACTTGAGTCTGGTGATCTGGATTTGAATATGACAGATTTTGATATCGTTGAGTTGATTCAGAATGTTTTTGATTTATTGGAAATGAAAGCCGAAAAGAAAAAAATCAAATTGGCTTTTGAAAGCAGAAATGTAAAATCGGTTATCGTTCGCGGAGATCAGGACAGAATTCAGCAGGTTTTGGAGAATTTAATTGTAAACTCAATTAAATACGGAAAAGAAGGTGGTTTAACCGAAGTTGGAGTGGTTAATTTAACTAAGAAAAAAGTCTTAATCAGAATTAGTGATAATGGAGAAGGAGTTGAAAAACAAAATATCCCAAGACTTTTTGAACGTTTTTATCGTGTCGATAAAAGCGGAACCCGATCTGAAGGTGGTTCTGGTTTAGGATTGGCTATCGTAAAACATATTATTGAGGCACATAAAGAGAAAGTATATGTAGAAAGTGAATTCGGAATTGGTTCTGAATTCTCTTTTACACTCGAAAAAGCATATAAAGCGCAGAAAGTTGAGGTTAAAAAATTGTAAGCTTCAGAGCTATTAAGTGCTTAAAAATAGAGTTTGGCAATGCGAATAATATTTGCGTAACTATTTCTAAACAAATCTTCTTATTATGATAACACGGTGTTAATGATTTCTTAACATTGGTGATACATCTTTGCACCTTGAATTTTAGTGCATTAGAGAAAAAATGATAAAAAGAAAAATAATTGCAATTTTATTGCTAATTACTTGTGTTGCAAATGCGCAAGAGTTAACCAAAGAAGATGTAAAAAAAGAAGTAGTTCGTCTTCTTGATTCTATCAACAAAGCCAAACTTCCGGATACCAAATCGGGCGTTAGTAACGATGAACACTGGTACGACAGAATCTCCCTAAGAGGTTATGCACAAATACGATACAATGGTTTGTTTTCTACAAACGATAAAGTTTCCTGTGACCAATGTGATAAATCATGGGGAACAACTTCTACAGCTCCGGATGCAAAAGCAAACAACGGACTTTTTATCAGACGTGCACGTCTAGTGTTTTCAGGACAAGTGCATCCAAATGTGTTTTTTTACTTCCAGCCAGATTTTGCCAGTTCACCAAGTAGCGGAATTCAAAATTTCGTTCAAATTCGTGACCTGTATTTTGATCTTTCTTTTGATAAGAAAAAGGAATACCGTGTGCGTGTCGGACAAAGTAAAATTCCGTATGGTTTTGAAAACATGCAATCCAGCTCGCAGCGATTGGCTTTAGACAGAAACGACGCCATGAACAGTGCTATATTAAACGAACGTGATTTAGGGTTATTCTTTTATTGGGCTCCGGCCGAAATCAGAGAGCGTTTCTCGATGTTAGTAAAAGATGGTTATAAAGGTTCCGGCGATTTTGGAGTTTTTGCTTTTGGAGTTTATAACGGACAAATAGCCAATAAATTAGACGGAAACAGAGCGATAAATGTCGTAGCAAGAGCAACTTATCCGTTTGTAATTGGAAATCAGATTATCGAGCCTGGAATTCAGGCATATACCGGAAAATGGGCTTTTACCGGAGAGATTTCTTCAGGCGTAATAGTTAATGATCCTCAATATGTAAAAGACCAGAGAATTGGGGCAACTTTTGTTTTGTATCCAAAGCCATTCGGAATTCAAACGGAATATAATATTGGAACCGGACCTCGCTATAACACACTTACAAACACCGTTGATGAAACAGATCTAAACGGAGGTTATGTATTATTGAATTATAAATTAGACATAAAAAAACAGCATATTTATCCTTTCGCCAAATTTCAGTATTATGACGGAGGAAAAAAATACGAGAAAGATGCCAGAAGTTATGTTGTACGTGATTACGAAATTGGTGTAGAATGGCAGCCGTTTAAAGCATTCGAACTTACGGCAGAGTATGTTATTGCCGACAGAACTTTTGAAGACAGTGCGCTCCCAATCAACAGACAACAAGGAAACTTATTGCGATTGCAAGCGCAGTTTAACTTCTAAGCTTTATCTTCAAATATAGAAAATAGAGAATCCCAGTCGATATTATCCTGAAACTGAGAAAAACCTGTAAACGACTTTACTCTTGATAAATCTTCAATGGTAAAGTCGTCTTGCAATGCATACGGCACCAGATTTTCATCCTGAAGTTTTATCGCTAAATATTCCTGCTCATATTGCCCCGGAGTTGGAATAAAAAAAGCTTTTTTACCCAATTTTGCCAAATCCATTACGGTAGTATACCCCGAACGGCATAAAACCAAATCACTTTCATTGAAGGTTTGTTCCAACTGTTTTGAATTCATGAAATTGTAATAAGTAACATTTCCGGATTCTAGTTTGGTTTGGTCTTTTTCGACTACACCTTTTACAAACACAACTTTCCCTTCATAATTAAGAACTTCTTCCTTTAATTTTTCTTCCAAATAAGTACGTTGAGGTTCCGGTCCCGAAAGAATAATCATCAAATCATAAACCTTTGGAGTTTCCTTTTTGCGCATTCTGCTCAAAGGCCCAATATATTTTAAGTTTAGTTCATTAGTTTCAAGATGTCCTAAATCACCGGTAAGATTTACTTTTTCATTCGTATCAGGAACCCAGCATTCCGTATATTTTTTTATAACATGCTGATGACATTTACTCGTAAACCATGTTGTGTTTCCAGTCATCACATTCAATTGATGCGTAATAAATACCGATGGAATTTTTTTGCTAAAAACCCCTAATCTGTTATCTGAAATAATACCATCAATGCCGTGTTTTTTAACCCACGATTTTACCATTTTTTTCTCATCACGAATGGCTGTAATCATTTTAGGAAGATTTTTAATCAGCTTCCACTTAAAATTTTTACCATTTTTAGCATATTCAATATGATAAGATGGCAATTCAAGAGTTTGCACATATGGAAATTCTTTTCTTAACAAAGCCAGTGCAATTCCGTCAGAAGCGATTATTGGAATAAAGTTATTTTCCTGTAATGCTTTTATAATCGGGATACATCTTGTGGCGTGGCCCAAGCCCCAGTTTAACGGTGCGACTAAAATAGTTTTGTTTGCCGAATATTCAATACTCATATTAAGTTTGCTTTTTGACGAAGATATATAAATAAGTGATTTCTGTTATTTAGCGCATATTACTAAATTATTAACTCTATTGTAAGGCTTTGTTTATATATTAACATAAAAGTTAATGTATAAAAAAAGAGACTAAATTTTTTTAGTCTCTTGATTATTAGTTATCAAATTATTTCTTAATCCTGAATATAAGTTTTGTTACCGTTTGAGTTTATGTAGTATTTACCACCTTTAGGCCCGGTATATACTTTTTTACCATTGTATTCTCCGGTCACTTTGTCTGCAACTTTTGGTGCTTTTTCAGTTGTTTCTTTTACAGTTTTGGTACCGGTTTTTTTAGTTGCCGTTGTTTTAGCTTTTGTGTCCGATTTTATGCCTTCAGCTTTTGCTTTAGTTGCATCGTTTTTTGCTTTGGCAGCGTCAGAAG
>NZ_JXQR01000016.1:0-98217 GCF_000834715.1 Flavobacterium sp. MEB061 | reverse complement strand
TTTTTTTGGAGCTGTCGAAACATACTAATGTTTTGGCAGCTTTTTTATTTGTGCTTATTTTTTTACACAAATTAAAAGATTAAAAAGATGCTGTTTCTTTGTGTTGAATTTTTTGCCACAGATTAAAAGATTAAAAAGATTCTCTTATTTGTGTTGAGCTTTTTTTTTACCAAGACTCGAACGATAAAGAACTAGAGAAGCAATTTCCCTGTTTTTTTCTAATTTCTAATTAAACTAAGCGGATAATAAAAAATTAATCTGTGACAAAATTTCCGCATTTTAAATTCGTGAAAATTAGTGTAATTCGTGGCGAACTTCTGTAAACAAAAAAAGCGTTTCTAAATTTTAGAAACGCCTTTTGTATTTTATAATAATGATGTATTATTGAAGTTGCTTTTTATAAATCGAATAAATCGTATCAATCGTTTTTCGATCTAAAACAGATGTTGCATCCGTTTGAATATAATGTAATTTAAAAGCCTGAATTGCTGCAGTAAGATTCTTGGTATTGTAACCAATAATGCGTAAAGCAGGTTCAATTTTAAAATCAAAAGGAGCTTCTTCCAAAATTTCGTCTGGCCAGATTCCAAAACCTTTTTCTGCTAAGGTTTTCCATGGAAACAATGCACTCGGATCTTGTTTTCTTCCTGGAGCAATATCTGCATGACCTAAAATATTTTGAGTTGGAATATTATAGTCTTTTTTCAGTTTTGTCAAAAGCGCAACTAAACTGCTTATTTGTGCTTCGGTAAAAGGTTTAAAACCATTATTGTCAAGCTCAATACCAATAGAACTGGAGTTTAAATCTGTATTTTTCCCCCAGGTTGATGCGCCGGCATGCCATGCTCTTAAATAGTCATTTAGCATTTGCACTACTTTTCCATTTTCAGAAATAATATAATGTGCGCTAACTTGTGTTTTAGTTTTTGTAAAAGTGTTTATAGTTTGCTGTACAGAATCTTGAGCTGTGTGATGAATAATAATAAAACTTGGTTTTCTTAAATTAAAATTTACAGTACCAATCCATTCTGTGTTTATACCATTCAATAAAGCAGTTGATCCCGTTTTTGATAAGGTATCTTTTATAATACCTAATTGCTGCGCATAAGTAGTGTCAATAACTACAGGGCTAACAGCAGGTATTGGCTGAGCTTCTTTACTTGTAATTTGATTTTCTAAAGTTTTAAGCTGTTGGTCGTAGGCTTTTTCAGTAGTTTTATAAGGATTTGTAGAGCAAGAAGTAATAATAATTGCTAAAATCAGATAACAAAAATGTTTTTTTGCCATGGTTTTATTATTTTTTAAAGATATAGTTAAAACAATTATTCTTCTGTTTTTATTGCCTCGGTTTCTTTTTTATCGTCTTTGTTTTCTTTAGAATCTTTTTTCTTTTTAGATTTTGTTTTTTTGATCTCCTTAAAGTTCTCCATAAAATCGGTGTATTTTGGAATCTGGTCAGGATTTAAAAAAGCAGTTATTTTTTTAGTAGTGCTTTCTCTCAACGCTTTCATTTGCTCAATTTTTTCATCTTGGCTGCTGCTTTCGTTTTTCAAAAGAACCCCTTGTTCTTTCATGCTGTCTGTTAGAACATTGGTGATAGCAATAGCTTGCAATTCATCAAGGTTTACTTCGGGTTTCATTTGTTCTACGATCTTGGCTGCTGTTTCTTCAGCCGGAACTTCTTTTGGTTTGCTTGTGTTGCCTTGAGGACCTTGCATCATGCTTCTGTCCATGCCCATTCCGCCGCCTCTTCCGTAGCCATTGCTGCCATAACCATTGTTATACCCGTTTCCGTATTGAGCAGAAATAGTGTTGAAACATAATAAGGCAAAAACTAAAAGAAATAAAGATTGGATAGATTTCATAAATGTTTTTTCTAAAATTAGCAAATGAATACTGTAAATTTAAGCAGGTTCTCCGTATAAATCAAATTCTGTAGCTTCAATTATCCTTATATTAACAAATTCACCTGTTTTTACATAATGTTTTGATGCATCTATTAAAACTTCATTATCAACATCCGGGCTGTCAAACTCTGTTCTTCCAACAAAATGTGCGCCTTCTTTTCTGTCAATAATACATTTAAATACCTGTCCAACTTTTTCCTGATTCAAATCCCATGAAATTTGCGATTGCAATTCCATAATTTCATTAGCTCTGGCTTGTTTCACATCGGCAGGAACATCATCTTCAAGTAAATAGGCATGAGTGTTTTCTTCGTGAGAATAAGCGAAACATCCCATTCTGTCAAATTTCATTTCCTGAACAAAATCTTTCAAAATTTCAAAATCTTCCTGTGTTTCACCTGGGTAACCAACAATTAAAGTAGTTCTAATTGCCATTCCCGGAACTGCAGCACGGAAATCTTTCAATAATTGAGTTGTTTTTGCCTGAGTTGTACCACGACGCATTGATTTCAAAATAGAATCAGAAATATGCTGTAACGGAATATCAATATAGTTGCAAATTTTTGGTTCGCGTTTCATTAATTCCAAAACGTCCATCGGGAAACCGGTAGGGTAGGCGTAGTGCAAACGAATCCATTCTATACCTTCTACTTTTGCTAATTCTTCTAAAAGCTCAGCAAGATTTCTCTTTTTATAAATATCAAGACCATAATAAGTTAAGTCCTGCGCTATTAAAATTAATTCTTTAACGCCATTTTTAGCTAAGCCTTGAGCTTCTTTGACTAATTTTTCAATTGGTTGAGAAACGTGAGTACCTCTCATTAAAGGAATTGCACAAAAACTGCATGGTCTGTCACAGCCTTCGGCAATTTTCAAATAAGCGTAATTTTTAGGAGTTGTAGTTAAACGTTCTCCTAATAGTTCATGTTTATAGTCAGCTCCTAAGGCTTTCAATAGTTGAGGTAATTCTGTTGTACCAAAATATTGATCTACATTCGGAATTTCTTTTTCTAAATCGGGTCTGTAACGTTCAGATAAGCATCCGGTTACAAAAACTTTATCAACTAAACCTTTGTCTTTTTTATCAGCGTATTCCAAAATCATATTTACTGATTCAGCTTTTGCATTATCAATAAATCCACAAGTGTTAATTACAATGATATTTCCTTCTTCTGCAGCTGGTGCTTCGTGTTGTACTTCTTTTCCATTCGCACGAAGCTGTCCCATAAGCACTTCGCTATCATATACATTCTTCGAACACCCAAGAGTGATTACGTTAATTTTGTTCTTTTTTAAAGACTTGGTTCTCATACTTTTATAAATTGGAGTGCAAAATTACACTTTTTTATTCAAACACCACTTGTTTCGGTTTGTTTTACATGTTTTTTATGAAGCTAATCGTTTCATAATTGTGGTTCAATCTTTTTTCGTATTAAAAAAAAATCCGTCAGATAAAAAACCTGACGGAAATTTCCATTCATCTATTTATTTTTAATTACAATTCAAATAATAAAGTCAAAGAAACATTATTCAGTTTCGATGTAATATTGGCACCATCAGTAAATCCTGTGGCAAAAAATCCCTGATTTGTTTTTCTTTCAGCATAAGAATATGCTAAATCTAATTTTGTGCCTCCAAAACTATATCCTAAACCGCCAGAATAGCTGTTTAAATCTCCAATAGTAGTTCCGTTTTTATATGGGCTTTCTTCAAATCGATATCCGCCTCTTAAGCTTAATCTCTTTATTTTATATTCTGCACCAATTCTCAATTCGCCATTATTTGTCAATTGATTGCTTATGTCGTTATTTACGCCTCTAAAACCGGCATCATTTGTTGGTTTGAATTTTGTGTTTCCGTAATCTTTAATAGAATAATCAACACTAATTAATCCTGATTTTCCAAATACATACGCACCGCTAAAAGTGAATTTTCCCGGAGTTTGTAAGGTGTAAGATTCATAAACATTTACAACATTAGGATCTACATCTTCATAAAGTTCAGGTCCTCCGTTAGCTTGTCTTGTTGTGTGTAGGCTTTGGTAAGTTTCGTCATAAAGTTTATACCAGGTATTAGATTCGTAGGCTAAACCAAGTCTAAATGCTTCTGTAACTTTGGCAATAGCACCTAGTTGAAAAGAGAATCCGTTTCCGTAAGTATATAAGTTATTGTTGAATCTTAAATTAGATATAGTTGCAGTTGACTGTAACGGATTATTGTTATCTTCATAAAAGCTGCTTGATCTCGTATAATCTGTGATATGTACATTTAAGTTTGCCCCAAGAAAAATTCTGTCTTTATAAGAAGTTGCAATATTGAAACTTAATTTACTGTTATATCCTCTTGTATAAACTTCATTTTCGTGATAGTAATTACCGCCGGCAGGGACATTTGAAGTATATTGTGTATTGTTGTCATTGTTGGCTAAAGGGTTTATAACATATCCTTCATACCCAAAATGAGCTTGTTGCTCATCATAGAATTGATCTATATATGGAATGTTTCTAATGTCTCCCAAAGAAATTCCATTAGCGTAAGTTAAAAAATATTGATCAACAGAATTTGTTGGATTAGTTCCTGCTGAAAAAATATTGTTATTGAAGTTGTTAGTGTTTTCGTAAGAAGCCCCAATAGCAATTTTATTCCATCCGTTTTTTGGATTCCTGTCATGAAAAACAAATACACCTCCGGCCTGATTCAGGATAAAAGAATTATCCTTGTCGCTTGTTTGAGTTCCGAAGTAATTAGAATTATTTTTATTGTTCTGATTGCTGAAAGTTACCGCCATCTGATTATTTGAAAACACAGCAGATCCTGCAGGGTTTACGGAAAGAGAAGATAAATCTCCGCCAACAGCTCCAAAGGCTCCGCTCATGGCTCTAAATCTGGCAGTTCCGGTCAAATTGTCCTGAGCATAGCGTACGGCATCTGAAACTTCTTGAGAATGTGAGACGCTAAAAGTTAGTCCTGATAGAATTAGGAATAATATTTTTTTCATTTGATTAGGTGTTAAATGATTTAAAGATTGAAACAGTAGAGGAATTATCTTCTTCCTCCGCCGCCACCGCCGTAAGATCTTCCACCGCCGCCACCGCCGCCTGATGATCTCATGCTTCCGCCGCCGCCACTGTTGTAAGAACGTGAAGAACTGTTGCTTGGTGTTGAATAACTTCTTGATGAGTTATTGCTGCTGTTGTTATAGCTTCTGCTAGTTGAGTTGCCTGATCCTCTGTTTGAGTAATCGTAACTACTATTTCTGGAAGAGTTGTTTCTGTTTGTAAAAGTAGGGCTTGTCGTTCTGCTATTTACAGAAGAACCTCTTCTGTAATCAGAATAGCTGCTTTGTCTGTTTGTGTTATAACTATTTCTGTTAGTAGTATAGCTTCTGTTTGAATAGCCTCTATTGGAATAACTTCTGTCTGTGTAGTTTCTGTTAGAATATCCTCTTGAAGTGTAATTTCTGTTATAAGCATAATTTCTTCCTCCATAGTAAGCAGCAGATCCTCTTCTTCCATAATTATAGGCGTAGTTGTTATAACGGTATCCGTAACCACCTCCCCAGTATCCAGGGTATCCCCATCCAGGTCCCCAATATCCAGGATAACCCCAGGCATATCCAGGGTATCCCCAGTAGCCACCACCATAACCCCATCCATAATAAGGGTATCCTAATCCAAAGCCAAAACCTATTGACCAGGTTGGATCAGAATAATAGTTAACTGCAACTTCAGTATTACCGCTTCCCCATGCAGGATATGCATTCGTAGTTACAGCAGTTTGTGTGCTGTCATTTTCGGCATAATTGCCATAAGAATCTACATCAGTAAAAATTTCGGTCGGCTGATCGTCGTCTTGTAATGATTTAAAGTATTCTTTATATTGATTGTTGGTACCTGTGGTATTTGTTTGAGCATACGTTCTTGATGAACCACCATATACTCCGTCATTGTCATTATATGAAGTATTTTGGTAAGAACCACACGATGCTGCTAGAAAACTCAATAATCCAATTAAATAGAAATGAGCTGAGTTTTGGCGAAGAGAAATAGAAGTTTTCATATCTGTGGTGTTTTTTATTGTTGCACATTACAAAAATAGTTAGTTTTGTCAAACTATTTAGTTAAAATTATTAAAACAAAATTTGTGCCAAACTATTCAATATGAGTAAGAACCTCACTACAAGATCAGAAGATTATTCGAAATGGTATAACGAACTGGTTGTAAAAGCAGATTTAGCCGAAAATTCAGGCGTTAGAGGATGTATGGTTATTAAACCATACGGATATGCGATTTGGGAAAAAATGCAGGCTGAGCTGGACAGGATGTTTAAAGAAACAGGACATCAAAACGCGTACTTCCCTTTATTTGTGCCTAAAAGCATGTTTGAGGCTGAAGAAAAAAATGCAGAGGGATTTGCAAAAGAATGCGCCATTGTAACACATTATAGATTAAAAAATGATCCGGACAAACCCGGAAAATTAATGGTTGATCCAAATGCAAAGCTGGAGGAAGAACTTATTGTTCGTCCAACAAGTGAGGCAATTATTTGGTCTACTTATAAAGGATGGGTTCAATCCTACAGAGATTTACCTTTATTGATTAATCAATGGGCAAATGTAGTGCGTTGGGAAATGCGTACACGTTTGTTTTTAAGAACGGCTGAATTTTTATGGCAGGAAGGACATACAGCGCATGCCACAAAAGCAGAAGCAGTAGAAGAATCTGAAAAAATGATGAACGTTTATGCTGATTTTGCAGAGAATTTCATGGCGATTCCGGTTGTAAAAGGTATTAAAACCGAAACAGAACGTTTTGCAGGTGCTGATGAAACCTATTGTATTGAAGCATTAATGCAGGATGGAAAAGCATTACAAGCAGGAACCTCTCACTTTTTAGGTCAAAACTTCGCAAAAGCATTTGATGTAAAGTTTGCTAATGCAGAAGGAAAACAAGAACATGTGTGGGGAACTTCCTGGGGAGTTTCTACCCGATTAATGGGAGCGTTGGTTATGACGCATTCTGATGATCAGGGATTAGTGTTGCCTCCAAATTTGGCACCTATACAAGTTGTTATTGTGCCAATCTATAAAACAGATGAACAATTAGCAGAAATTACGGCTGCGGTTAATGATTTGACTGCTAAGTTGAAAAAGTTAAAGATTTCAGTTAAATATGATGACAGAACAACTCAAAAACCAGGATTTAAGTTTGCTGAATGGGAATTAAAAGGAGTTCCCGTTAGAATTGCCGTTGGTCCAAAAGATTTAGAAAACGGAACTTTTGAAGTTGCGAGACGTGATACATTGACAAAAGAAGTGGTTCCTGCAGAAGGAATCGTTACTTATATAAATGACCTTTTAGAGCAGATTCAAACAGATCTGTTTAATAAAGCATTAGACTATCGTAATACACATATTACAGAAGTGAATAGTTTTGAGGAGTTTAAAGAGATTTTAGATGGAAAAGGTGGTTTTGTATCGGCTCATTGGGATGGTACGGCAGCTACTGAAGAAAAAATAAAAGACCTGACAAAAGCAACGATTCGTTGTATACCTTTGGATAGTATTGAGGAGGTCGGAACCTGTGTGTTTACTGGTAATCCTTCTACAAGAAGAGTGCTGTTTGCTAAGGCATATTAAAAATTTTTAATTTTTTTTGCATCAGGTATTGTACATCTTAAAAATAGTTGTATTTTTGCATCCGCATTAGAGAAGCAGGCCCGTTCGTCTATCGGTTAGGACGCATGGTTTTCATCCATGTAAGAGCGGTTCGATTCCGCTACGGGCTACAAAATACCTCTATTTAAATATAGAAAAACTTAGAAGGATATGGTCTGTTCGTCTAGGGGTTAGGACTCCAGGCTTTCGTCCTGGTAACAGGGGTTCGATTCCCTTACAGACTACTAAAATTAGTTGTGAATAAGTTTTGTAAAATAAAAATTGGTGTCTCGGTTTTTGTTTTATTAGTTAAAACCAAAGTGATTGTTTTGCAATTGTGGGAGGTTTTTCTTTTTTAACTAGTATCTATAATAATTATTACATCTAAAATTAAAACAAAATGGCAAATCATAAGTCAGCATTAAAAAGAATCAGAAGTAACGAAAAAAGAAGAGTTCTTAACAGATATCAACATAAAACTACTCGTAATGCTATTAAAGCATTAAGATTAGCTACTGATAAATCTGATGCTGCTTCAAAATTATCAACTGTAATCTCTATGATTGATAAATTAGCTAAAAAGAACATCATTCATGATAATAAAGCTTCTAACTTGAAGTCTAAATTAACTAAACATGTTGCTAAATTGTAATTAATTGCAATTTCCTAAAAATATAAAAAATCCTCTTTTAGAGGATTTTTTTTTGTTTGAATAAAATTGAATTTTTATAAATTTTCAATAAAAAAATTCAAGTTCCAATATTTCTGTAGAAGTATTTGAATTTTTTTTGATTTTTTGATTTTTGATTATACGTTTTTAAAGCTCCATTTTCTTTTTTAAATATTCTAACATCGGCTTTGTAATTGGTTTTGAAAGAAAATCTATTATTATAGGGTATTTTTTGGCTTTGGCAAGATCGTGAGGATCAATTGTAGAAGACAAGACAATAACTTTTGCAGTATTAAATTCAGAATAAGCCTTAGAGGTAAAGTGGTCTAAAAATTCCCAGCCACCCATCACCGGCATATTTAAGTCTAAAAAAATTAATTCCGGTTTTTTGCTTACCTTATTTTTGTTATTGTATTTTAATGTGTTGAAATGATGTAATGCTTCTTCGCCATTTGGAGCAGTAATGATTTCTTTAGAAAAAGAAGATTTCGCAATCACTTTTTTGCATAGCATTAGTGTGATAGGGTCGTCATCAATACATAAAATTTGCTCAAGCATAATAATTAATTTTTAAATGTTATTGTAAAAGTGGTTCCTATGTTAACTTCACTTTCTATACTAATAGTGCCTCCCATTGTTTCTACTTGCGATTTTACAAGATATAATCCCAGTCCCTTACTGTCGGGATAGTTGTGAAATCTTTGGTATAATCCAAAAACTTTATCACGATTTCTTTCAAGATCAATACCAATTCCATTATCCTTAAAGGTTAGAATGACTTGATGATCTATTTGTTCTGCAGTTATAGATATTTTTAGTTTCCTGTTTTCTGATTTGTATTTTATAGAATTGGTGAGTAAATTAAGTAAAATACTTTCAATATAAGCTTTGTTTGTGTTTAATAATGGTACCCTGTCAAACTTAAGTTTGATTATTGGCTTATGTAATTCGATTTGAAATGATAGTTGGCTAAATACGTTTTCGAATACTTCTTTTAAAGATACTTCTTCTTTTTGCATTGAAGGATTGTCTTTAATGATAATAACCTTTACTAAATCATTAATAGTCTCATTTAATAAGTGAGTTGATTTGCTAAATCCGGTCAAAATTTCTTTTAATTCAGGGTTTTCTATCGGAATATCTTCGGTAAGATTTAAAAGCCCAATTAAATTTGACAAAGGCGCACGCAGATTGTGTGATGTGATGTACGAAAATTGTTTTAAATCTTTATTGTTTTGTGTTAATTCGCGAATAAGATGCTCTTTTTCTGTTTCTAGTTTTTTCTCATCTGTAATATTTCGTTGAATAGAAATCCAATGTGAAATAACACCTTCATTATTAAAAATTGGAATCATGGAAAAACGCACCCAATATTCTTCTTTATGTTTTGTATAGCTTATGGTTTCTATTAAGCATTCTTCTTCATTTTTAATTGCCCGCAAAAGTTTTTTTAATTCATCTGAATCTGAATTTGGGCCTTTGTTGAAAATATTAGTTGATTTTCCAATTATTTCATTTGAATGATAGCCTGACATTTGCAGGAATGCAGGATTTACGTAAACAATTTTAGGTATTTTTCCGTTTATAGAGTTTGCTTCTGTAATTAAAATTGAATCTTTAGATTGTGTAATTACAGTTTCGAGAAGCTTCAATCGTTGTTCTTCTTCTTTTTGTTTGGTAATATCCTGGATTGCTCCAATCATTCTAATGGCTCTTCCGTTTTCATCTTTCAGTAAAAAGCCCCGGTCTAAAACGTATTTATAGGTTCCGTCTGCACATCTAAAGCGATATTGATCCTGCCATTTTTCGGTTTTTTGCTCTATAAATGAATATAGTTTTATAGACATTCTGATGCTGTCTTCGGGATGAATTTTGTCAAACCACCATTTTGAAGTTTTTCCAACCTCTTCTTGCTTGTACCCAAAAACGCTTTCAATTCCTTTATTCCAGTTAATGCTGTCTTCCTGTATTTTCCAATCCCAAATGGTATCGCTTGTGGCTTTTGCTACAATATCATATTTTTCATTAGATTCTTTGATTTCTTCGTTTGTCTGCTTTAGTTTTTCGAAAATTGAGACATTTTTGCTTTCGTTTTTAGAGAGTATGTATTTGAAAAAGAGACCGGTAATTAAGATGAAAATGATGTCTTTTATAATAAAAAAATAAAAGTTTTCTTTGGAGGAGATAAAACTAGCGAGTAATTTATGACAGATTATAGTCACAAATAACGAAATCATAATATAGATTAGAGTAATTTGGATAGTTTTACTTTTCATTACTCAAATATAATTAAATTAACCATAATTAAGCAAAAATTAGATTTCATTTTGACCTTAAAATTAACATTGAGAGTTGAACTAATTACTTGGATATACGCAAACTATCAAAGAAACGTTTTTTATATCAAAATAAAGTGTACCTTTGCACCCATTAAAAATCACAGATGGAATCTATTAGAAACATTGCAATTATTGCCCACGTCGATCACGGTAAAACCACTTTGGTTGATAAAATTATGTATCACTGTCAATTATTTCGTGACAACGAAAATACAGGTGATTTAATTCTTGATAATAACGATTTAGAGCGTGAGAGAGGTATTACTATTACTTCTAAAAACGTATCAGTTCAATATAAAGGAACAAAAATCAATATTATTGACACTCCAGGCCACGCGGATTTTGGAGGTGAAGTAGAACGTGTATTGAACATGGCCGATGGTGTATGTTTGCTAGTGGATGCTTTTGAGGGTCCAATGCCACAAACTCGTTTTGTACTACAAAAAGCGATTGACTTAGGTCTTAAGCCATGCGTAGTTATCAACAAAGTTGATAAAGAAAACTGTACTCCTGAAGAAGTTCATGAAAAAGTTTTTGACTTAATGTTTGAATTAGGTGCTTCTGAAGAACAATTAGATTTCCCAACTGTTTACGGCTCTGCTAAAAACAACTGGATGTCTGATGATTTCAGAAACCAAACTGATAATATTGAGCCTTTATTAGACATGGTTATCAAAAATGTACCAGCTCCTAAAGTATCTGAAGGAACTCCTCAAATGTTGATTACATCTTTAGATTTCTCTGCATTTACAGGTCGTATCGCTATTGGTCGTCTTGAAAGAGGTATTTTGAATGAAGGTATGCCAATTTCTTTGGTAAAAAGAGATGGAAAAGTTATAAAATCACGTATTAAAGAATTACATACTTTTGAAGGTTTAGGTCGTAAAAAAGTACAACAAGTAATTGCTGGAGATATCTGTGCTATTATTGGAGTTGAAGGTTTTGAAATTGGAGATACTATCGCTGATGCTGAAAATCCTGAAGCTTTACAAACTATCGCAATTGATGAGCCAACAATGAGTATGTTGTTTACAATTAACGATTCACCTTTCTTTGGTAAAGAAGGTAAATTTGTAACTTCTCGTCATATTAGAGAAAGATTAACAAAAGAATTAGAGAAAAACTTAGCTATGAAGTTAGGCGAAACTGATTCTGCTGATAAATTCATGGTTTTTGGTCGTGGAGTACTTCACTTATCTGTTCTTATTGAAACAATGAGAAGAGAAGGGTATGAGTTGCAAATTGGTCAGCCACAGGTTATCATCAAAGAAATTGATGGTAAAAAATGTGAGCCAATTGAAGAATTGACAATCGATTTACCAGAAAACCTTTCAGGTAGAGCAGTTGAATTCGTTACAATGCGTAAAGGAGAAATGCTTTCTATGGAAACTAAAGGGGAGCGTATGATTGTGAAATTTAATATTCCATCACGTGGAATTATTGGATTGCGTAATCAATTACTTACTGCAACAGCTGGTGAGGCTATTATGGCACACCGTTTTATTGGATATGAGCCTTACAAAGGAGAAATTGCAGGACGTAACAAAGGTTCGTTGATTTCTATGGAAAAAGGAAAAGCTATTCCTTATTCTATCGATAAATTGCAAGATCGTGGTAAGTTTTTTGTTGAACCAAATGCTGAAATTTACGAAGGTCAGGTAATTGGAGAAAACTCTCGTGCTGATGATATGTGTGTAAACGTAACTAAAGAGAAAAAACAATCTAACGTTCGTTCATCTGGAAATGATGAAAAAGCAAGAATCATTCCACCAATTATTTTCTCTCTTGAAGAAGCTTTAGAGTACATTCAAAAAGATGAATATGTAGAGGTAACTCCAAAATCTATTCGTTTGAGAAAAATCTATTTGACAGAAACTGATAGAAAAAGATTTAAAATCTAAGGTTTTAAATTTCAATATAAAAATCCCAAATTCCATAAGGAGTTTGGGATTTTTTATTTTTAAGATATTGGAATTTGGAATTTTGTACTGTTATCTTTTTAAACTAAAATGACCTTTAACTATTTTACCATCTACAAAAGTTAGATTAAACCAATAGTCATCTGAAGGTAATAGCTGTCCGTTAAAAATTCCATTCCAGCCACTACTATTACGGTTCATTTGTTTTAGTAATTTACCATAACGATCGAAAATAAAAAGCGTGTAATTAGGGAGTTCATCTAAGTTCTTAATGAACCACAAATCATTATATCCATCTTCGTTTGGAGTAAAAAATCTAGGGTAGTCCAAAACATATATAAGATAAGAGTTTGATAAACCACAACCATTTATATCTCTGGCAATAGCATTATAAATTCCCGGAGCAACATTACTAAATAACGGATCTTTTTGAAAAACAATTCCGTCTAATGAAAACTCATAATTTCCAACTCCTGTATATTCAAGTAAAACTGAATTTTCATTGGCAGAAAAATCTTTTATCGCTGCTCCTGTTATAGTTGCAGGTTCTGATAGAATTACTTTGAATTTTTTAGTCTTCTCACAACCATTTTCGTCTTTTACAGTAACTGAATAATCTCCAGCTGCATTTACAGTTATTGTATTTGTTGTACTTCCTGTATTCCACAAATAATTTGAGAAGCCTGTAGCAACTGTCAGATCGATTTCATCCCCTTTACATAGGTATTTAGATTCATCTTCAAAATTTGGCGGATCAAAAGTATTTACAACAAGTGTAATCGGAGTTATATCATAGCAATTTGGTCCGTTAATAATTCTCGCATAGATTATTTGTGTTAAAGCAATTGTGTTTTTAAAGATATTGGGTAAAGCATTTGTTTCTGTTACTGCAGCATTTGTGTCTAAATAATATTGAACAGTTAATCCAGCTGGTAACCCTGAAACGATTTGAGGAGTAACTTCTGTACTTAGGTCAAATTGATAAAAACCGTCTTGTATTTCATCTCCATCACATGTAGCTACCGGGTTTTGACTTGCAATAGCTGTATTTGAAATTTGTAATGTTATTTCGGCTATTTTATAACAGCCGTACTTGTTTTCAAGTCTTGCAAAAATAATTTGAGAGGCTGATTTATTGGTATAGTTTTCAGGCGTTAGAATTGGATTTGTTTTGGCTTCAGCATTAGTCAATGATTCATAATATCCACTGTTTAAAATTTCAGAATCATTATTTTTTATGATATTATCTACTTTCGTTAAATTGAAAATTGAAATTCCATCTGTATTATCATCACATTGTATTAAAGTCGTATTTGCCGAAAGGATTTCAGGTGCATAATCAATTTTTATTTCTCCTGATAGTACACATGTTGTTCCTATTACGGTAGCTTCAACCTTGTAGGTCCCGGCTTCTGCAACTTCAAAAGTTGAATTTGTGCCTAAAATTGTAGCAGGATTATCTTTTTTATACCATTTAAATGTATGATCAGTAGCAGAAAGTTTGCTGTCTAAAAGAATTTTTTCTCCAAAACAAGCAGGATTGTTTGTTGCAATTGTGCGATCTTCTCCAAAATCAATTTTTGAAATAAAACTTCCTGCTTCTAAGAATACAGCCGAATCATAATATTGGTTTTTATCATCTGCAATAACAAGTTTTATGTGATATTTTCTTCCTGCAATTACATTAGTCTGCGCATTCATGACAACAGTTTGTCCGGCATAATTTACAGGACTCGAACCATTATTTAATCCATTAAAATAAATTTCATTTTTAGCCGCGCAACCATCATATTTATCCCCGTTAATGGCGACGCTAGGTTCAATTTTTGGATGAACATTTGTTGATGAAACCGGTGTATTTGTATTAGGAAGTACAGCCAGATTTTTATAAGGATCGTTTGTTCCGACTTCTTTAATTAAAAATGCAAAACCATCAGAATAGACACATGGATAAAAAGATTGATATTCATTTGATGCAAAAATATAATTGAAACTTAAAAAGTTTGTTAACGGTACAAAATCAAATTCTAATGACGTAGCATTTATAGAACTAATTCCTAAAGTTTGGTCTAAGTCTGAATCACCTAGCCATTTTGTACTTCCCTCACCTAAATCACTTTTATAAGGGCCAATTGCGTTTGTACTTTTAGAAGTTGCTAAAACTATACCTTCAGGAAAAGGAAAACGGGTTGAACCGGCATTAAAATAAGCAAAACTTTTTTGACCCGGACTAAAATCATCTCCTTTTCCTGATGAATTTGTAATAGAAACACAAGAACTGTTTACTAAAATATTTTCAATAAGCTGCTGGGGTGTTTTTTGATCATCAATACTTATAAATTGTGCATTTACCTTTACAGATAGACAACTTAGAAATAAAAAGAACAAAACAATTTTAAAATAATTCATAGTAGCAAATATACTATAAATCTCTATTTTTTAGTATTCTGTAAGAAAAATAAACAAACAAATATGTCCAGATCATAACGATCAGAATTGAAAGATAATGGACGTCATAATCCTTAGTATTTTCAACACCAATTTGGTTTCCAATTGTTTTTATTACTGATAATCTTGTAAATGGTTCAATAATTAAATTAGACATTGCTTCTAAAGGTAAAAATTGCATGATATAGTCACCGGTATTACTATTTGGAAAAACCTGAAAAACTAAAAGTCCTTTTATGATTGATTCTACAAAAAGCCATACTAAAAGAAAACCTAATGCAAACGCAGATCGTTTTACGAAGATTCCTAAAAATAAACAAAAAGAAAAGAATCCGGTAAGTTTAACAAAAAAGGCTAAAAGGTAATCCAAATCCATAAAAATAACATCAAATTCTGTGTAAGACGAAAAGCTAAATCCTAAAATTAAACTCATTACAAAAACAAAAATTGTAGAGCATAATGCAAAAAGTACAACTGTCAGGAATTTAGACAAAATGAACTCTTTTTTGCTTAAACCATCAATTAGATTTTGTTTTAAAGTACCGTAACTATACTCATTAGCCATCATTGAGACGATTACGATCGCCAGAAAAAGTTTCAGCCATGCGGCAATATAGGTATTAAAATGCCAGATGAAGGGGAAGTTGAAAATTCCCATTTCGGCTACATGAATTTTAACAACTCCAAAATCGAATTTTATGGAAGCAATTAAAGCAATAAAAGAAAGTAAAATAAAATACGTTAAAGTAAGTACACGACTGGCTTTGTTTTTCCAGATTTTTTGTAATTCTATAGATATAAGTCGGTTCATGGTTTAGTTGTTTTTGATGGTGGCATTTTTGGTTAATTCTAAAAATTGTGCTTCTAAACTATTTTTTCGTTTTACCAAATGGCTTAAAGTAAGGTTTTTTGAAAACAAAAACTGATTCAGTTCTGATGCTGATAAATCTGATTTTAAGTAAACCAATAATTTCCCATCTTCTTCAGTAATTCTGTCTATTGCCGTATGTTCCTGCAAAACAGTTCTTAAAAGCACATTGTCATCTGCCATAACTTCGAAAAAGCCTTCATTTGCAGACATTCCATCTACTGAACCGGAATATAAAATTTCGCCTTTTCTTAAAACAATAACATGAGAACATACTTTTTCGACTTCATCCAACAAATGCGAAGCCAGTAAAATTGTCGTTCCCTGCGATGCAATTTTTTTTATAATATCTCTAATCTGGTGAATTCCCTGGGGATCTAATCCGTTTGTTGGTTCATCTAAAATTAAAATTTCAGGATCATTTAAAAGTGCTGAGGCAATGGCCAAACGCTGTTTCATTCCTAAAGAAAACGTACTGAATTTGCTATTTTTTCTTTCTGACAAACCTACTAAATCCAGTTTTTCGATTATTTTAGAATAGTCAATACTTTTTATTTTACAGACTAATTTCAGGTTTTCTTCGGCCGTCATGTAAGGATAAAAGTTAGGTCTTTCTATAATTGCTCCAACTTTTTTTAGCGCTTCATGCGTTTGAATGTTCCCGTTGAACCAGCGATAATCACCAGAGGTTTTGTTTACAACATTCAGCACAATTCCCAATGTAGTTGATTTTCCACTTCCGTTGGGTCCTAAAATGCCATATACACGGCCTTTTTGTATTTCAAAAGATACATTTTTTAAGGCTTGAATGCGCCCGTATCGTTTGTGAAGATTTTCAATAGTAAGTATGGTTTCCAAATTTATTTCGGTTTTAGTTTTTAGTATGACGATTCAACTTGTATATTGTTACGCTAAATTTATTTATATCATGCTATTGATGTAAATTTGTATTAAAGATATTCAAAATGAGCGAACCTTTAATGGTTTTAAAAAAACCATCTTATCCTTTAACACAATCTCTTTTAAGTTATTTAGAACGATACGAACGAATTTCAAAAGTATCAGTATTCTATGATGATTTATTGCGCTTTGCCGGTTCTGTAAATGTTTATGATAAGAATGAAACCGATACGCTCTGGATTCGTGTTTATTATAGTGAATTTGAAAGAAATGAAATCGACCTCAATCTAAAAAAAGTATATTCGCTCTTGCATTCTGATGGAAATAGCGAGATTATCCAGTTTCTAAATATTGATGCGATTGATTATTGTACTTTCGGAAATTCGAAACCTTTTCGAATAAAAGTTAGAAACATTCTCAATGATAATTACGTTCATTTTTATATCAAAAAAGCAGATGCTTCAAGAATTTACGGTTTAGAATTGGAAGATATTCTTTCGCCCGATAAAATAAATTTTTTAGTTTTTAAAGACACTTTAATCGAAGAGCATATTATCGGAATTCCCGGAGATGTTTTCATGGATACTTTACTGGATAATTGTACTGAAATGGAAAAATCTCAAATTGCAAAAGAGTTTGTGAAATTCAACGAACGTTGTATGATTCGGCTTTTAGGCGATATGCGAGCGTATAATTATGTAATTGTGCCAATTCACGATTTTGATCAGGTGGTTTATAAAATTCGCCCAATTGACTTTGATCAGCAATGTTATGAGGGAAATTTTAAAGTTTATCGCCCACAATTTTTTAAGGAAAATTATCCGATGATAAAACTCATCAAAGATAAATTAGAAGAACGTTCTATTATTCAGTATAAAGATGAAGAAAGAGCAATTTTGGCAAAACGTATTCATTCTGCCGAAAACAGAATCAAAAAATTATTGAATATAATGTGTCATGATACCATTTCGACAGAAGAACATCTCAATCAACTAAAAATGGAATTGTACCGTTATACAAATGATATGAAATTCAAAAATGCAAAATCAATGGGACATATTATGTTTGCAGCTTTTGAGTTTATTACACGCAATTTTAAAAATACTAACTTAATTTGAGTCTTTTTTTGCCACAGATTTCATAGAGTAAAATGGTTTTAGAAACAAATCAAAAAAAACTTTTACTCTATGAAATCTGTGGCTAATAATTAAAATAAATACTATGAAAAAGTTTTTTTTACTTGGAATTTCCGTTGCTTTATTGGCTTGTCAGCAACAATCAAATAATGATTTAAAGGAACTTTATTCACTTCCAAAAAAGTTGAAAGAAGTTTCGGGAATTACTTATTTTCCTAAGAACAATTTGCTTTATACATTGGAAGACAGTGGGAATAAAAATGCCATTTATGCTTTAAATTCAGACGGAAAATTAGCCAAAACAATAACAATAACAAATGCTACAAATGTAGATTGGGAAGATATTAGCAAAGATAAAAACGATAATATTTATATTGGTGATTTTGGAAATAACGACAATGAACGTAAAGATTTGTGTATTTACAAAGTTGCTAAAAATGAACTGGATAAAGATATGGCTGTAGCCGAATATAAAGTTTCATTTTCGTATCCGGAACAAACAGAATTTCCGCCAAAGAAAAAAGAACTGTTTTATGATGTTGAAGGTTTTTTTGAACACGAAAACTATTTTTATCTTTTCACAAAAAACCGAAGTAAAAATTTTGACGGAACAGTTTTTATTTACAAAATCTTAAACGCACCCGGAACTCAAAAAGCAACAAGAATTGGAGAATTTAAAACCTGTGATAACTATAATCATTGTGTTTTAACAAGTGCAACGATCAGTCCTGATGGGAAAAAAGTTGTGGTATTAAGTCATGACAAAATAGTTTTGTTTAAAGATTTTAAAGGAGATTTATTCCACAAAGGAACCCAGACAGAAATCAAACTAAATCACTTTTCTCAAAAAGAAGCCATAGTTTTTAAAGACAACAGCACACTGCTTATCGCCGATGAAAAAACAAACAAAGTAGGAGGAAACGTCTACGAGTTTAAACTTAAATAAGGTTCTGAGATGCTAAGATGCTAAGGTTCTAAGTTGCTAAGGTACTAAGATACTAAGAGAAAAAATAAGCCACGAATTCACGAATTTTTTATTACAATAATTCGTGAATTCGTGGCTAAAAAAATCTTAGAATCTTAGTACCTCAGAACCTTAGAACCTTTCCTAGAAACTATATGCCGCTCCAAAAATAACTCTTCCTACTTCATCAGGAGATTTAAAGTAAGAGATTCGTGCTGTTAAAACATTAATAGCATTTACCCAAAGTCCGCCACCGTAATCCTGGTGCCATTTTTTAGAATCTTCGCCGTCAAGCCAAACTCTTCCGTAATCAAAACCACCCAAAATTCCGTATGTTAACGGAGCAATTGTTTTTTGAATCTTACCAAGACTCAATCGTAAATCACTACTTTGAGAAAAATAAGAACTTCCTAAAAATCGTTCATTTCTATAACCTCTTAAGTCAGTATCTCCACCTAAAGTTGCGCCGTGATAGAAATCATAATTATTATTTAGAACAGCTTTTCCTTTTAGATAAGTAGCCAGAACTAATTTTCCGTTATGATCAATTTTATGTGTAAATCCTAAAAGGCTTTCAATAGTTGGGAAATTTTGTTTGCTTTCATCTAAATTAGTTAGCCAGGTTGCAGAAACCATAAAAGCCACGCCTAAAGTAGGTTTAGCAGCAAAATCAGAATTTTTAAAAAGATATTTAACTTTTAAACCGCCATAATTCTGATTATTAAAAACATTGGGATTTATGATATTTGGCGTGTCGATAAATCTGTTTTCGGTTTCCTCAACTGTTAGTCTTTGAAAAACAGGCTGTACACTAAATTCACTTCCATAACGTCCGACGTGTCTGATAGCACCTGAAACATTAAATTTTCTGATGCGAACACGGTTGTAATCCATGTCCACTTGCTGATTATCATATTTGGTTTCGTTTCCATAGCCAAAATAGTTCATGGCAAAATTTGGAGTCGTATAAAGTGATTCAACATCAATAACCCATTTGCCTAATAATCCGGGAAAATGTGCTACATAATTAAATTCTAAACCACCCGTAGCAAAATAGTAAAATGCATTTATAACGTGTCTTTGCGTATACGGATTTTGTTTGAAATTGTTTACGGTATAATTTAAATTCACACCAACTTTTACGCCATCATCAGGATTAAATCCAATATTTGGAAGCCCTGAAATAACATTATATTTTGGTTTTTCGTAATTGTATAAGTTTACATCATAATCATCTGTAAGCTCCGTTTTTGTTTTAGAATCAAGATTATAAGTATTGTTTTTTGATTTGAAATCGTAAACAATAACTTTTTTTCCGTTTTCGATATTATAAGTGTCATTATTTTGTCCGCCAATTAAACGAATTTTGATTTTTGATTTCTGATCTCCAACAACCTGAAAAACATCAGAATCGTCTAAACCATAAACCCAAAGATTTTTGGTTTTAGCATCCGTTACCGTTTTGGTATAAACAAGTTCATCACCGTCTTTTTTAATTCGGTATACCTGAATTTCAATGCTTTTTCTGGCATTATGGTTTATAACGAATTTATCTTTTTTATCCGTCCCGGCAATCATTACTGTTTTAGACAGCACATCCGAATATTCCGAAGCATATTTTTGCAGGTCTTTTTTTCTGTTCTTCAGCTTGCGTTTAATATCTTCTATAGTTTCATCCTGAACCTCTTTCGGCATATTTTTAAAAGCATTGTCAATATCAGCATCCGATAAGTTTTCCTGAATAAATTTTGCCTGTTCAATCCAGTCTTTTTCTTCAGAAGTTTTTAAGAAAGCCAAATCCATAGGATAAGGTTCTCTGGCAAGCCATTTTACATTATCAATTTTGTTTTTGAAAGTACGCATATGACGAAGCGCAGGAATATTCATTAAAAGAGAAAGTAAAGTTCCGTCGTATTTGGCAAAAGCCTGATCACGATCGCGGGGAATTGGTTTATAAATAACTTTGTCACCTTTTTTATATTCTCCCCAACGCCATTGATCGCTGTGTCTGTCCCAGTCGCCAATTAGCATATCAAACAAACGCGCTTTCATATATTCTTTTTCATCAACCGAATATTTTTCGTCTTTATGAAGGTTAGCCATCATATCTTCGGTACTGATAATATTGGTTGGATTTCCAAAATTTTTGCCATCCAGATGATTATCTGCGGGTCTTTCTTCGACCATATACAATTCATCGCCAAAATTTGAATTGAATTCTTTCAATCCATTTTGTTTTGGAATATAATATAAAACAGGATTGGTGTGCGAAATCCCTAAATGATCTGCCATACTGCCAATTGCAAAAGGAGCATAAGGATGAGAAGTTGTATAAAAATCTAACAGAAAATTTTCAGTATATGTTTCTTCAAAATCATTTACAACGTATTGATCTTTAAATGCAACCGACTGTAAAAATACGGTTGCACTTTTTTTCATGGCGCGCATTACATATTCTCTTCCTTTTGGATCAGACATTCTTAAAGATACAGATTGATGTCCGCCGCCTTCGCGAATAGGTTTTAAACCACCCATTAAAGTGTCTACGGTAGCAATTCGGGCTTCGATAGGCATACTGTAATATTTCCTGTAATGTTGCCCAAATAAAAATTTATGAAACAAACTTTTATCGGTCATTTCAGCAGAATAAATTGAAGTATTAATTGTAGCAGGAAATTTATTTGATTCACCTGCCTCCCAGTTAATTTCTTTGGCTTTTATAATCTCTCGTTCAAAAAGTAATTTTTCTTTTTGATTTTCATTTCCAAAATAGGTGACTTTTGCATCTCCGCTTTTAAATAAAGTTAGTGTTGCATAACCATTTCCGCCGTACGAAAAATCATTTTCATTGATGGCTCTCGCAGCTTCAGATTTAGATCCTGCACCACTAATAATTTGCCTGATATTTTCTTTGCTAATGTATTGAAGGTTATGATCGTGTCCCGAAACTACAATTACATTTTTCTGCCCTTGTAAAAGTGTTTTAATTCTCTTGGCATAAATAGTATATTGTTTATTTTGAATATCCTGCGGACTCACGCCAGATGTTTTTCGAAGTAAATTAATAAACGAACCAATTATAGGAAGCGGAATTTTTTTCTCTAAGGGAAATAATTGTTTTTCTAACGAAAATTGACCTCCATGTGTTCCGTTGCTTAATAAAGGATGGTGTATTGCCAGGACAACTGTTTTTTCCTGATTTTTATTTAGAATATTTTCCAGTTCATCAAAAAAGTCTTCTCTGGTTTTGATGTCACAATTATCATTAATTGTTGGATGATTGTTCCAATCTTCCAGAAACCATTCACTGTCAATAGCAACCAATGTAGCTGTACTATCAATTTTTATATCTTCTATCGGGCAGCTTTTTCTTGGCAGGAATGCTTTTTTATCGTTTAAATATTTCGTTACAAAATCTGCCTGGAGTTCCAAACCTTTAATACCGCTGTACCAATCGTGGTTTCCGGGAATAAAAACGGTTTTACCTTTAAATCCTTCTGTTAATTTTAATTGATTGGTTAGTTTTGTTTCTGCCAAAGTTTTATCCGAAGCATTGTTGTCGCTAGGAAAACCTTTTGGATATATATTATCTCCTAAAAATACTAAAGTAGATTTTTTATTCGCCTTCTTTAATTTTTGATGCAATAATTCAAGTGTTTGCTGCGATTGTTCTTCATCTGCATTTCCTGCATCTCCCACCAAAAATAAAGTATGTGCAATTTTTATAGTATCAGTTGCGTTGTCAGTTTCGTTAGCGCTTACATTTTTTCCGTATTGCGCCTTATGTGTTGCGCAGGAATAGAGTAAGAATAATAGGGTAATTACTAAAGAATAACTTTTAATCTTAGTAATAAAATGATTATCCAAAAACAATTTCATAATTTAGTGGTATAAAAATATTCTTTATGAATCTAATAGAACAGTCCGAAGATTTCGTCAGTAATTTACTCAAAGATAAACTTTCTAATTTATATTCTTACCATAATTTTAACCATACTTTAACTGTAGTAAATGCGGTAAAAGAGCTGTGCAAAAAAGAAGATGTAGATGGAAATGAAAAAGAAATGCTTTTGGTCGCAGCTTGGTTTCACGATACAGGTTATACCGTTGGATATGAAAACCATGAAGAAGAAAGTGTTAAAATTCTAACTAAATTCCTGAAAGAAAAAGGACAATCTGATGAATTTATTGCAAAAGTTTCTTCCTTAATTTTAGCTACTATAAAAGAATATGTTCCAAAAACGCATTTGGAAAAAATCATAAAAGATGCAGATTACGCACATCTGATGGGATCCCAATATGAAACAACCTGCGAATTATTACGTCTTGAATTAAAAAACGCCTACAATGTTTCGTTTTCTAATACCGAATGGGCAAAAGAAAACCTAAACTTTTTATTAAATAAACATCGCTTTTATACAGATTATGCCTTGAAAAAATGGCAGCCTTTAAAAGAGAAAAACTTAATTCTTGTTCAGAAAAAAATTGATAAACAAGAAAAGAAAGCAGCCGACAAAGTGGAAGAAGAAAATAAAAAGAAAGATAAAATTGAAAAACCCGATCGTGGCGTTGATACCTTATTTCGCGTTACGCTGGGAAATCATACACGCTTAAGCGGAATTGCAGATAGTAAAGCCAATATTTTATTATCGGTAAATGCAATTATTATTTCTATTGCACTTTCATCTATTATTCCAAAATTAGACAGTCCAAAAAATGCACATTTAGTGATTCCAACATTTATTATGCTAATGTCCAGTGTTACTACAATTATTTTTGCGATTCTTTCAACACGTCCAAAAGTAACGACGGGAGTTTTTACAAGAGAAGATATAGAAGCCAAAAAGATCAATTTATTGTTTTTTGGGAATTTCTACAAAATGCCTTTAGAAGAATACGATTGGGCAATGAATGAAATGATGAAAGATCGTGATTATCTGTATTCGACTATGATTAAAGATTTGTACTATCTGGGATTGGTTTTACAGCGTAAGTATAATTTACTCCGAATTGCCTATAATCTTTTTATGGCGGGAATAATTATAACGGTAATTGCTTTTGTAATAGCATTTAAAGGAGTAGGAGCATAAGAGAAAAGCTCAACTAATTAGTTGAGCTCATCCAATAAATCCTGATAGGTTATTTTTTTTGTTGCCGGATTATTTACGTTGTTAATTACTTTTACACGAATAGCGCGTAAACCAGAAACTCCCTGAAGATCTTCTACTTCGAATTGTTCGATAGAAGGTTCCAGGATTTTTTTATGCTGTAAATATTTAATGTATTTCAAATATTCGGTTTCCTCATTATTTTGAGAATACACAATCGTAATTTTTTCTTTTTCAGTAATTCTGTCAGTTGTGCCTTTGATGTTTGCTTTGTCAATACGTTTTTTAACAACTTCATATCTTGCATTGTACGTTCCATCGACATCAAAACGTTTTTCATCCATTCTAAAACGGATAGAAAGCGCCTGACTAAAAACCAAAATCAACGAAGTTACATCCAACTCATAAGGTAAAGATTCTTTAAGCTGATGATGTTCTAATTCCATTTCGCATAAAGTCTGTAATTGCCACAAACGTAAATTGTGCAAATACATAATATCAAAAGGTTTTGTTGGCGAAATTGAAGCACCAATATATAAATTGTGTTCAACACCATCCGTTTTAAAACGCTCGTAATAATGCGGATAAATTTGTTGCGCCTCAAGCTGTTTTTTGTCCAGAACCGATGCTAATCTCTTATTTATAATAGACATTGCATTGTCAAATTTCTTTCTTTCCTGATAAAACATTCCTGTTTTTTCGTCCAGACTTTCAAAATACAATTCTTCCAGTTTTTGGTTTTTTGCCGTGTCTTTCGTATTCTTTAAAATAGGATGAATTTCTTCTTCTATATAACGTTGAATGTGTTGCTCAGTATCTGCTTTTAAAGGATTCTCCAGCTCAGCGCGCATAGACTCCAATTCAAATTTTCGTTGTTCAAGAAGTACTAAATTGCTGTTGGGTTTTTGATTTTCGAAAATATCCAAAAGTGTTGTCAGCTGATTTTTTAAATCTCTTTTAACCGTTTCATTTCTGTGCTCAGACGAACCTTTAATATCGATTTGTCCGTATAATGGAAACACATTTTTAAAAACAATTTCCTTAAAAATATAATCTTTTGTATGATTGATATTTTGAAAATAATTTTGAGATTCTTTTTTAAATTTCCAATAAACACTTGGGTGAATCGTAGTATATTCACGCTGAATAATCGCTTCAACCTGATGTTGCATATCAGTATTGTATCGATCGATAGTGTCTGTTAAATAAGGTAAAACCAACTCTAGTTTAGTTGCATTTACACTATTTAAGTCTCTCGGATTTTCAGAAACCAATTCTACAACCCCCAGTAAATGTCCGTCTTTTACAACAGGCGCAAACACGGCACTTTGAATACCTAGTTTTAATAAATGTTCGCCAAGTCTGTTATTTGGAGATTCTTCAATGAATTTTTTTACATTCGAAATCACAAAAGGCTCTTTATTATCTAACAAATTTTCAAACGAACATCCAAAAAAAGCATTCTTGCAATCTACTTCCTGTTCTTTAGAAAGTAAAAAACTCTGCAGCTGATTATCATATTTTACCGGTCTGATGAATTTTTCTTCTTCCGGATTATAAATAATAAAACCAACTTTAAGATGTGAAACCTTAAAAATCGATTTAAAAATATTCTCTATAATATCGTTAGAAGCAACCGTTTTTGTATCTGGTTTAAGTAAATTACTTTTTAAGTTCGAAATAGCACTTTCAGTCGTTGCATCAAATAAAGAAACAATTCCAAAACCTTTTAAAGTCCAGCTTCCCGGAGGAAATTTAGATTTCCATAAATCAATATCATTATAATTATCAATTAATAAATCGATATCATCTTGTGTCAAATGCACTGAATTTTCTGTTGGAATAATTTCCATGAAATCGGCATTGTACAAAATTCGATAATGTTTTTCGACACCTTCTTCATCCGGAATATCGTAAAAGAAAGGTTTATTGAAGTCTATATTTTGTTTGTAATAACTACTCAAAATAAGGCAGCAATTGTTGATATAAAACTGATGACTATCAAAATCACGAATTTCCATGTAAAATTCGTCTCCTGCATTACGCAATATTTTCTTGAAACGTTCGGTGTAATTAAAAGATATGTTTTGAAAAGGAATCGTAATCGCTTTTATTTCATTGTAAGTTAATGCGGTAGGAAATAAATCGGCTGTAATATTTTTGATTAAAGCTTCATGTGTTTTAATAATACTGTAATCGTGAATTCCTGATCTGAATTCCGGGATAGCTTCAACTTCTTTTAAAATTGCTTTGGCATAATTTGATCGATAATCAACATTTGATAAAGCAATTTCTTCAAAAGATTCAATTAGCTTATGAAAAGATATTATTGTTTGGAAAGGACTTTCGCTGTGTAGAAGATTATCCATTGGTATTTTTATTTAAGCTACAAAATTAAGCATAAATTAAGAATGTTTGACATTTTACGATTTCTTTCGTTTATAACAACATAGAGGGAATGCCTTAAAAATGGGAGCTTTTAAAAACAGTAAATTATTTTAACTAAATATTAACATTAATTATAACGGAACGATCGTTCCGTTATAATATCTTTGTACCATAATAATTGAATAATCAATAATTTAAAAACAAATAAAATGAAAAATTTAGAAAACAAAGTAGCTATTGTAACAGGTGGAAATAGTGGAATAGGGTATGCAGCAGCAGCAGAATTAGTTGCTAAAGGTGCAAAAGTAATTATAACAGGAAGAAACAAAGAAGCTTTGGCAAAAGCCGAAACAGAATTGAACGTAACCGGAATCGTTTCAGACCAATCAGATTTAAAATCAATTGATAGTTTGGTTGAGCAAGTAAAAGCACAATTCGGAAAAGTTGACATCTTATTTTTAAATGCAGGAATTGCTTCTTTTGCTCCGGTAGAATCAGCTTCAGAAGAACATTATGACAGTATTATGAATGTAAATGTAAAAGGAGTTTATTTTACAGTTCAAAAAGTATTGCCAATTTTAAACGATGGTGGTTCTATTATCTTTAATACTTCAATCAATGCACATGTTGGTATGCCAAACTCAAGCGTTTACGCATCAAGCAAGGCTGCAGTTTTATCTTTAAACAAAGTTTTTGCTACAGAATTGGCGCCAAGAAAAATCAGGGTAAATGCTGTTTCTCCTGGTCCTGTTGAAACTCCGCTTTACGGAAAATTAGGTTTACAAAAAGAAGAAGTAGAAGGTTTTGGAGCTATTTTGGGAGAAAAAATTCTATTGAAACGTTTTGGACAATCTTCAGAAATTGCAAAGACGGTTGGTTTCCTTGCCTCAGATGATGCTTCATTCATTACAGGAACAGAAATTGTTGTTGATGGCGGACTTACTGTAAACGCTGTTGTATAATTTTTTTGACTAATTCAGGAACGATTGTTCCGTATTTTTGTATCTTTGCAAAGTAATTTAATTTTGAAGTTATGGCTAGAACAAAAGAATTTAACGAAGATCAGGCTTTAGACAAAGCGATCGAGATTTTTTGGCACAAAGGTTACAACGGAACTTCGGCTCAGGATTTGGTAACGCATTTAGGGTTAAGCCGTTCTAGTTTGTATGATACTTTTGGAGACAAGCAGAAATTATTTGCTCAATCGTTACTGCGTTATCAAAAACAGTCACAAGATCAGGTTATTAAACTTTTGGATGAATCTGAAAATGTAAAAGAGACATTGCATGATATTTTTAAACAAGCAATTATCGAAAGCTTAGAAGATCGAATTACAAAAGGCTGTTTCATGGTTAATTCTTCTGTAGAACTTGCCATGCACGATGAAGAGATTGGAAAAATCGTAAAAAACAACAGTCAGACAATGGAAGAAGTTTTTACGAAAGCAGTTCAAAAAGGACAAGCTGCCGGACATATTTCCAAAGCTACTGATGCGAGGGTTTTATCCCGATTTATTTTTAATAATTACTCTGGAATCAGAGTTCTCGCCAGAACCGGCGAAAGAGATAAGCAAGTTTATGACGATATTGTAAAAGCATTATTTTCTATATTATAATTTAGAAAACTGGCAATCAAAAAACGGCAATTACTAATGTAGTTGCCGTTTTTTGTTTTAATTGACAGAAAATAAAATAATTATCTGTTTCCGTCCAATAGTTTCATTTCATCTATAATAGAAAGAATTGCTAATTGTTCTTTTTCGTTTAATTTTTCAGTATATAAAAGAGTAATTAAAATAGTATAAGAATCTTCTAAATTTGAATTTCCCTCAAGTTTAAGATTATGTGGATTTTGATATTTTTCCAGCAATGTTTTTGCAGTTTCAAAAGCACGTTCTTCTAATGTAAGTTCTGTTTTTTTTAAAGCTGCCATTTTTGGGTGTAAGTGAGATAGAATATCAAATCTAGTAATTTATAAACATATAAATAAAAAACGGCAATTACTGAATGTAGTTGCCGTTTTTTGTTTTAAGTAAGTAATAGAAAATGAATGACTCTTAGCTTTTTTCTTCTTTATTGAAATAAACTAAGTAGTAATACATCTGTTTTTCTTCATCCCAGCCTTTTTCAACAAATTTTTCTGCGCTTTCAGGGTTGATAAAATCCATTTTAATCTGAATATGGGTATCCAGATTAATAACGTTTTTAATCGATTTTCTGGCGTCTGAAACTGCTGCGTTTGCAATAGGGAATGAGGTTACATCTTCGATGCTGTATTTTTCTCCTTTATCAACTTTATAGTTTTTGAATTCAGGAATTAAGTCAGGATTGTCTAATACTTCATTTAGGAAATTTTGTTCTTCAAACTGATCATTTTTAGCGAAATAATTCACAGATCTGTTCATAAACATTACTTCTTCTTTTTTGTCTTCTGCCGGTAAAACAACATCTTTTGCGAAGTTCTGGCAGAATTTTAAGTATTTTTTAGTGATGAAGTTCTCATCTTCAAAAGCATCAACTGATAAAAAGTGCTCTAACCAATAACGCGCATCATAACGGTTACTATCTACAGTTAGAATTTTATATCCTTCTTCTTTTTTATAATTAAAAATCAAACATCCTTTATCAAGTTTGCTCAGGTTGATTCCTTGCTGCAAAATCATTTCAAGATTGCTGTCTTTTTCTTCAAACTGTAAAAAGTCGGCCTGTAACTCACTTTTAAAAATTCCGATAGCATCAACAACGTTATTGTCGATACTTAAATTTGTTAAATACGTTACATAAACTTCTCCGTTTTTAATATGCGGATGGTTTGATTGCTCGAATAAATGCGTCGTGATTTTTTTTGAAATTTCCTGTAAGTTACCAGGATTAGTAAAAATCTCAGTTGCATATTTAAACATGTCATTGTAATCCAAATCGACTTCGTGCGCAAACTGATAATAGTTTTCTTCTTTCTCTCTAAAAGGTTTAAAAAAGTACTCTTTTATCAAAGGCACAATTTCATCATTTAAATTAAATGGCTGTTCCGATAAAAAAATAGCTTCGTTTCTGCTTTTGTTCCCTACGCGGTGTATCGCAAGCGTCTCGATGTGGGTGTTGAATAGGTTGATCATATTTTGAGTTACTGAGATTCTAAGTCTCTGAGATTCTAAGTTTTCTAAATAGTGTCTTTTAATTTTCTAATTAAAGACGCTAACATTCTTTCGATCTCGCGACTATCCTCATATAAATTGTTAAATTCTTCTTCTTTTATATAAATAATATTTTTTGCAATTTCAAGCTGGGTTTGCATTTCAAATATAGAACCCAGAGAAATATATAAAAATCGCAAAAAATCTTTAGTGCTTTCTCTACCAGATCCTTCTGCAATATTACTTGGGATAGATATAGAACTTCTACGTATTTGAGAAGTTAATCCAAACATTTCTTCTTTTGGAAAAGTGTTTGTTGCTTTATAAATTTTGGTAACCAAGGAAATTGATTTCTGCCAAACTAAGATTTTTCTAAAATGACTCATTTTTTATTTTTAAATTATTTTTTAAAAATAAGAAAATTCCCTCAGTAAAAAAACTTAGAATCTTAGAGACTTAGTATCTCAGAAACTTAGGTTAATTCCAATTCTCCTCAAATCCATAATCTTCAAAGCTGTCATCGCCTTCGAACATGTCAAGATCGTCTTCGTCAAGATCATCTTCAAATTCTCCGTAGATATCGTCGTGCATATCGGCTTCGAAAGTTTTTTCGGTGGCTTCGTC
Organism: Flavobacterium sp. MEB061; assembly: GCF_000834715.1. Taxonomy (NCBI): domain Bacteria; kingdom Pseudomonadati; phylum Bacteroidota; class Flavobacteriia; order Flavobacteriales; family Flavobacteriaceae; genus Flavobacterium; species Flavobacterium sp. MEB061. The sequence continues at coordinate 68,156 of NZ_JXQR01000016.1, read as the reverse complement.
CGGCATTTCTCCGTGAGAGAATAAGGTTTCAGGATAAGTAGCTCCGGCAATTTGATCTTCGATCGCAGCCAATTCAACTAAGAAAGTCCACATGCTGATGAAATCATACACGTAAATAATTTTAGTGTTTTCCTTGTCCAAAATACTAGATAATGGATAATCGCCCATAGTTCGTTGTTCGCCGGGAATGTCGCCGGTATCAAAAAGCGGAATTTCATCTTCCTGATTCCAGGTTTCATCACAAGTATAAAATGAAGCAACTTCAGTTCCGTCAAAACCGAAAGCGTTGAAGATCGCATTGTGTAAATCCTCAAGTGTATCGTCTTCAAGAATTGCAATGTCTCTAAAAATGTCTTCTTCGGCGTCTAGAATTACTCTAAATTTATAAACCATAATCTTTGTATTTTTTGAAAAGTCAAAGGTAAAATATAAAAAATGAAATACGAATCACGAATTGCGATTTGTTGAAAAGATTTTTCTCCGATCCTGCAAGGTTTTCAAAACCTTGTAGGTTTCAATCGCAATCGTAGTTATACCTACAAGGTTTTGAAAACCTTGCAGGAGAGAAAAACTACTATTTCCCAACCAGGCGCTTTCTAATCTTATGATAACGTTTATGATAAGAACTATGACTTGGGTAGCTTCTGCTTGATGTCATATTATTAAAAACCAAAGCTGTTAAAAGCAAAATCAAAACGCCGACTAATACTGGAGAAAAAACATATTCGTAACCCAAAGCTTTTATTTTGTCTGAACCAATAATTGCGATAAGAGCCGTTGCGCCGCCGGGAGGATGAAGTGTTTTGGTAATTTGCATTAAAATAATTGCCAGCGAAACGGCGAGGGGAGCAGCAATCCAGATAATGTCCGGTGCCAGTTTGTGCACTGTAACGCCAATAAAGGCAGAAACAAGATGTCCGCCAACTAGATTTCGAGGCTGTGAAAACGGACTTTGAATGATTCCGTAAACCAAAACGCTCGAAGCTCCAAAAGAACCAATTAAATAAACAGCATCATTTCCGGAAAAATGAATCGACTGAACATAAGCCAGAATTCCAATCCCGACAAATGATCCGATAAAAGACCAAAAGTGTTCTTTAAAATCGATTAAAGTTTCTTTATAAAGAATATAGCGTGTTTTGCGATAGCTCCTTTTTATTTTTTGGGTGGGCATTTTGTGGTATTATTTTGTTTTTTTGCCACAGATTAAATGATTTCAAAGATTAATTATCTGTGGCAATTAATTAATCTGTGGCAATATTTTTTTTACTTTATTAAACTTGGCGAATAAGAGTAAACTGTATACGGATAAATCATTTTTGCAGTGTATTTTGAAATTAAACAAACTACAAGAATCGGTAAAAATAAAGTATAATCATTTGTTAGTCCGCAAACTAAAAATATGGCTGTAAATGGCGCGTGTATACTGGCGCTTAAAACAGCTGCCATTCCGATAATCATGAAATTAACCGGAATTACATTTACATGGAAAAAAGTATTTAAAATCGAAGACAGTAATAATCCTAAAAAAGCGCCAATAAAAAGACTCGGAGCAAAAACACCGCCGTCGCCTCCGGAAGCCAGAGTTATAGAAGTTACGATAGGTTTTAAAAGCAAAATTCCAACAAAAGTAAAAGCCAGAGTTAAGGTTAAAGGAAGTTGTGATGAACTGCCGAAAATTCCTTTTATAGCGTGATATCCTTCTCCGTATAATTGCGGAAAAATAAAAAGAGAAACACTTAATACTACAGATCCTATAATGATTTTATAATAATGTGTATCGATTTTGCCAAATTGAGATTTAAAAAATAATACACAACGTGTTAGATAAACAGAATTCATTCCGGCTAAAATTCCCAAAAGGATAAAATAGGGAATCGCTCTTAAATGCCAGGTCGTAATAGAAACTGCAAATAAAGGTTCTTCTTTTAAAATAGAAAGTAAACCAAAAGCTATTGAAACCGCAATAACATTAGAAATAATAAAAGCACGGGTTACTTTTCGTGAAATAACTTCCAAAGCAAATAAAATTCCGGCAATTGGAGAACTGAATAAAGCTGTAACTCCCGCCGCAACTCCTGCACAAATTAATTCGGTTTTGTATTGACGAAATACATTTTCTTTTTGCTGAGCAACAGAACCAATTGTAGCGGTTGCAACAACGGTAGAAACTTCGATTCCGGTTGAACCTCCAAAAATAACCGTTAATAATCCGTTTATAAAGTGGGATGGAATTTTATAAGAAGGTAAGTTTTTTGAAGTTGATTTTGTGCTTTCAAAAACTTCTTTGATTCCTTTGTTTTCTTTTTTCTTAAAAAGATATTGTCTAAGGAAATAAATTACAGACAATCCGAAAACCGGAAAAAGAATATAAAAAAGTGGATTTACTGAAACTTCATGAAAGAAGATTTCTTCGTAATATTCAGTGATTTTTTTAAGCGAAATTCCTAAAAAGGCTGAAAGAAAGCCAATTAAAATAGAAACAATAACTAATTTTCGGAACTTAATAAATTGATGATTTTTTTTGATTTGCGCCGTTTTGTTCATCAGAAGTAAATTTGTAAACCGCATTATTTTTATGCGGATTACAAAATTAGAGAATCAAATTCGTTTTTTCGTAAAAAAGAATCATTAAAATGTGTTAAAACTTTAAAAAGAAGGAAAAATCTTTCTTTATGAAAGAAGGATGCCACAAAGGCACTAAGACGCTAAGTTTTTACTGCTTGTAAAGATTTTCTAATCACTTTAATCATTAATCTTTGGTTTAAAAAAACTTTGTGTCTTAGCGTCTTAGTGGCAAAAAAATCTTAATTATCGCTCATAAAACTCAATGGGCAGCAAATCAGGATCAGCAATAAATGTAAAACGTTTTTGAGTCGTTTCATCAATTCGAATTGGTTCTGCTTCTATATTTTTTGTGTTTAAAAAAGCAACAGTTTCGTCCAGATTAATTACTTCAAAAGCCAAATGGCGTAAACCAACAGCCTCCGGTCTTGAAGGACGTTTTGGCGGATCCGGGAATGAAAATAATTCGATAATATAAGTGCCATTCAAAGCCAAATCTAATTTATAGGATTGTCGTTCTTCACGATAGATTTCTCTAATAATTGTCAGACCTAAAACTTCGTTATAAAAAGTTTTAGATTTTTGATAATCCGAGCATAAAATAGCAATGTGGTGAACTTTGTTTAAGGTAAGCATTATGTATTTGATTCAGTTTCCTGATTTAATTTTCTAATAATTTTTGCCGGATTTCCAACCGCTAGTGAGTTATCCGGAATGTCTTTTGTTACCACAGATCCAGCACCGATTACACATCCTTTTCCAATGGTAACTCCGGGACAAATAACAGAATTTCCGCCAATCCAGCAATCGTCTCCAATAGTTACCGGATAAGCATTCTCGAGTGATTTTCTCAATTCGGCGTCAAGCGGATGTGATGCCGTGTAAATTTGAACATTTGGTGCAATAAATACATTTGATCCAATATTTACTGGGGCACAATCCAAAACAACACAATTTACATTGAAATAAACGTTATCTCCACAAAAAATATTATATCCGTAATCACAGTGAAAAGGTGGTTCTATATAAAAACCTTCTCCTGAATTAGGAATCAGTTCTTTTAATATTTCTTTCGCTTTTTTGGTTACCCTGTATTCTCTTACATTCAGAGTATGCAGAAGATTTTTTGCTGTTCTGCGGCCTTTTACTAATTCCGGGTCAAAAGCGTTGTAATATTCGCCCGAGATCATTTTTTCTTTTTCTGTCATTATAAGGGTATAATATTTTAGTCTTGGCAATTTTCTGCAAAACTGCAGATGAATACTACGACGTTAATTTGGTAAAAAAGTTTTTTTTCTAAATACGATCAATTTGACATAAATCAAATCTTTTTCAGGAGCTAATCCCGCTATCCGTTTCAATCTTTTGCTCCATTTCATTACACAAAAGGATTTCCACTTCTATCGGGGCTAGGACACTCATTTTCAAAAGAATATTTTTCGTTTATTTCGTCATTTCCAGAAACGAGAAGTTTTCGCAAGAAACTCCATAAAGAAGTATCGTCTGTGTTGATTAAAATGCATATTTCTATTTAAAGAAGCTTCTTCAAAATAACAATTTGTCCCAAATGATAAACGTCATGCTGAATAATTCCATGAATATCTTCATAAAAATTATGATTGTTATTTGGATCTATTTTATCAAAACCTGCATCATCAAAATCACTCAAAAAGGCACTCCACTGTTCCTGAGATTTTGCAAGACTCTGTAAAGATTGTTCCCATGCCGGTTCCGATGAATCTAATATTGGAACAAAATAATTGTGATCCGGAGTTGTGATAATTTCTCCCTGAACACGTCTTAAAATATTTCTTCTCCATTGTATTAGATGATTGACAATTTCCCAAATCGTATTTAGATTAGGATTTACTTTTTTAATAGCCTGTGCAGCTGTAAGATCTTTTAAAGTATCTGCTAATGTGACCTCAAGCCACGGATTTCCATTATAAATGGACTGATATAAATTTGAAACTCTTTTACTTTCTGACATGATTGATAGTTTTTAAACGTGAAAGCTAAGATACGAATAAGTAATTTACAACTCATCCTCAAAAATCTACAATTGGGTTATTTATTATTTTTTTAGTAAGAATGTTAAAATACATTTGCTTCATCAAAATCAAAAACCATGACAACCAAATTACTTTTTACAATTAGCATTTTATTTTTTACAACAGTCATTTTTGCTCAAAATACCATTTCAGGAAAAGTGGTAGATGAAAAAGGAAAACCAGTTCCGGGAGCAAATATTTATATCGATGGAACTTACGATGGAGCAACAAGTTCTGAAACAGGAGAATTTTCTTTTGAAACAACTGCCGAAGGAAATCAATTTATAGTAGTGAGTTTTTTACTTTATGAAACATTCAAAAAAGAAATTGATGTTGCCAATTATAAAGATCAAACGGTAAAACTAAGAGAAAATGTAAACGCGCTTGATGCCGTTGTTATTACCGCGGGAACTTTAGAATCTGGGGATAAAGCGAGAGTTTCTGTTTTAAAACCTTTAGATATTGTAACAACTGCTGGTTCTGCAGGAAATATTATTGCGGCTTTGCAAACATTGCCTGGAACACAAACCGTGGGCGAAGACGGACGTTTATTTGTTCGTGGAGGAGAAGCAAGCGAAACGCAAACTTTTGTAGACGGACTTCGTGTAGCACAGCCCTATGGCGCAACCACAAATAATTTACCAACACGAAGCAGATTTTCTCCTTTCTTGTTTAGCGGAATCGCATTTTCTACCGGAGGATATTCTGCAGAATATGGTGAGGCTTTATCAAGTGTTTTATTGTTGAATACACAAGATGAACCGGATCAAAATAAAACAGATATTGCTTTAATGACTGTAGGTTTAGGAATTGGAAATACGCAAAAATGGAAAAAAAGTTCTTTTAGTATTAATACCAATTATATCAACTTAGCACCTTATCAGGCTGTGATTCCGCAAAATGTAGATTGGAATAATCCGTATCAATCTTTGGGTGGAGAAGCTGTATATCGTTATCATTTTGAAAGAGGTATTTTTAAATTATACGCCGCTTTTGATTCAGAGAAATTCGATTTAAATCAAAAAAATGTAAACTTCACTGATCCGATAAGAACTGATTTGAACAATAATAATTTTTATTTAAACGGTTCTTACAAAGGAGATTTTGGAACTGGCTGGCAGCTTACAACCGGAATAAGTTACGGTTACAGCAAAAACAAAATCAAATACGATATAAACGATGTCGATACTAATGAAAATGCTGCGCAATTGAAATTAAAATTAAGAAAAAATATTTCGAACTATTTTAAATTGTCTTTTGGTGCAGATTATTTTATCACAAAATTTAATGAAAATTTCAAGGATAATGTTTCAATTGATGTTGCAAACGGTTACGATTCAAATATCGCTGCTTTTTATACCGAAGGCGATATTTTATTCTCAAAAAATCTGGCAATGAAAGTCGGTGCCAGACTTTCAAACAATAGTTTATTAGACGAAACCAATATTGCACCAAGAGCTTCTATTGCTTATAAAGTTTCTAAAACGAGTCAGTTTTCATTTGCTTATGGAGATTTCTCTCAAACACCGGTTGTAGATTATATCAAATATTCAAAATACCATCAGTTTGAAAGTGAAAAAGCACAACATTATATTTTAAATTACCAGTTTACAAGACCAGGACAAACTTTTAGAGCCGAAGCTTATTATAAAGACTACAGCAATTTGGTTCAATACAATACAAGAGATATTGCTTACAATTCGGTTTTTAATAATAACGGTTCAGGTTACGCAAAAGGATTGGATTTGTTTTGGAGAGATAGTAATTTATTGAAACATTTAGAATACTGGGTATCTTATTCTTATATTGATTCTGAAAGACAATACAAGAATTTCCCAACGATGGCCACTCCAAATTTTGTTGCCAATCATAGTTTATCAATTGTAACAAAATATTTTATTACAGACTGGAAATCGCAAATAGGTTTTACAAACAGTTACAGTTCAGGTCGTCCTTATAATGATCCAAACCAAACGCAATTCATGAACGGAAAAACAAAATCATATAACAGTTTGAGTTTTAATTGGGCGTATTTATTGACAACACAAAAAATCCTGTATTTCTCAGTTTCAAATGTGTTAGGAACTCAAAACGTTTTTGGGTACGATTACGCCAAAACTCCGGACGCAAACGGAATCTATAACAGACAAGCCGTAACGCCAACCGCAGACAGATTCTTTTTCGTTGGTTTCTTTTGGACAATTAGTGATAATAAAAATGAGAATCAGTTGAAGAATTTATAAAGATGCTAAGTTTCTAAGATGCTAAGATTTTAGATATTAAGCAAAAAAACTTAGAACCTTAGCAACTTAGAATCTCAGAAACTTTAAAAAAACAATTCAGTAACCAAAATCAACAACTCAGTATTATTTAATTTTAAATGAATAATAACCAAAGTACTTTTGAAGTATAAATTAACAATCAGAGTTTTAATCATCAAAAAAAAACTTAGCAACTTAGAACCTCAGTCCCGAAGCCTCTGGATAGTAACTTAAAAAAGAAAAACCATGACCAAAATTATCGCAATCACAATGTTATTTATCTGCAGTTTTATTTCTGCTCAAAATGTAAAACTAACTGTTTCTGTTTCAGGTTTAAAAAACAACACAGGAGTTGTTAAAGTAGGTTTGTATAACTCAGAAGGTACGTTTCTAAAAACAGTATTTAAAAGCCTTTCTTCTGAAATTAAAAACGATAAAGCAGTTGTAACATTTGAAAATCTTCCGGCAGGAGAATATGCAATTTCAACGTATCACGATGAAAACAATAACGGAAAATTAGACAGAAATGCAATGGGAATACCTTCTGAAGATTATGCGGCTTCAAACAATGCTAAAGGATTTATGGGACCTCCTTCCTATAATGATGCTAAATTTGTTATCAATAAAGATTCAAAAATTGAAATTACATTATAAATAAATACTAATCAATAAATTAATATAACCATTTAATTACTTATAAAATGAAAAGAATAATCACTTTAACCGCATTATTTATAGTTGCAATAAGCACTGCACAAACACAATTTGAACAAGGAATGGGGAAAGCTTTCGGACTTTGGAAAGAAGGAAAAAATTCAGAAGCTTCTGCTATGTTTGAAAGAATTGCGTCGGCAGAAAAAACAAGCTGGTTACCCAATTATTATGTTGCAATGGTAAATACGACAGCAGCATTTAGTGAAAAAGATCCAACTAAAATTGATTTGATGCTAACAAAAGCGCAAGATGCAATTGATGTTGAAATGATAAAAGATCAAAGCAATTCAGAATTATACGTGATTCAGGCTTTACTTTATACGGCTTATGTGGTTGCTGACCCAATGACAAATGCGCCAAAATATTCTTCTAAAATTATGGAAGCTTATGCAAAAGCAAAAACCTTAAATCCAAATAACCCAAGGGCAGTTTTTGGAGAAGCTGATTACCAGTTAGGCGGAGCAAAATGGACAGGGGTTGACACAAAACCGCTATGTGCGCAAGTTGATAAAGCTATCGAACTTTTTGCTACTTTTAAACCAGAAACACCTTTTTCTCCAAAATGGGGATTAGACAGAGCTTTGGAAACCCAAAAATCTTGTAAAAAATAAATTTAAATTACTCATAAATGAAAGATCATAGGAATATAACTTATAGGGATTTAAAAAGCGGAACAATTGTTTCTTTCAAGATTTCTATGGTCTTTACAGTAATCTTTACAGCCTTTTTAGGGGTAGATTTAAATGTTAAAAACGTTCTTATTACTTTTTTTATAAGTAGTCTTTATTCTTTTGGTTTAGGTTTTGGCAACGGGTTTATCAACAGTCTTTTAGATAAAAAATGGGATTGGCTGGAGCAGACAAATCTTAGGGTTTATTACGGGATTTTGGTAACTGTTTTATATACGGTTCCGGTGGTTCTAGGAATAAACTATTACATCTTTATTGTTCTGCAAGACATGACAGTAAAAGAGTTTTTTGGAGAAAGAATGCTTTGGGTGCATCTTTTTTATATCATTCTTTCTTTAGGAGTTTCGACTTTTATGCAGGCCAGAAGCTTCATGGTAAAATGGAAACAGGCATCGAAGTTTGAAATAACACAGCAAAGAATTATTGCAGGAACGGCAAATGCGAAATTCGAAAGTTTAAAAAATCAGATAGACCCGCATTTTCTTTTTAATAGTTTAAATGTATTAAGTTCCTTGATCGAAGAAAATCCGGATAATGCACAACGTTTTACCACTTCTTTATCTAAAATTTATCGCTACGTTTTGGAGCAAAAAGATAAAGAACTGGTTTCTGTTGAAGATGAATTGTCATTTGCAAAAACCTACATGAATTTGCTGAAAATGCGTTTCGAAAATAGTTTGTTTTACGAATTGCCAGCAACAACAGATATTAATCCCGATGCAAAAGTGGTTCCGTTATCGTTACAGCTTTTACTCGAAAATACAGTAAAACACAATATTGTAAGTGAGCAGAAACCGCTGCATATCAAAATTTTTGTTGACGGAGATTATTTAGCCATTCAAAATGTTTTTCAAAAGAAAGAAGTTTTGCAGGATAGACAAGGAGTTGGTTTGCAGAATATTGTAGATCGATACGGAATTATAACCAACAGGAAGGTTTTGATAGAACAAAACAAGGAAACTTTCACCGTTAAAATTCCAATTTTAACCAAACAAATTACAGTTATGGATGCAAGTGTAGATTATAATGATGAAAATAAAGCTTATTTCAGAGCTAAAAAAAGAGTTGAAGAACTGAAAGGTTTTTACGGAAACATACTTTCATATTGTTGTGTAATTCCATTTCTGATCTTTATAAATTTAAAATTTTCACCAGGATTTCAATGGTTTTGGTTTTCGGCTTTAGGCTGGGGATTTGGAGTAGTAATGCACGCTTTTAAAGTTTTTGGTTATAGCTCTGATTGGGAAGAACGAAAAATTAGACAGATTCTGGAAAAAGAGAATAACAATCAAAAAAACTGGAAATAGTCATGGAAACAAATTCTGATATTGATCGTGAAAAATTTGATTTTCAAATCGCAAGTAAAAAAGTAATAAAACTAAAGTCATTTTATGTACATACGTTTATTTACATCACAGGATTAATTATTTTTATTTTAAAAGATTATTACGGATTTCCACTCAATTTCTTTCCGTTCAAATATCTTAATTACATTATAATGTTAATATGGACTTGTGTATTTATAATTTCAGCAGTTGATATATTTGCTTATTATAAGATTTTTGGAGAGGAATGGGAGCAAAATAAAGTCAAAAATATTTTAGATAAAAGAAAAGAAAAACAAAAATGGGAGTAATCATGGAAATGAATTTTAGCGAAGAAGACAGATACTATCTTGCAAAAAAGAAAGTAGAAAGCATAAAAGGATTTTACGCAAATCTTACGTCATTTATTGGTGTGAATGTGATTTTAATTTTCATTAATTTATATACAACACCAGATCATTTGTGGTTTTACTGGCCGCTATTGTGGTGGGGATTAGGCGTACTTTTTCACGGATTAAAGGTTTTTGAAGTACTTCCGGTTTTAGGAAAAGACTGGGAAAAAAGAAAAATCAAAGAATTTATGGAAAAGGAAAAAGAGAACAAAAACAAGTGGAAATAATTTAATTTATAATATAATGGGAAGATTTAGAAGACGTATGTACGAAGAATATTCGCAAGAATTTTCAACAGATGAAAGCTTTAATGAGGCGTACAGAAAAGTAAAAAGAATAAAAAGTTTTTATTCGCATTTAAGAATTTATATTATAGTAAACGCTATCATCATTGTTGCCAGTGCAAATGACGACTTTTTTTCAAAAGGAATTCTGGATAGCGGATTATTAGATTGGGAAACATATTCAACTGCTTTATTTTGGGGAATAGGTTTATTGGCTCACGGAGTCTCAGTTTTTGGAAGAGATGTGTTTTTTAGCGCTGATTGGGAGCAAAGAAAAATTGAGGAATATATGAAAAAGGAAGCTGCCAGTAATAAATGGGAATAATTGTAAATTTACTTTTTTAAATTTTGCTTTGTAATAAATGACAACACTAATAATAGAAGACGAAAAACCGGCTGCAAGGTTATTGCAACGAAAGTTAGAAAAGCTAAATATCGCTGTAGAAACCATGCTGCATTCTGTAGAAGAATCAGTTAACTGGTTTTCCAATAACGAGCATCCGGATTTGATTTTTCTGGATATTCAATTGTCAGATGGTTTGTCGTTTGAAATTTTTGAAAAAGTAGAGATTAAAAGTGCTATCATTTTTACAACTGCTTATGATGAATATGCCTTAAAAGCATTTAAACTCAACAGCATTGATTATCTTTTAAAACCCATTGACGAAGATGATCTTGACGTTGCGGTTGCTAAATTTAAAATGCGTTTGCCTAAAATAGAATCCGAACCCAAAAATCTTCAGCTGGATTTTGAGCAAATACGCCAAATGTTGTCTAATCCTTTTGAAAAGAGTTTTAAAAAGCGATTTACAGTTAAAATCGGTCAGCATTTAAAAGTAATTACCACAGATGAAATAGAATGTTTTTTTAGTGAAAACAAAGGAACTTACATTCATACTTTCGACAATCGCAACTATTTAGTCGATTCGACCTTAGAAATTTTAGAGCAGGAATTAGATATGAAGAATTTTTTTCGCGTAAGCAGAAAATTTATTGTTCCGCTTCCTGCAATCAAAGAAATTCAGGTATACACCAATTCCCGACTAAAAGTAATATTACCAACTTACAAAGAAGATGAGGTTATTGTAAGCCGCGAAAAAGTGGGAGATTTCAAGAATTGGTTAGGGTAAATTAATTCATAAATAACAATATAAAGCATTCCTACGGAATTCATCTTAATAGTAAAGAGCCATCGGCTCGATCTATTTTGTAGGACCGGATTTCAATCCGGTTTAAAATATAGAATTCAGCAAATCAAAAACACAAAAAAATCCTTCATTTGAAGGATTTTTTTGTGTTTTTAAATTTATTATTTACTCAATCTGTGTAACGTAAATGTCATAGCACTTAAAAGGAAAAATGCCATAATTTGATGAATTAATCCTAATGCCAATGGTACACTATATAAAAGTGTAAATACCCCAAGTAAAAATTGAATAAAAACGAAAACTACTAAAGTTTTAATTCCGCTTTTTTGCGTTTGACTAAGTGAAAATTTACTGCTTTTGTAAGCAAGAAAAAGAATCAGAGCAACAACAACATAAGCAAAAGTTCTGTGTACAAACTGAACACCGCTTTTACCTTCAATTAAATTTTTTACCAAAGTCGATTGTTCAATAAAAACAGAATCGTGTATAAATTGTCCATCACTCATTAAAGGCCAGTGATTGTGAATTAACCCGGCATTTAATCCTGCAACAAAACCGCCATAAATAATTTGAATTAACAAAGCAACCAAGGCATATCTGGCAATATTTCGAAGTGGGATTATTTTATTAATGTCACGCTTAGGATAAATCAAATCTAATGCAACCCATAAAGTATAAGCAAAAGTGATAAACGCAAAAGTAAGGTGTAATGAAAGTCTAAAATGACTAACATCCGGATTGTCAATTAATCCGCTGCGAACCATAAACCATCCTAAAAAGCCCTGGAAACCACCCATCGCCAAAAGAACGATACATTTTTTAATAGTTTCGCGATCCAGCTTTTTTCTAATTAAGAAATAAACAAAAGGTACAAAGAAAACAAGCCCAATAATTCTTCCGATAAAACGGTGAAACCATTCCCAGAAATAAATAAATTTATAATCTGCTAATTGAAAATCGTTGTGAATATTGATTTTTTGATACTCTGGAAATTTCTTGTATTGTTCAAAAGCTTCATTCCATTTTGCATCTGTCAACGGCGGGAAAGTATCGGTTACCAAATGCCAGTCGGTCATTGATAAACCTGAATTTGTTAAGCGGGTAATTCCTCCCACGACAACCATTAAAAACAATAAAACACATCCCGATAGTAACCAAATGATTACTGATTTATTTTCTTTTTTCATTTTTATTAAAAAATACTTATTTCTCTACTTTTTTTAAGCCTAATTTTTCTGCTCTTTTAATTACAAAATCATAAGCCGCTTGATATTCATTTGGAATATCACCTTCTAAAATGGCTTCTTTTACGGCTTCTTTTAATACTCCGATTTCGCGTGAAGGTTTCAAATCGAATATTTCCATAATTTCTTCACCGGAAATTGGCGGTTGAAAATTACGTACATGATCGCGTTCTTCCACTTCAACAATTTTCTTGCGAACAATTTCAAAGTTTTTATGGTATTTTTTAAACTTCGATGGGTTTTTAGTTGTTATATCCGCTTCGCACAATGTCATTAAATCTTCAACATCTTCTCCCGCATCAAAGACCAAACGACGCACTGCGCTGTCTGTTACAATATCCTGCGCCAAAACAATCGGGCGAGAACTCATAATAACCATTTTTTGCACAAATTTCATTTTGTGATTTAAAGGCATATGAAGGCGTTCAAAGATTTTCTTAGCCATTTTTCCACCCAAAAATTCATGTCCGTGAAAAGTCCATCCTTGTTTTTTATTGAAACGCTTTGTTGGCGCTTTCCCAATATCATGCAATAATGCCGACCAGCGCAACCATACATCATCTGTATTTGGGCAAATATTATCGACAACTTCTAAAGTGTGATAAAAATTGTTTTTATGTGTATGACCTTCAATTTCTTCAACCTGATTTAATGCAGTTAGTTCAGGAAGAATAATATCTAAAAGTCCGGTTTTGTATAAAAGTAAAAATCCAATTGACGGTTTTGGCGTCGATAGAATTTTGTTTAATTCATCAACAATTCTTTCACCGGAAATAATTTTAATACGATCTGCATTTTTCGTAATCGCATTCAATGAATTTTCTTCAATTTCGAAATTTAACTGTGTTGCAAAACGAATCGCCCGAAGCATTCGCAACGGATCATCAGAATAAGTAATATCTGGGTTTAAAGGTGTTTTGATTGTTTTATTCTGTAAATCAGCCAAACCATTAAAAGGATCAGAAAGATCTCCGTAAGTTTTTTCGTTTAAAGATAAAGCCAAAGCGTTAATGGTAAAATCACGACGATTTTGATCATCTTCCAACGTTCCGTTTTCAACAATCGGATTTCGGCTATCAAAATTATAAGATTCTTTTCGGGCGCCAACAAATTCAATATCAGTGTCTTCAAATCGGAGCATTGCCGTTCCATAAGTTTTAAAAACCTGAACTTTTGGTTTTTTTGGAAGCAATTCAGAAACCTTCAAAGCCAATTCAATTCCGCTGCCAACAGCAACCACATCAATGTCTTTTTTAGAACCTCGATTTAAAAGCAAATCCCTGACAAAACCGCCAATAACATAACTGTCAACGTTGAGTTCCTGAGATGCTTTCGAAATAACTTCGAAGATTTTATGTTGTAAAGCTGTTTTATAATTTGTTTGTATAGCCACGAATTCAGTAATTTTTAATATTACATTTCTATTCTTGAAGAGATGAAAGGTCTGCAAATTTACAACATAGAAAATGCCTATTATAATGTAAAGGCCACTTTTTTATAGAAATTCACAATTTGACGTTTAGAATTTAGTGTATTAGAAAAAGGTTGCCACGAATTTCACGAATTTCCACGAATCACATTGGAATTCAAAAAAAGAATTGGTGAAAATTAGTGTAATTCGTGGCAAAAAAATAGTAGCGTAATTGTGCTTATAGGACTATTGAACAAATCAATATTTATCTCTTATTTTTAAAATTTCAATTTGTATTTTTGATTTTATAAAATCGCACAAATGAAAATTGTTATATCGCCGGCTAAATCTTTAAATTTTGAAAAAGAATTACCTACTTCTCAATATACAGAACCCGCTTTTTTAAAAGAAGCACGTCAGGTCCATAAAGTATTAAAACCAAAGAAACCTGCTGAATTATCTGAACTAATGTCAATTTCAGAGAAATTATCTGATTTAAACTGGGAACGAAATCAAAAATGGAAAACTCCTTTTTTTCCAGAAAATGCCCGTCCGGCAGTTTATACATTTGATGGAGATGTTTATACAGGTTTAGATGCTTATACCATTCCGTTAGATAAAATTGATGTTTTGCAGAATAAACTTCGAATATTATCAGGACTTTACGGAATCTTAAAACCACTTGATTTAATGCAGGCCTACCGTTTAGAAATGGGAACAAAATTACCCGTTGGCGAATATAAAAATCTTCATGAATTTTGGAAACCAACAGTTACTGCGGCTTTAAATAAAGAATTAAAAAAAGGAGAATTATTCGTGAATTTAGCGAGTAATGAATATTTTTCGGCAGTTGATGTTAAGGCACTAAAAGTTCCAATAATTACGCCCGATTTTAAAGATTATAAAGACGGAAAATTGAAGATGATCAGCTTCTTTGCCAAAAAGGCGAGGGGAATGATGGTACGTTATATTATCGACACCAATGCAGAAACTATTGAAGATTTAAAGGGTTTCAATTATGATGGATATGGTTTTGATGCCAATCTTTCAAAAGGAGATCATTTGGTTTTTACAAGATAGTTTTTTTTAAAGGTACAAAGGTACAAAGGTTCAAAGTGACAAAGGTTCAGAGGTTTTTTTTTGGAGAGCAGATAAGGAACCAAGTTGCTAATTAGTAGAGAGTCGGAGACTCGGAACATATTGTAGGTAGGGATTTTAATCCCTTCAAAAATATTGATCATTTATAAAAATAAAAAACGCCGGACTAAATTAATAGGCCGGCGTTTTCGTATTATAAATCAATTATTATAATTATTATTAATGCATTGCATCAGCAGGATTAATCTTGTTCTTTCCTTTTTTAATTAAAAGGATAATCGGTATACAACATAAAAACATGATTCCTAAGTACATAAATATATCCATGTATGACATAACTGTACTTTGTTTCATTACTGAAAATTCTAGAGCCTGGTATGCCTTTTTAAGCGCTACGTCAGCACTATAGCCTTTAGCTTCAAAAGATCTTTGCATTCCTAAAATACGTTGTTGAACCTGATAATCTGCAGGATCTAAATTTGTCAGCAAATTTACTCTGTGTTCCTGGCTAAAACGGGTAATAAAAGTGGTAATAATCGCAATACCAAATGATCCTCCTAATTGACGCATCATTCCGGTAAAAGCAGCTCCTTCACCAATATGTTTTCCCTTTAGTGTAGAAAGTGAAAGCGTTGTAATGGGTACAAAAAGTAATCCTAAACCAATTCCTCTTAAAATTAAAGGCCAATACATATGTTCTACACCAGTATCAGGTGTCATTCTTGTCTGCATCATAAAGGTAAAGAAGAAGAAAACTAAAAATCCTACTCCAACCATATAACCCTGAGGTACACCTTTCTGAATCATGTTTCCAACAAATGGCATCATAATGGCGGTTGTAATCGAACCCGGAATCAATAATAATCCTGCATCTGTCGCTGTCCATCCTAAAATAGATTGCGTATAAATCGGGATAATTAAAGTCGAACCATATAATCCGAAACCAAGAATAAAACACATTACGGTTCCAATTCTTAAATTTCCATCTTTTAAAACACTCAAATTTACAATCGGATGTTTATAAGTAAGTTCTCGCCATATAAACAAGATTAAACCAAGAACTGTTACAACGCTTAAGGTTACAATTAACGAATCGTTAAACCAATCGTCTTGTTGCCCGTGTTCTAATACAAATTGTAAAGATCCAATGAACGAAGCTAACAATATAATTCCCCACCAGTCAACCTGATTTGCTTTTAATTTTTCTCCATATTTCGGACTTCTAACAAAAGTCAAAGCCAAAATAGTTGCTATAATTCCTAATGGAATATTGATGTAAAATATATAAGGCCAGGAATAATTATCTACTAAATAACCTCCCAAAGGCGGTCCTAATGTTGGACCAACAATTACACCCATTCCGTAAATAGCCTGCGCCATACCACGTTTTGCAACCGGATAACTTTCTGTAATAATAGTTTGGGCTGTTACCAATAAAGCTCCACCACCCATACCTTGTACAAACCTGAAAGCAACCAATTCCCAAATATTACTGGCGTTACCACACAAAAAAGAGCAGACTGTAAATATTATGATAGAAGCCACAAAATAATTACGTCTTCCAAATTGCTGCGATAGCCAACTCGTCATCGGTATTACGATAACATTCGCAATTGCGTATGCCGTAATTACCCAAGCCACATCTGTCAAAGTAGCACCAAGGCTGCCTCGCATGTCTGTTAGCGCTACGTTTACAATCGTCGTGTCAACAATTTCCAACAGTGCACAAAGTACTGCAGTAATCGTAATGATCACACGTCTGTATCCGTATTCTACTAAATCGTCGTCTGCTTGTACTGCTGTTGCCATATTTTATTTTAAATGTACGTCTACGTCAACATTCATTCCCGGACGTAATAATTTTACTTTTTCCGGATCATTTGATTCGTCTAAACTAATTTTTACCGGTAATCTCTGAATTGTTTTTACGAAGTTACCTGTTGCGTTATCAGGAGGTAATAAAGAAAAACGTGATCCTGTAGCAGGAGAAAATGATGTTAAAGTACCTTTGAATTCATAATTTGGATATGCATCTACTTTTAAACTTACTTTTTGGCCCACAACCATTTTGTTTAATTGTGTTTCTTTGAAATTAGCTACAACCCAGGCTTCAGTATTATTAATGATATAAAATAAAGATTGCCCCGGCTGAACCAATTGTCCCGGCTGAATATCTACTTTAGAAACCTGACCGTCAATTGCTGCAGTTACAACAGTATAAGTAAGATTTAATTTTGCAACATCAAGCATAGTTTTAGCTCTTTTGATGTTTGCCGATGCAACTTCTGTTTGTTTATCTGAAACTTTAGATTTTGACTGAATTACAGATTTTTGGTAAGAAGATGCTCTTTGTTGTTGTTCTAAAACTCGAACTTGGTTTTCAGCTTCGTCTTTTGCAGCCTGAGCTTGTTCAAATTGTTGTTTTGTAATGGTATGCGTTTTATACAAATTGTTATAACGGTTGAAATCGTTTGTCAATTGTCTCAATCTGATTTTTGCACTTTCTATAGAACCACCTGCAGATCTCATTTGTGCATCAGAAACTGAGATGCTTGCGTAAGCACTTCCAATATCTGCTTTTGCAGCTTCGTATTGTCCTTCAGCACCTAATAAAGCAGCATTTGCTTCATCAATCTTCAATTGGTAATCTCTTTTATCGATAGTAAATAAAGTATCTCCTTTTTTTACAAAATCATTATCTTTTACATACACTTTGCTGATATATCCTGAAACTCTCGGGATAATCGGATTCATTTTTTTCTCGATCTGAGCATCATCCGTTTCTTCGTGTGCTAATGAATGCATGTATTTTGTTATTCCGTAAGTTCCGCCCACTAAAATCAATACGGTTAGTATAATGATGAATTTAGTATTTGTTTTTTTCTTTTCCATGAGAGCTATCGATTATATTTTAGAAAGATTGAATGATTGTGATAATTGTCCTGATACTGAAAGTAATTCGTAATATTTTTGAATTATAGTTGCTTTAGATACCGCCGTATTTATTTTAGCGCTTAATTGTTCAACATCGGCTTCAACCAAATCGTTGGTATCAGCAAGACCATTGTCAAATTTATCTTTTACAAGTCTGTAATTTTCAACTGATTGTTGAAGCGCTTCATCATAAACAACACTTTGATTAATAGCCAAGTCATAATCTTCAATAGATTTTTGAACTTCAACCTTAATAAGGTCTGTCATAATAGCTTCAGTATTTTTTACTTCAAGTGCTTTGCTTTCAGCTTGTTTTACATGCGCGCTGTTTTTAAGGATACCAGATAAATCATAAGATAAACCTAAACCAAAATTCATCGCATATTTTACAGTAATTATATCTTTAAGATCTAACGCAGTGTAACCGCCAAGTAACGAAATAGTTGGATAGTACCCGGATTTTGCTATTTTAATGTTGGCTTCAGAAGCTTTTTGCTGCAAGCGAATAGCCTCTAAATCTTTTCTGTTTTCAAGAGCCAAAGCATCAGATGTTGGTGCGTTGGTTGTCTTTAAATTAAAGAAATCATCTTCGTTAACCTGAATTTTTACAGACGGATCTAATTTAAGGATTGTCGTTAAATAAAAATTAATGTTATTGATATTATTATTAGCTTCATCAATAGATAATTGTGTTTTAGAAACCAATAATTGTGCTTTCAATAAATCATTTCTTGGAATAATTCCGTTTTTTTCCAGTTCTGTAAAATCAGTAACACGTTGTTTGGCGCTTTTTTGATTTTCATTTAAAACATCCAGCGTTTTTTGTGCCTTGTATAATGCAGTATAATAAGTGATTACTGTTAAAGCAACATCCTCTTTTGTTTTAATGGCATTAACGCTTTCAGCTTGATACAAGCTTTCGTATGCATCAATATTACTTTGAATTTTAAATCCTGCAAAAAGTGGCAAGCTTAAATTTGCCATTCCTATCATTGCGCGATCCGGAGAAGCTAAAGAAGCGCTCTCACCTTGATTTGGCATGTCAATCGAAGCCTTTGTAAGACGCTGATATTGACCGGATATTTTTAAATCAGGATATTGGTTATTCTTAACCGTTTGTAATTCGTACTTTTTTGTGTTTACCTTAGTGTTGGCAAGCGTAACTTCGTTACTTTTTTCCCAAGCCATTTTAACGGCTTCGTCCAAGGTTAAACTTGTTTTTTCTTGTGCTTCTATTGATGAAATTCCGATGAAGAAAATACCAAAGAGCATTAATTGATTAATTTTCATAAACAAGTAGAGCTTTTATAGTTTGTTGAATGTGCTTAGTAAGACTGGTTTTAATGTAATTGTTATACATTTCCTCGGTGTTTAAATTCAGTAATTCCACAAAAAATGATTTATTCATGTGGAAATGAAAAAAGGTTCCGATTATGGTCGGTGTAAGAAGCGGAATTATAATATCTTTTCTGAAAACGCCTTTGGCCTGGCCTTGTGCGATAATAGTTTCTACCGATTTTAAATTTCCTTTTTTTAATTCAGTAAAAGCGATCATGCTTCTTTCTCGTTTTTCGGAGTTGAGTTCAAAATGTAAAACCCTGAAAATCCCTTTGTTACAACTTATTCTATTAATGTAAATTTCGATTAATTTATTGACTTTATCAATCGGTTCGAGATTTTCTTGTAATAAATTTTCGAGTTGTAATTTTAAATCAGAAGTTTTGTAAAGAATCAAAGCTTCCAGCAGCCTTTCTTTTGAGCCAAAATAATACGATACCATTGCAATGTTAATTTTTGCATGTTTGGAAATATCTCGTATCGATGTACCCTCAAATCCTTTCTCAGAAAAAAGCTTTTCAGCAACCTCCAGAATCTGAATTTTTTTATCGTTTAATTCGATGTGTGACATGGTATTGTTTCTATTCGGGTACAAAATTAAACAAGTGTTTAAATTAAACGATCGTTTAATTTTTGTTTAACATAATATTAACATAAAACGGTGTAGTTGTTTTTGAGCATAAAAAAAGCTGAAATGTATATTTCAGCTTGAATTTTCGCAATCTTGTCATTCCGAGGAACGAGGAATCCCCGCAAGTAACTCCACAATCAAAAGACTCAATCTTTGTCGAGCTACTTGCGGGGATTCCTCGTTCCTCGGAATGACAAACTAAACTTTTATTTTGAATTTAATTATCTAATTCCCCCAACAAATTCCTTAATTTTTCCAGAACCGCTTTCACTTAAATGTTTAATAAAAGCACTTCCAATTATGGCACCTTTTGCAAATTTAGTTGCCTGATTAAAGGTTTCCTTATTTGAAATTCCGAAACCAATAATTTGAGGGTTTTTCAAATTCATATTTGAAATTCTTTCGAAATAATCTTCCTGAACATTTCCAAAACCAGATTGAGAACCTGTAACACTTGCAGAACTTACCATATAAATAAATCCGTTTGAAACGCTGTCTATAAAACGAATACGTTCGTCTGAAGTTTGTGGAGTAATCAAAAACACATTAATTAATCCGTATTTTTCAAAAATAGCTTTGTATTCATCAGCATAAACATCAACCGGTAAATCCGGAATAATTAAACCGTCGATACCAATTTCAGCACATTTTTTACAAAAAGCTTCGACTCCGTATTGCAGCATCGGATTAAAATAACCCATAATAATCAACGGAATTTTTACGCTTTCGCGGATATTTTTCAGCTGATCAAAAAGAATTTGAGTTGTCATTCCGTTATGAAGCGCCGTTGTAGAACTCGCCTGAATTGTTGGTCCATCTGCCAAAGGATCGCTAAAAGGTAAACCGATTTCGATTAAGTCAACACCATTTTTTTCTAAATCCTGAATAATCTGAACTGTATCATTTAAGTTAGGATACCCGGCAGAAAAATAAATAGAAAGTATTTTTTTATCTTCTTGTAATTTTTGAGTTATTCTGTTCATTTCGTTTATTTTTTTTCTCCTAACAGGCTTTTAAAATCTGTTAGGTATATTACTTAGTATTTATTTTTTCTCCTGCAAGGTTTACAAAACCTTGTAGGTGTTTTTTGTTTCCTATTCTGCATACCTACAAGGTTTTGTAAACCTTGCAGGAACCTTTGTTAATTGACAACAACCCGACTTTTCCAATCGTCATTTTTGTTTTCTACCAATAATAATCCAGAATCTGAATCATTCATTTGCCCAACCAATTCTCCTTTGTTATTCCAAAAAGCGCTTTGCCCTGCCGAAGGATAACCCCATGATTCTCCGCTAAAATTAGACATCAAAACATTCATTTTGTGTTTTTGGGCATAACTTTGCAAATCTCGATAGGCATTCGGAATACCGTTTGGAGTAAAGAAAATACTGGCTACATAAATATCAGTTTCTCTTTTACAGGCATTTTCAGGATGAAGCGGATTATCAATATCGGCACAAATTGCAAACGAAATATTTTTATTCTCAATCGTAATCATCGGATTATAATTAAAAGAAGATTGAAAAAATTCATCTTCGCCTTCATGCAAAAACTGTTTCGTATAAACTGCAACTGAATTATCCGAAGAAATAACAAATTCTCCAATAAACAATTGAGATTCTATTTGAACTGGCGCGCCTGCAATAATAATAATCTTGTTTTCAACAGCCAGTTTTTTTAAATGATTCAATCGGGAATCGTCTTTTTTGAAAGCTAATTCCAAAGCATTTTCTCTTTCATAACCCGTGATAGACATTTCAGGAAATGCGATTAATTGTGCTCCATTCTGAACCGCCAATTCTATAAATTGATAATGATCTAATAAATTAGCGTCAATATTTCCTCGTGTTGGTTTTGTTTGTGCTGCTGCTAGAATCATTACTACTTTAATTAATTTTCTATATAAATCCAGGCTTCTGTTCCAGACTTCAATTTAACCTGAACTCTTTTATAAGCATTAGATTCAAATATATCAGCTTTCGCTAACTCTGCGCTAGAAACATCGAAAACTACACCGTGTATAATATCTGAAGGATCTGTACTTGGCACTACAACAACATAGTCTGCCATTCCAAATTCTTCTTCTATTTGAAGGCTTTTTAGTTTGTGATCCAAAAGCTGATCTGCTGATCCGGTCAGGATTCTATTAAAAACTTGCCTTTGAATCTCTTTTGATCTTAATGTTCCGTAAGAGAATAACTTTTCCATAATTATGATTTTTCTCGTTTTTTGTTTGCGTTAGGGATAGGAGCGATATCCTTTTTTATGGCTTTTTCTGCCATAAAAAAGATATAGCGGATAGCCCGACCGAAGGGAACGCCCAAATTACTATTCTGTTATAATTTAAAATAATCAATATAATTGTCTAAATCTTTATCGCCTCGACCAGAAAGACTTATAACTACAACATCTGTTGGTTTAAATTTCTTTTGATCTAAAACGGCAAATGCATGCGCGCTCTCGATTGCCGGAATAATTCCTTCTAATTTAGTTAATTGTAAACCTGCATTCATCGCATCATCATCGGTCACCGAGAAAAATTCTCCACGTCCCGTTTGTGCCAAATGTGCATGCATTGGACCAACTCCGGGATAATCCAACCCTGCAGAAATTGAATAAGGCTCCGTAATTTGTCCATCGGGAGTTTGCATTAAAAGGGTTTTACAACCGTGAATAACGCCCACTTTTCCTAATTTACTAGTTGCCGCGCTATGACCGCTGTCGACACCTTTTCCGGCAGCTTCGACTGCTATGATTCCAACTTCCGGCTCATGCAGAAAGTGGTAATAAGTTCCGGCAGCGTTACTTCCGCCACCAATACAAGCGACAACATAATCAGGATTTTCTCTTCCTTCTTTTTCTTTTAACTGCCATTTTATTTCTTCGGAAATTACACTTTGAAAACGTGTCACCATATCTGGGTAAGGATGAGGCCCAATCGCAGATCCGATAATATAATGTGTATCAACCGGATTGTTAATCCAGTCGCGAATCGCTTCGTTTGTAGCATCTTTCAACGTTCTTGAACCCGAAAGTGCAGGACGAACTTCTGCGCCTAACATTTTCATACGAGCTACGTTTGGTGCCTGACGCGCAATGTCAATTTCGCCCATATACACGATGCATTGCAAGCCCATTAAAGCACAAACTGTTGCCGTTGCAACGCCATGCTGGCCAGCTCCGGTTTCGGCAATAATACGTTTTTTACCCAAACGTTTGGCAACCAATATCTGCCCAATTGTATTGTTAACTTTGTGTGCTCCGGTATGATTTAAGTCTTCTCTTTTTAGATAAACTTTGGTGTTGTATTTTTCAGACAAACGCTTCGCAAAATAAAGCGGACTAGGGCGTCCTACGTAATCTTTTAGCAATTGATCAAATTCTGCTTTAAAATCTAGTTCGCTGGTAATTTTTAAATAATTCTGGCGTAATTCTTCTACATTCGGATACAGCATTTCAGGAATATAAGCTCCTCCAAATTCCCCGTAATATCCTTTTTCGTTAACGTTAAAATTCATTTTATTAAAATTTTAAAAGTTGGCAACATCAAATTTTCGTTTGAAATTGCTAAATAGATTTTTGTTTTTTAGCCCCGGTTCGATTTCAAATTTACTATTTAAATCGACTGCATAAATAGGAAGATTTGTTTTTGAAATTTCTTCTATGGCTTTTAATTCCTGAATTCCGATGCCGCCACTCAAAAAGAAAGGCTTTTTCGAATTGTATTTTTTTAATATCGTCCAGTCAAAAGTGGTTCCGTTTCCGCCTGGTAATTTTCCTTTTGTGTCAAACATAAAGTAATCACAAACAGCTTCGAAAGGTTTTATAATTTCGAAATCAAAATTTTCATCTGCCGAAAAAACTTTGATGATTTCGATTTTCTTTGGCAATTGCTTTTTTAAATCTGATAAAAATTCAACAGATTCATGTCCATGCAATTGAACGGCTTGTAAATTGTATTTTGCAACTTTTTCCAGAATTTCTTCTTGAGGCTGATTTACAAAAACACCCACTTTTTTGATCGTTTCTATCAGTTCCGGAATTTCTCCGTTAAAGTATCGCGCGGATTTCTCCCAGAAAATAAATCCCATATAATCGGGTAGGAGAGCCCCTACCTCAAGGATGTTTTCTGGATATTTCATTCCGCATATTTTGAGTTTCATTTTTTGTTGTTTTTGCCACGAAGGCGCTAAGACACTAAGTTTTTTTTAAATTTTGATTGCGCTTAAAAAATGCAAAGCTTACAAAGTTTTTTTCGCCACGAATTCACGAATGATAATAAATAAATTCGTGAATTCGTGGCTATTTTTTATATGCTCAAGTTTTTAATAAACTCTGTTGCGGCTTGTCCGGCGTTATCGGTTTTCATGAAGTTTTCTCCAATTAAAAATCCGTTGTAACCGTAAGGTCTTAATTCTGAGATGGCTTCGATTGATGAGATGCCACTTTCGGATACTTTTACAAAATCATTTGGAATTTGCGATGCCAATTGTTTGCTGAAATCAAGACTTACTTCGAATGTTTTTAAGTTTCTGTTGTTTACGCCGATCATGTCTAAACTCGGCATAATCGATTTTTCTAATTCTTCCTGATTGTGAACTTCCAATAGAACTTCTAAACCTAATTTCTTTGCAAATTCAGATAATGATTTGATTTCTTCACGAGTTAAAACGGCTGCAATCAGTAAAATTAAATCGGCACCAAAAGCTTTAGCTTCAAGAATTTGGTATTCATCAACAATAAATTCTTTTCGCAAAAGCGGAATATTTACACTCGCTCTTGCTAAAAGTAAATCGTCAAGAGAACCGCCGAAATATTTTCCATCGGTTAAAACTGAAATTCCGCAAGCGCCTGCATTTTCATATCCTTTTACAACTTCTTCAACCGTAAAACTATGATTGATTACTGATTTTGAAGGCGAACGACGTTTGTGTTCGGCAATAATTCCTGTTGAACTTGTTCTCAATTTTTGACTTAAAGAAATAGTTTCTCTCCGAAAAAACACAGAACTTTCCAATTGCGAAACAGGAATAATCGATTTTTTTAGAACGACTTCTCGTTGTTTATCAAATATTATTTTATCTAAAATATTCATTGTTGTTGTTTTGCCACGAAGTCACAAAGACGCAAAGTTAATTTGTGGTAATTCGTGAAATTTGTGTTTGTTTATTTACTTAAATCTTGTAACGTTTTTAGCGCTTTTAATCCTTTTCCGGAGAAAAGACTTTCTTTTGCTAATTCAAATCCTTCGAGCGGAGAACATTTTGTAACCGTTGCGATTGCCATTGCGGCATTTGCTAAAACTACATTATTCTGTGCTTCAGTTCCCTTTCCAGAAATGATGTCAGTGAACATTTCTGCCGATTCTTCGATGGTTTTTCCGCCTTCGATTTCGGTTTGAGATAAAAGTCTAACCCCAAAATCTTCTGGTTTTAACATTCCTTCCATGTGCGATGTTATCGTTTTGGTTGGTCCTGTTAGTGAGATTTCGTCATATCCGTCAAGCGAATGTAAAATGGTGAAATTGATATCGGTATTTTGATATAAATAAGCATACATTCTAGCTAATTCAAGATTGAAAACACCAACCAATTGATTCTGTGGAAACGACGGATTTACCATTGGTCCCAACATATTGAAGAACGTTTTTACAGCTAATTCTTTACGGATTGGTCCAACATTTTTCATCGCTGGATGAAATAGGGGAGCATGCAAAACGCAGATTCCGGCTTTGTCGATACATTTTTCTAAAAACGACGGATCATTACTAAATTTAATTCCCATTTTTTCCATCACGTTGCTTGATCCTGAAATCGATGATACTCCGTAATTTCCATGTTTTGCTACTTTTATTCCGGCTCCTGCCGATATAAATGATGCTAAAGTTGAGATATTGAAAGTGTCTTTTCCGTCACCGCCTGTTCCGCATAAATCGATCGTGTTGTAAGCTGATAAATCAACGCGCACACATAATTCCAACAAAGCTTCACGAAAACCCGAAAGCTCATCAATCGTAATGCTTCGCATCATAAATACGGTCAAAAATGCAGAAATCTGACTTGGATTATAACTTCCGCTTGAAATATTAATCAAAACCTCTTTTGCTTCTTTTTTAGAAAGCACTTCGTGATTGATTAATTTATTTAATATAGTTTTCATTTTTTTTTAAGTTGCTAAGATTCTAAGATACTAAGGTTCTAAGTTTTTTAAACTGAGACTTTAAACTGAGACTGTTTACTTGTTTTTCAATGTTCATTTCCCTGATAAATCCACATTGGTTCTGTTTTTCCGGCTCTTTCGAATCCGTTTTTTTTATAGAAGTCAACTGCTTTTCCGTCGGCGGTTAGCATTTGCATGTGAAAGTGACTGTATTTCTCCTGCATTTTATCTACAATCATTTTTCCAATCCCTTTTCCCTGATACTCCGGTAGCACCAATAAATGCGGATAATAAACCGTTAAAAATCCATCAGAAATTGCATTCCCAAGTCCAACTAATTTTTTTCCTTCCCAAGCCGTAATTAAGGTTTCTGAATTTGTAAGTGCATTGTATAATTCATTTGGTTTATTGGCAGAACTCCATTCGTTGACTTTGTATAAAATCAGAATGTCTTCAATGTTGATTTCTTTGGTTTCTGAAAGTGTTATTTCCATAAGGTTCTAAGATTCTAAGTGACTAAAGTTTTAAACTGTGACTGTATATTAGTTTTTTATCCAATTCTCTAAAATTAATTTTCCTTTTGGTGTCAAAACACTTTCCGGATGAAACTGAACACCTCTTACGTCAAACGTTTTGTGTCTTAATGACATAATTTGACCGTTTTCATCAATTGAAGTTGCTTCAAGAACGTCTGGCAGATTAGCGTCTACAACCCATGAATGGTATCTTCCAACTTCGAATTCGTTGCCTAAACCTTCAAACAAAATTTCATCTGAAACTACTTTTTTTACATTCGTTGCAACACCGTGATACACTTTATCAAGGTTTGAAAGCGTTCCGCCAAAAACTTCGCCAATTGCTTGTTGTCCCAAACAAACGCCAAGAATACTTTTTGTTGGAGCATATTTTTCGATTACAGCTTTTAATAATCCCGCTTCATTCGGAATTCCGGGACCTGGTGAAAGTAGAATTTTATCGAAAGTTGCGATTTCATCAATTTCAAATTCATCGTTTCTGTAAACGGTAACTTCACAGTTTAAATCTTCCAGATAATGCACTAGATTATAAGTGAAACTATCGTAATTGTCTATAACTAATATTTTTTTCATGTCTTAATTTTGTTTCAGGTTTCAAGTTTTTTTTGTTTCAGGTTCCAACAACGTGAAACCTGAAACCTGAAACTTGAAACTTTTTTATTTTTTTATTTCTCTCGAACGTACTTTTCTGTAATGATACGGTCGATTCCTAATTTTTCTACTTTTTCTACTCCTTTTTGAGTTAGTGTATCATTTTTGATTTTTACTACGAACTCAAATTTTCCATTTTCCCATTGGCGGTTATTGAAATATTCCAGATTCTCGGTGTAAATACTATCTTTTAAAGTGTATTTTCCGCCTCCGCCAAAGAATACTGCTGCTGTGCTGTCTTTTCCATTATTTAAGTCATGATTAAAAAAAGCAAAATGAGTATCATTTATAATTTTAATCATTTTTGTTTTTGGATTGAAAGTCGAGAACGTTGAATCTTTTTCTGTCGTTTCTGCTGAAATAAGTCGCCAGGTTCCTTCAATTGGAGTCTCCTTTTTTTCCGAATTGCAAGCTGTTATGCTAATGATTAAAAATAAAATTGAAATTGCTTTTTTCATGATTATTTATGGTTTTATGGTTTGTTTGTTAATTGTTTCGGTTTTTTATCAATCTTGTCTCCAACGGTTGAAACCGTTGGCTATGTTTATATAACATTCTTTTTATTTTGCTTTTAAAATATTGCCCGAGGTTTTAACCTCGGGAGACATATTATTAATCATTCTGTGTCCCAGTCACTGCGAATAAAAACTTAGATTGAAAAACTATATTTTCTCCGCCATTTCAAGCGCTGTATTCAACGCTCTTAATTTATTATAAACCTCCTGCATTTCGCTTTCTTCGTCAGAACTTGCTACAATTCCCGCTCCGGCCTGACAATGCAATTGATGATTTTTACTAAGGAAAGTTCGAATCATAATGGCGTGATTAAAGTTTCCATTAAAATCCATAAAACCAATTGCACCTCCGTAGAAATTACGATTTGTTTTTTCGTAATCTTCAATCAATTGCATCGCTCTGTGTTTTGGTGCACCGCTTAAAGTTCCTGCCGGAAAAGTATCTGCAACGACCTGCATCGTGGTAGCTTTTTCATGTAAATGTCCTGTAACTTTTGAAACTAAGTGAATTACGTGCGAGAAAAACTGAACTTCTCTGTATTTCTCAACGTTTACATCATGTCCGTTTCTGCTTAAATCATTTCTGGCCAAATCAACAAGCATTACGTGTTCGCTGTTTTCTTTTTTATCTTCCGAAAGTTCTTTGGCTAAAAGTGCATCACGCTCGTCATTTCCGGTTCTTTTAAAAGTTCCGGCGATTGGGTGAATTTCTGCTTTTCTGTTTTTTACGATAATTTGTGCCTCGGGCGAAGACCCAAATATTTTGAAATCTCCATAATCAAAAAAGAACAAATAAGGAGACGGATTTATACTGCGTAAAGCTCTGTAAACATTGAATTCATCACCTTTGAAACCTTGTGTAAAACGACGTGATAATACCAATTGAAATACATCTCCGCGGAAACAATGCTTTTTGGCTAAAGCCACATTGTGTTTAAATTCCTCATCTGTTAAGTTAGAGAAACCTTCGCCTTCCTTGGTGAATTTATATGAAGCTATATTTCTAGATTGAAGTAATTGCTCAATTTCCGAAATGTTGTTTCTTCCATCAACGCTATGACAAAAAATGTAAGCTTCATTTTTAAAGTGATTAATTGCAATAATGTTTTGATAAACGGCGTAAAATACATCCGGAATTGAGGTTGCATTGTCTTTTTTAGCAATTGAAACCTTCTCGAAATAACGAACGGCATCATAAGAAATGTATCCAAACAAACCGTTATTGATAAATTTAAAATCATTTTTTTCTGATTGAAACTGACTTGAAAATTCCTGAATTACTTCTGGAATATTAGTCGTTGCATCAATTGAAATTTTTTCTGTAGTTCCGTCAGGAAAAGTTTTTGAAATTGTTTCGTTTTCGATTTTAATCGTCGCAATCGGATTGCAGCAGATGTAAGAGAAACTGTTGTCATTTCCATGATAATCACTACTTTCCAATAATAAACTATTAGGAAATTTATCTCTTATTTTAAAATAAATACTTACTGGCGTAATCGTGTCTGCCAGAATTTGTTTGTAGTGTGTGTTGAGTATAAAAGGTTTCAAAGTATGTTGTTTTTAATTTTAATTTATTTCACTTGAGTTTCGACCAAAAAAAAAGGCTTGTCGTGATGACAAGCCTTTTAAATTTATAGTTTACAATACCATAGGAAGCTTTGTTCACGACGATTGACGTAAATTCTTCCACCACCAAATATTGTTCATTGTTGTTTTCATATCTTATTTTGATGTCACAAATATATAAATGTAATTTGGATTAGAATACATAAAATTTGAAAAAAAACTTTTCTAAATCTACAAATTTGTTAAATTTCGACAGATAAGATGGTTTTAATTACTTAGTTTCCAATTGCAATAGTGTTATTTTGGTTTACTCTAAAATCTGGACTTCCTTTGATATTAGGCGTTGTAAATAAATCAATGTTTCTGATTTTAGTAAAATCCAAAGCAAATTGCGGTTTGCTGTAATAACTTTTAATTCCCGCGTCATTACTGCTTGATTCACTTGTAATTTCGCCCTGGCAATTGTTTACAATTACATTTTTGAAGTTGATTTTAGATAAATTGGCATCTCCATTTCCAATATTTCCTTCCAATATTACAAAAGGGGTAAAACCGGATACAATACTATTTGTTAGATTAAAAAATGTATTTTCTTTTATATGAATAGATTCTCTAACCAGGCCCTGATTATTTTCTTCCAGATTAATAAGTGTAATGTTTGAGGCATTTATTTTAGTCAATTTATTGATGTCTGTATTTTCGATTTTATCATAAGAATCAATTTCAAAACATCTTGAACCTGAAATATCTGATGAAAAAGGATGGCGAATAGCAATACTGTTGCTAATATTAATTTGTGCTCCCTGTGTAAAATCAAAATCATCATCAGTAGTTCTGTAAGAAACTAAGTTGTTCATGTCTAAATTTCCTCCATAACATTCAAATGAATCATCGTTTGAAAAACTAATTTGGATGTTACTTAAAACTGTCTTTTTTCCAACTGCGGCTAATGAAAGCCCATTGAGTTCTTTCAAAGCACTTAATTTTCTTCCTGAATATTCGATTCTCACATATTTTAAAATTCCGGAATTGTCTTCGGCATCCTGACCACCATAATGATTTAACAAAGGATCAAGATCAAAAGGTAAAGTGTGCAATCCTCCAAGGCTATTTATTGGAGCTTTTCCCATAATAACAATTCCACCCCAGTCACCTGGTTTTCTGTCCAAAACATCCTTGTTTGATGTAAAAATGATAGGGTCTGTTTCTAAACCTTCAGCCATTATTTTGCAGCCATTTGTTATTACTAATGTTCCGCAGCTTTTGTCATCTCCGCGAATTACAGTTCCCGGTTCGATAGTTAAAACAGCATTGTTGGTTACATAAACAGTACCAACCAATTGATAAGTGTTTCGTTTGTATAATTTGGTGTCTTTGTCAATCGTTCCTGCAATAATATTGCTAGCTTCGCTATATTCTGTGTTGGCAGGTTTAAAATTAGTCCAGTTGTTCATCCAGTTTGTGGTGCCAACAATTCCTCTTTGTTGTTGTGCCTGTAGAAAAAAACTGCTTAGAATGCTTAGAATTGCAATGCTGATTTTTGTTTTCATAACTATAATTTGGATTTCTAGTTTTTGATTTTTTAAGTACTCCAAAATTAAAAGCCGTATGTTAATCAAAACATTGTGGGTTGTTATGAAAGGGTTATTTAAGTGTTAAGAACGTTATTATTGTGAAAAGTATAAAAAAGAAACCCCAAAAGCCTAAACTTTTGGGGTTTTCTAAATTTTGAATCAGTAAGTCTAAAATATTAGAATTTTAAAGCTACAGTTAATTCGAAATCGTCATTGATAGTTTTGTCTCCTAAGTTTTCGAAGAAGTTACCAGAGTTGTATTTGATATCATATTTAGTTCTGTCAACTTTAAATGCAGTTGTAGCAGTGTTTCCAGCTACAGTGATGTCAAAAGTTACAGGTTTAGTGATTCCTTTGATAGTTAAATCAGCAGTTACAGTATAAACGTCAGTTGCTTTAGCTCCGATAGTTTTGAAAACTAATTTTGCAGTTGGAAATTTGTCAGTTCCAAAGAAATCGTCAGCTTTTAAGTGACCATTCAATTTTCCTTGGTATTCTCCAGTTAAATCAGTTGCAGTTAAAGAAGTCATATCAACAGTAAAACTACCACCAGTTAATTTTTTCCCTTTGAAAACTAAAGCTCCGTCTTTAAAGTTTACAGTTCCAGAGTGCTCTCCAGTTACTTTTTTACCTACCCATTTGATAGTAGATGCTTTAACGTCAATTTTTTTAGTTTGAGCATTTACTGAAATACTAGCCGCTGCTACGAATAATGCTATTGCAATTGTTTTTAAATTTTTCATTTTGTTAAAATTGATTTTGGATTAATAATAATTATATAGTGATAAATAATTCTTCGTGAGATTTTCTAACTTTTTTGTAATGCTGAGCGTCGTCCTCATCATGTCTGTAACCTACAGTTGCAATAACTGAAGCGTTTAAGCCTAATTTATCGAAACCTAAAATTTCGTTAAATGCAGCTGCATTGAAACCTTCCATTGGAGTTGCGTCGATTTTTAATTCCGCAGCAGCAGCTAATAAAGTTCCTAAAGCGATATAAGTTTGTTTGGCTGTCCAGATATTTTTAGCCTCTTGTGATAAGTTTGAGATCACACCATTCATCATATCCGCAAATCCGCCTAAAGCTTCAGTAGGAAGACCTCTTGTTTCACTTATGTTTTTAATATAAGCTGCTACAGATTCTGGTCCTGCATTTAAGTCATTTGCAAAAATGAATAATTGAGATGCATCTGTAATTTGAGTTTGTCCGTAAGCAGCAGCTTTTAATTGCTCTCTTAATTCAGGATTTTCTACGATAATAACTTTGTATGGTTGTAATCCGTATGAAGAAGCAGCTAATCTAACAGCTTCTTTTAAAGTATTTAAATCTGCATCTGAGATTTTTTTTGTTGCATCAAACTTTTTTGTTGCATATCTCCAGTTCAAATTTTCTAATAATGTACTCATAATATTAATTTTGTTGGGTTCGGTATTTTTCTAATAATCGATTTAATAATTCTAATTCTTCCGGGCTTATATTTCTGGCAAATGAACGCTCGTGTTCATCTACTTTCGGATCTAATTCTTTTAAAACATCCAATCCTTTTTGAGTGATTGATACTTCTATCTTTCTTCTATTGCCAGGGCAAACATTTCTTGTAACATAATCTTTTAGCAACAGTTTGTCAACCAATCTAGTAGTGTTGCTGGTTTTAGCAAGCATTCGTTCCTGGATCACACACATATTAGCAGGATTACCTTTTTGCCCTCTTAATATACGTAGCACATTATATTGTTCTCCGGATAAATCATACGGTTTCATCAACTCGCTGAAATGATCCTGAATCACGTTTTGCGTGTACATGATATTCAGAATAACTTTTTTCGCATTATCCATCTTAACTGTACTTTTAATAACCTCTTCAATTGTCATAGTCGTAAGTGTATAATTTGTATATACAAATGTATAACTTTTAATAGTTGTATATACAAGTGTTGTGTTAATTTTTTGTTAATTCAAATTAACAACTATTATAACTTCATAAAGTCTATAGAATTAGTATAAAAGTAATGCAAAATTTTGATTAAGATGTTATTTGACTGATAATAAAATGGTTTCCTATAATTTTATTCTGAAATTGATTTGGGATAGGAGCGTACTAAGCAGGTTTTTTGCCCTTATTAAGAAAGGCTTGTTGAAATTCAGGCAGTAAAAAACCTTTAGAAATTTCTTTAAAGTTTAAAATTTCTTTGTTGATCCAGACTTCATTATGTCCTATTTCTTTGGCAAGTATTCTCGCTACTTTTTCAGATGATTCAATTGCGGCTCTGGCATCTAAGAATAGTAAGCGAACACGTCTTGCTAAAATATCATCAACAGTTCTGGCCATTTCATGTCGAATAGCCCAAACAACTTCTGCCATTGTAAATTCGTGATCGTGATGTAATTTCTCTTTTAATTCGGGTTCGTTTTGTTGTAATTCAATTATTTTTGGGATATCCGAACCGTAGATATATAAATGATTTTCTCTATCTAAGGCAGAAGTAGCTTTATTTCCATGAATAGGAAGAAACTCCGTATTACAATCTTTTTTAGGAAGTTTACCTGTTTTGATTGCTTTGTTTATAATGTCCTCAGAAATTTTTCTGTAAGTAGTCCATTTTCCTCCGGTAATTGTAATCAAGCCTGTTTCTGAAACAATAATTTTATGACTTCTGGAAACTTCTTTGGTACTTTTTCCTTCTTCCTCCGGAGCTGCCAAAGGACGTAAACCGGCAAAAACAGATAAAACATCGGCTCTGGTTGGTTTTTTTGATAAAAAACGCTGAGCAGTCTGCAATACAAATTCAATTTCACTTTCCAGAGCGATAGGTTCTAAACTGTGTTTTTTTATTAATGTATCAGTAGTTCCCACAACAATATAATTATGCCAGGGAACTGCAAATAAAACTCTTCCGTCACTTGTTTTAGGAATCATTAAAGCGTGTTCACCCGGTAGAAAAGATTTGTCAAATACGAGATGAATTCCCTGACTTGGAACAATATATTTTTTATAAACCTTGTCATTCAGTTTCATTATAGCATTTGTAAAAACGCCTGTTGCATTAATGATGGCAGCTCCTTTTATTTCGTATCTGTCACCTGTTTCATGATCAATTGCCAAAACACCAATAATTTGGTTTTTATCGTCTTTTAATAAGTTTATGACTTTGGAATAATTTAAAAGACACGCTCCTTTTTCAATAGCAGTTTGTGCGAGATTAATGGCTAAACGCGAATCATCAAATTGCCCGTCATGATAAATAACACCGCTTATCAAGCCTTTCCTTTCAACGGCGGGTAGCATTTCGATTGTTTTTTTCTTTGAAATATATTTTGAACTGCCAAAACTTAAACGCCCTGATAATAAATCATAGATTTTCAATCCGAAAGTATAAAACCAGCCGCCCCACCAATTATAATTTGGAATTACAAAAGATTGGTTTTTGACTAAATGACTTGCATTTTTTGCCAATAAACCTCTTTCTTTTAGTGCCTCTCTTACCAAATGAATATCTCCCTGTTCCAGATAGCGCACACCGCCATGAACAAGTTTGGTACTTCTGCTGGAAGTTCCTTTTGCAAAATCTACAGCTTCGAGCAAAATAGTTTTGTATCCTCTGCTTGCGGCATCAAGAGCTGTCCCTAAACCGCTAGCTCCGCCACCTATTATAATAACGTCCCACTTTTCAGTGTTTTTTAATATTGATAACTGTTCTGAACGTTTCATATTTATGGATTGTTTTGGCGGGTATTATTTTTAACAAACATAACTAAAGAAAATGAAACCAAACCTATTTTTAAAATTTGTCTGTTAATAGATTTAAAAGAGCAACTCAGGGAAAGTTATTAAAAAGGCAAACCCGACAGGTTTTAAGAATCTGTCGGGTTTGATATTTTAAATCGAAAAAAAATTAATGAGGAAGTTTATCTTTTATCAAACCATAAAACCATGTTCCTAAAATAGCACTTAATAAAGTTACTAAAATTACGGTTACTCCAGTACCTATTTGCGCAAATAATGGACCAGGACAGGCTCCGGTTATTGCCCATCCAAAACCAAACATTAATCCGCCATAAATTTGTCCTTTGCTGAAAGTTTTAGGCTGAATTTCTATTTTTTCACCCTGGATTGTTTTGATATTAAATCTTTTGATTATTTGAACAGAGATTATTCCAACCACAACTGCACTTCCAATTACGCCATACATAAAGAAAGATTGTAATTGAAACATTTCCTGAATACGAAACCAACTAATGATTTCTGCTTTTACGAATACAATTCCGAAAAAGATTCCAACCAAAAGATATTTTAGGTTTGAGAATCCGGAATCTTTCAATTGACTTCCGTTGATTCCTTCTGTATCTGTATTTTTATTTTCTAAATTATTCATTTTTGAAATTTTAAAGTGAAAGAATATCCTAAAGTGCAAGAATATAAGGCAAAATCAAATTTGCCATAATAAAACCGCCAATCATAAAACAGATTGTTGCTACTAATGAAGGCCATTGCAAGTTTGAAATTCCCATAATCGCATGACCGCTCGTACAGCCGCCCGCATAACGCGTTCCAAAACCAACTAAAAATCCACCAACGACAATCATGATAAAGCCACGAAGTGTAAATAAACTTTCCCAGGAAAAAAGTTCTTTTGGCAATAAACCAGAATGATCTGTGATTCCATAAGATGCTAATTGTTGGGAGAGCTGTGGTGTAATTTCAACCTGATTTGGATTTGATAGAAAATAAGCTGCTATGATTCCACCAAGAAAAATTCCGAAAACGAAAAATAAATTCCAGCTTTCTTTTTTCCAGTCGTATTTAAAAAAGGAAATATTCGCCGGAATGCAAGCTGCACAAATATGGCGTAATGAAGAACTAATTCCAAACGACTTATTGCCAATAATCAACAAAATTGGGACAGTCAACCCAATCAACGGACCTGCAACATACCAAGGCCAAGGTTCTCTTAAAATTTCTAGTAGGTTCATAGTTTATTTTAAAAATTAGATTTTTATTTTTTACCATTAAGATATTAAGGGAATTAAGATTTGGCAGCTTAATGAAACTTGATAAAGAAAATTAAGTATTACTAGCTTAATTTTCTTAATATCTTAATGGTAAAATTTATGTTCAATACTTTTAAGATACAGTAACTTAATAAACTTAATATCTTAATGGTAAATAAAAATTATGCTTTCAACACCTTGCTCTGACAAACAAAATCAGATTTTGGAATATTTGTTTTTGCAATGGCTCCAAAACCTCCGTCAATTTCGGTAAAATTTCTGAAACCGCGAGCTTGCAAAATCGAAGCCGCAATCATACTGCGATATCCTCCTGCGCAATGCAAATAAAAATGCTCATTTGGGTTAATGTCTTTTACCCAGTCATTTATGTAAGCAAGTGGTTTACTGTAAGCATCTTCTATGTGTTCCGCTTCGTATTCAGTTTCTTTACGAACATCAATAATTTTATCTTCTTTAATATTGAATTTATCAGCAAATTGCTCAGCCGAAATTCGGTTCACCGTATCCACTTCAAAACCTGCTTTTTGCCAAGCCTCAAAACCACCTTCAAGATGTCCAATAATTGTATCAAAACCTACACGGCTTAAACGTGTTACGGTTTCTTCTTCAAGACCATTTTCGGTAACTAATATAATAGGTTGTTTTACATCAGCAACTAAAGTTCCAACCCACGGTGCAAAATCACCATTGATTCCTATATTAATAGATTGCGGAATAAATCCTTTGTAGAAATCAGCACTTTTTCGGGTATCTAAAATCAATGCTCCGGTTTCTTCGGCAACAGCTTCAAATTCTGTTGCTTTAATGGCTTTCATCCCGTTATGCAAAACTGTTTCAAAGCTTTCGTAACCGCCTTTGTTCATGGCCACGTTCATACTGAAATAGGCTGGCGGAGGTAATAATCCGTCTGTAACTTCTTTAATAAATTCTGCTTCGGTCATATTGGCACGCAAAGCATAATTTGTCGCTTTTTGATTTCCAATTGTCGAAACCGTTTCTTTACTCATATTTTTTCCACAAGCGCTTCCGGCACCATGCGCAGGATAAACGATTACGTCATCTGCCAGCGTCATAATTTTATCTCTAAGTGAATGAAATAAAATCCCGGCTAATTCATCCTGAGTCATTCCAGCAGCTTTTTGAGCCAAATCGGGACGGCCAACATCACCAATAAATAAAGTGTCTCCAGAGAAAATAGCGTGATCTTTTCCGTTTTCATCTATCAATAAATATGTGGTGCTTTCCATAGTATGCCCGGGAGTATGCAACGCTTTAATCGTCACATTTCCAAGTTTGAATTCCTGTCCGTCTTTTGCAGAAATGCAGTCAAATTCGCAAGCCGCATTTGGCCCGTAAACAATTGGTGCCTGAGTTTCTTTGCTTAGATCGATATGACCTGAAACGAAATCAGCGTGAAAATGCGTTTCAAAAATATATTTCAATTTTACCTGATCGCGCTCTAAACGATCCAAATAAGGCTGGATTTCTCTAAGTGGGTCGATAATAGCTGCTTCTCCGTTTGAGGTAATATAATATGCACCTTGTGCTAAACATCCGGTGTAGATTTGTTCTATTTTCATGATATGTGTTGTAAAAATAAGGGAATACAAAGGTAACTTAGTTTTTACTTAAAATGAGTGACTAATGTTACACAAATTTGATTTTTGTGTAAAAATTTGAGGATTTTATCATAGAAGTAAATTAAGTAATAATTCTACATAATTGAACTTAACATCATTTATATAGTAGAAAAAAAATCTACGTAATTTTACAGCCTAACAAAATCATTATGAAGACAGAAGATTTATTGAATCAAATTGCTTTTATAAAAGAAATTGATAAAGTAAAATATATTCAGCGAAAAACGAAATTGTTCAATAGCGACCGAAATGAAAATGATGCAGAACACAGTTGGCATTTGGCATTAATGACGATTGTTCTGGCTGAACATTCAAATGAACCAATTGATGTTTTGAAAGTAGTAAAAATGGTTTTGATTCATGATATTGTCGAAATTGATTCCGGTGATGTTTTTATATACGATTCTGAAAAAAATCATTGTAATACAGATGAGGAACGATTGGCGGCAAATCGCATTTTTGGTTTATTGCCCAAAAAACAAGCTGAAGAATTAATTGCAGTTTGGGAAGAATTTGAAGCTGGTGAAACCAATGAGGCCAAATTTGCAAAAGCAATGGACAGATTAGAACCATTATTGCAAAACACCTCAAACAACGGAGGAACCTGGAAAGAGTTTGATGTAAAATACGATAAGGTTTACGAAAAAAAGAGTGTGATAAAAGATGGTTCCGAAATTGTATGGAATTACGCTGAAAGTTTAATAAATGAAAGCGTAGCAAAAGGAATTTTGAAAAAATGATTAAACATAGCCCGCGGTTTCAACCGTGGGAAACGTATGATGATTTTGCATGAGTTCCCGCGGTTGAAACTGCGGGCTATGTTTTGTTGAAAAGTTTAACAAATATCAGGGTATAAAGTTTTTTTTAAGGCAGGAATTTCGGGTTTTAATGGGTAAATTTGTGGGACTTCATAAACAAATACCACTCATGGAAGAAATGCTTTTTTATGACCGAATGCAATTTGCCTTCACCATTACCTTTCACTATCTTTTTCCGCAACTTACAATGGGTCTTTCGCTGATCATTGTTTATTTTAAATGGAAATACCTCAAAACCAAAAACGAACAATACAATCATGCCACGCATTTCTGGATGAAAATTTTCGCCCTGAATTTTGCAATGGGCGTTGTGACCGGAATTCCGATGGAGTTTCAGTTTGGAACCAATTGGGCTAAATTCTCTGAATTAACAGGCGGAATTATTGGTCAGACTTTGGCGATGGAAGGCATGTTTTCCTTCTTTTTAGAATCCTCATTTCTTGGAATATTTTTATTTGGAGAAAAACTTCTCGGACATAAATGGCATTTTGTCACCGGGTTATTAATTATGATTGGTTCCTGGGCGAGCGGTTATCTGATTATTGCCACACATTCGTGGATGCAGAATCCGGTTGGTTATGAAATCCTTGAAAACGGGAAATTTGTCCTTACGAATTTCAAAGCCTTGTTTCTCAATCCGTGGTTGTGGCCTTCATATTTACACAATCAGGCGGCTTCTTTGGTAACGAGCTCATTTGTCGTAGCCGGAATTGGTGCTTTTTATATTTTGAGTCAGAAGAACGTTTCTTTTGGAAGATTATTTCTTAAAACAGGAGTAATTTTCGGATTGATTTCTAGTGTTATTGTCGCTGTTCCAACGGGAGATTTACTGGCTAAAAACGTTGTGAAATACCAACCCGTAACTTTTGCCGCGATGGAAGGAATTTTTCATACCGAGAAAAAAGGTTCAGAAATTGTTTTAATTGGTCAGCCCGATGTAAAAGACAAAAAACTAGACAATAAAATCGCAGTTCCAAATATTTTGAGTTTCCTGACTTACGGAAACTGGGATCAGGAAATCAAAGGTTTAGACCAGTTTGAAGAAGATTTACATCCAACAAATATTTCAGGATTGTATTATGCATATCATATTATGGTTGGGCTCGGAACTATTTTTATTGGATTAATGGTTTTAGCACTTTTTCAATTAGTTAGAGGAAAATTATACCAAACTAAATGGATTTTATGGTCACTCATGTTTATGATGCCGTTTCCGTATATCGCCAATACAACAGGTTGGTACACAGCAGAATTAGGAAGACAGCCCTGGCTTGTTTATAATTTGCTGCGAACTGCAGAAGGTGCATCGCCAACCGTTTCATCAGGAAATACTTTATTTACCTTATTAGGCTTTATCGGTTTGTATCTTTTACTCGGTATGCTGTTTTTGCTTTTAATTGGAAAAATTATCAATAAAGGTCCGCATCATGTGGAACTTTCAACAGAAAAAATATAAGTATGGAATTTTTTTGGTACGTAGTTTTAATGGGAATTCTGGCCGTTTACATTGTACTGGACGGTTATGATTTTGGAGCAGGAATAATACATTTATTTTTTGCTAAAACAGAAAAAGATAAAAAAGCAATCACAAATTCCATTGGTCCGTTTTGGGATGCCAATGAAGTTTGGTTGATCGCTGCCGGGGGAGTTTTATTTTTTGCTTTCCCAACTTTATATGCTTCTTCTTTCAGCGGATTTTATTTGCCTTTGATCATGATTTTATGGCTTTTAATTTTTCGTGCCATAGGATTAGAAATGCGCGGACAGGTGCATCACCCAATGTGGGAAGCAATTTGGGATAAAGCCTTCGGAATTGCGAGTTTGCTTTTAGCACTGTTCTTCGGAATTGCTTTAGGAAATATCGTTCGCGGCGTCAATCTGGGAATGGTGCAAAACGGAGTTTCAACACAGGAACCCCATTTTTTCTTTTTGCCTTTATGGAATCCAACTTTTAGTCCGCAGGCAAATGAGCTGGGAATTATAGATTGGTTTACACTTTTTCTGGGAATCGTAAGCGTTGTCGCTTTAATGATTCACGGTGCCAACTGGATTATTTTTAAAACCAATTCAGACTTGAATCCGCAACTTAAAAATATGGTTTTCAAACTGAATATTGGTTTATTGGTTTTGGTTTGCATTTCGCTGCAAATCTGGCATTTTATCGAGCCTGAACCGTTTCATAATTTTATTGAAACACCAATTCTTTGGTTTTTCCCTGTAATGGCTTTTGTTGGTATTTTAGGATTATTCAAAGTACGTTCCTTCAAAAAAGATGGCCACGGATTTATATTCTCGTCTTTATTTCTTGTCGGCGGATTTGCTTCAACAGCTGTTTCAATTTTCCCAAATGTTTTGCCTTCAACAAATAAAGTAAATCCATCTCTTACGATTTATAATACTGCAGCCGGAGAATACGGTTTAAATGCAGGATTAAGCTGGTTTTTTATCGCTTTGTTTTTGGTGATTATTTATTTTATTATTCAATATCGCGTTTTTAGTGGGAAGATGGATGATATTGGGTATGGGGAGCATTAGATTGTTTTTTATTCGCCACGAATTGCACGAATTAAATAATTAATAATTATAGCGTAAATATTGGTATAATGAATTTATTGAAAAAAGTAAAACATAAAAAACTAATTATTGAAAACGATTATGATTTAGATGAAATTGTTAGAAAATATGGTAAGACAGGAGATGAAATAGAGGAATATATTAGTGGAGAAGTAAATCACGAAAAAACGCAAATAATAAGAAAATTTACTTGTGTTGAGAATTTAGGAACACAAGAAACTACGAAAGCTGAATATGAAGCTAATATTAATGATTCAAGATATAATATTTATAGTTTTGGGTCTGAAATTAGTTATGCTTTTACTGATTTTGAAAGTAGTGAAATATCAAAAGAAGAATATTTTGCACAAGATAAATTTAGTGAATTTCACTATTTTACAGAATTGAATTATAAAGATTTTTTAGATGACTTTGATTTACAGGCATTTGATTATTTTTTTGAAAATGTTCTAGTAAAATGGTGTTACGAGTCATTCTCTTCAATTGAAAAAATAATTGCAGATAGTTCTAAAATTAAGGGAAAAATGATTTTAGATGCTGTTTTCAAGAAAATCATTAAATCAAATAATTTTCTTGAAAATTTTAGGTTAGAATCTAAAACAAATAATATTCAAAGAGAGATTTGTTCATATTTGATAAGCTACAATAATATTTTATTAACGAATATAAAAAATAGATTTAAACTAATATTTCCGAGTGTAATAAAAAATATCCCTAATGAAGTTAAGAAAGCAAGAGAAAAGAAAGTTTTAGAAGATATTCTTTTTGCATGTGGAAAAATGCAGGATAATAAAATTTTTAATGATAGTCAAGATGAAAATGCTAGAACAAAACAAGTCTTGGATATCTTATCTAAACATTATAAAACATCAGATCAATCACAAATAGGAAATTCGTCCACTGGAAAAAAAGCAGGCTCATTAGATGGAATTATTGGAGACAAAAAGCTTAATGAATATTATATAGAAGCACTAAATTTAAGTTACATTGATAAAAAATATATAACTAGTCACATAAATAAGCTTGAAAAAAATTATGACAATAAAGGTCTATTAGTAAAGTTTGTTCTTGTCTATTGTAATGTTGATGATGGTAAGTTTTTCGAATTTACAGTTAATTATAAAAACTTTCTCAACATTGATCTTGTTTATAATTATCAACTCATAGGAGAAAGTGAAGAAGTTTTAAATGATCTAAAATATACAAATCAAAAAATTTTTAAAACTTGTCACATGAGAGAAAATCACAAAGTATATTTATATCATGTTTTACTTAAGTTTCCAAAAGACAAACTTACAATTGTTTAAAATTATGAAATGTTGAAACCTCAATTTACACAAGTCTGCGTTAGGGATAGGAGCGGTATCTTTTTTTTTGGCTTTTTCTGCCAAAAAAAAGATATAGCAAATAGCCCGGCCGAAGGAAACGCCCAAAAAATACAAATCCGCTTATTCCCTGAAATAAACGGATTTTTTTAGTTTCATCTTTGTCAAAATTTAAAACTTTGACAAAGATTACTCTACAAGTGAACTAAAATAAAACCTCTTTTGTGATAATATAAAATCCCATAACGAGAACAAACCAGCCAAAAATAGGTTTCAGTTTTGTTCCGTCGATTTTTTTAGAAAGCTGACTTCCTAATAACATTCCGATAAGTGCCATTGCCGAAACACCTAATAAAAAAGGATAATTTATGGGGGTTCCGATGTATAAATCTCCTGCGAAGCCTATCGAAGAATTGATTGAAATAATTAATAATGAAGTTCCAACGGCCTGTTTCATGGGTAATTTCGCGAAGAAGAGAAGGGCAGGAATAATCAAAAATCCTCCGCCGGCACCCAGAAACCCGGTTATGATTCCAACAATAAAACCTATAAAACTAAGTTGAAAGTAATTCGTTTCTGCGCCTTTTATTTCGGGTTGGTTTTTTCGAATCATAGAAATTGCTGCCGTAATCATCAATACCGAAAAGATGATCATAATCAGAAAATCTTTGGAAACAGAATAAGAAGCAATTGAAAAAAGGGTAGAAGCAATCTGCGGAAAAATAACTTCACGAATAATCAGAATAGAAATCACAGAAGGAATCGCAAAATACAAAGCCGATTTTAGTTTGAGGTTTCCCATTTTGTAATGGCTGTAACTCCCAAACATTGCGGTTAATCCAACAATAAATAAAGAATAAGAAGTGGCTTGCTCGGGATTTACTTTAAACAAATAAACCAAAATCGGAATAGTTAATATAGATCCGCCACCACCAATTAAGCCAAGCGAAATCCCGATAATGATTGAAGCAAAATAGCCTAAATATTCCATTGCATTTGTTTTTATGCAAAGGTGCTTCGTTAATTAGAAATGTACAGTAACATTTATCACACAAGTAAATCTCTGGATAAAAATATTTTTTTACCATTAAGATATTAAGATAATTAAGCTGTACTTCTTTTATCTTAATCTTCAATAAAGAAAATTAAGCAGTTAGTCTTAATTTTCCTTAATCTCTTAATGGTTAGAAAAAAAACTTAGTGTTAATTCGTGAAATTCGTGTTTAATAATTCAATTTGGTTGCGGTTAAGTTTGACCAGACCTCGTTGTTCCATTTTTTTGAGTAATCTGGATACGACTTCGCGTGAAGTATTTAATTCGGTTGCGATTTCCTGATGCGATAATTTTACTTCAGAACAGCCACAGGCATCAGAATGTCTTTTTAGATAAAATTCTAAACGCTCGTCCATAGAACGGAAAGCAATATTATCAACAACTTCTAAGACTTCTTCAAAACGGCTTCGATAAGTTTCAATTACAAATTCATACCATGTTCTGTGTTCCATCATCCATTTGTCCATCATTTGCAGCGGAATCATCATGACCGAAACATCTTCGACAACTTTTGCCATAATCTGACTTTTTTCGCTTTTGGCAGTGCAAATCATAGAAATTGCACACGCTTGTCCCGGTTGTAAATAATACATTAAAAATTCTCCTCCATCTTCACCTTCCCGATAAATTTTGATTTTTCCTTTGGTAATCAAAACTGTGTTTTTAATGTATTGTCCGGTACGCATTAAAATGGTTCCTGCTTCAAAATCCTGTGCGCTTCCATTTTCTTCAATAGTAGAAATAAGTTCGCTGGAGAAATTGGGAAATATGTTTTGTAATGAATTTTGCATGTATCTGGTTTGTTTTTTTGCCACGAATTCACGAATTAATAAGTGAAAATTAGTGCGATTCGTGGCGAACAATTTTAATCATTTTAATTTTTTAATCTGTGGCAAAAAAACTTCATCACTAATTTATTCGTGAAAAATAGAGCAATTGCTTCGCCTGTTCGCTATCGCTCGGGTCGTGGTGAACTTTTTTTATCAAATTAAGATTAAAGAACATAATATTATACAAAGATAGCAGATTGAAACGTTATTAATTGTCAGAAAACTATTTTTAAGATGTATTTTAGGTAAATGCAAAAAACCTATTTTCCATCGATTTTATAGACTATATTTTTAAAAATAGTAAGTAAATTTGTATTTCACTGATTATTATACTTTCTCTAAAACGTTTTCTGAGAATAATAATCGAAATCGCATTTGGTACGTTTTTAATTAATAGAAACGTCGTAATTTTACAAAAAACACATATTATGAATTTATCACAA
The DNA here is from genome assembly GCF_000834715.1 of Flavobacterium sp. MEB061. Lineage (NCBI taxonomy): Bacteria > Pseudomonadati > Bacteroidota > Flavobacteriia > Flavobacteriales > Flavobacteriaceae > Flavobacterium > Flavobacterium sp. MEB061. The sequence continues at coordinate 23,375 of NZ_JXQR01000016.1, read as the reverse complement.
GAAGATTGGGTTAATCAGCTTGCTGCTGACGAGAATGCAGTTATACTGGACGTAAGAACTGAAGACGAATTTAATGACGGTTATATCGAAAATGCCGTAAATATTGATATCAATAAAGGTCAGGGATTTATTTATGAAATCGAAGAACTTGACAAAAATAAAAATTATTATGTGTATTGCCGTTCTGGGGCAAGAAGTGCCAAAGCATGTCAGGTAATGAATGAGTTAGGTATACAAAATGCCTATAACCTGCTTGGCGGAATCCTGGATTGGGAAGGCGAAACTATAAACCCATAAAAGTGAAGAAGAGGCATAAAAGGCCTCTTTTTTCTTTTGAAATTGCTATTAATAACCAAACTATAAAAATTACCAGATTATGAGTTTTATACCCGAAGAATATCAGATTAAAACACTAATAAATCAAGACACTTATCTTGTAAATGGAGAATTGAAACAATGGACAGGACAAACAACTCCTGTTTTTTCGACGATTTCTTCTACAGAAAAATACTCGCCAACATTATTAGGATCAATCCCGTTTATGGGAGAAAAAGAAGCGGCAGAAGTTGTGGAGGCTGCCAATGGTGCATACCATAAAGGTCAGGGCTTATGGCCAACGATGAAAGTGGCAGACCGAATTAAATGCATGGAGAATTTCGTAAGACAAATGAAGGATACCCGCGAAGAAGTGGTGAAACTTTTGATGTGGGAAATTGGAAAAAATCTTGGCGATTCGCAAAAAGAATTTGACAGAACGGTAGAATATATTCAGGATACGATTGATAGTTATAAAGAACTAAACGGACGTAGTTCTCATTTTGAAAAAGTACAAGGTGTAAATGCCATGATTCGTCGCGGACCTTTGGGTGTTGTTTTATGCCTTGGACCTTACAATTACCCGCTTAACGAAACTTTTTCGTTATTGATTCCGGCTTTGATTATGGGAAATACTGTAATTTTTAAACCGGCAAAACATGGTGTTTTATGTATTTCGCCATTATTGCATGCTTTTAGAAGCAGTTTTCCAAAAGGTGTAATCAATATTGTTTATGGCAGAGGCCGTGAAATTGCTTCTCCAATCATGAAATCAGGAAAAATTGATGTTTTGGCATTAATCGGGAACAGTAAATCAGCGATTGCTTTGCAGGATCAACACCCTAATAAAAACAGATTACGTTTGATTTTAGGTTTAGAAGCCAAAAACCCGGCGATCGTTTTACCGGATGCCGATTTGGATTTGGCAATTCAGGAATGTATTGCAGGTTCTTTATCTTTTAACGGACAGCGTTGTACGGCTCTAAAGGTATTATACGTTCACGAATCTATTGCAGAAGAATTCAACAGACGTTTTTCTGAAAAAGTTGACGCATTAGTATTTGGAAATCCTTGGGATAAAAACGCTTCGTTGACTCCGCTTCCTGAAACAGATAAACCAGCCTATATTCAGGGATTAATTGATGATGCAACTTCTAAAGGAGCAAAAATCCTGAATGAAAAAGGTGGAAAACATACCGAAAATTATATTTTTCCGGCAGTTTTATTTCCGGTAAATAAAGAAATGAGAGTTTATCACGAAGAACAATTTGGACCTGTAGTGCCAATTATCTCATTTAAACATATTGACGAACCTCTGGATGATATGGCCGAATCAAATTACGGACAACAAGTAAGTTTGTTCGGAAAAGATATTAAAACTTTGGCTCCACTTATTGATTCTTTAGTGAATTTAGTGTGCAGAGTAAACCTGAACAGTTCTTGCCAAAGAGGCCCGGATGCTTTCCCTTTCACAGGTCGTAAAGATTCTGCCGTAGGAACCTTAAGTATCCCGGATGCATTGCGTTCATTCTCAATTCGTACGTTTGTAGCTTCAAAAGATATCGCTTACAATAATGAAATTTTGCAGGAATTGTTAAACAGCAAGGAATCAAACTTCATTAATACCGATTATATTTTGTAGTGATAAAGGTTATATATTAAATTGTAGATGCCGTCTTTTTCTTTTGAATTAGGCGGTTTTTTTGTTTGCCACGAAGGCACAAGGACGCAAATTTTTTTTGTTTTGAGCTAAATTTTAATCTCGCAAAGTCGCGAAGACGCAAAGTTTTTTTAATTTGTGTCTTTAAAAAAGAATCTTTGCGTCCTTGTACCTTCGTGGCAAATTAACCCTAAACTTAAAAATATCTTTAAGTAATTGTAACATTCAGCAGAAAAACGCAACTAATAGTAACAGCAACTAATAAATAAACAAAATTCCCAAAACCACGTATGGAAAAATTTATACTAATTGTCTTTTTGTTTTTGGCACAAAATAATTTTGCGCAGGAACTTTATATGCCGCGAAATATCAAAGAAGCTTACGCAAAAGGGACTCGCTCGATGGACGGAAAACCTGGAAAAAATTACTGGCAAAACCACGGAAAATACGATATCGCATTAACGGTAAATGCTGACACAAAAATTATCAGCGGTACTGAAACTATTGTCTATACAAACAATAGCAGCGATACTTTAAAAAACTTACCAATTCGTTTTGTAAACAACCTTCATAAACCTTCTTCGCCAAGAAGCGGTGATGTTAGTAATGATTTTTTAAGCGACGGATTGACTATTACATCTTTAAAAATTGAAGGAGAAGTTTATAAAGAAGATGCCAGAAGCTGGGGAACGGTTGGAAATGTAAAAATGAAAAAACCATTGCCTCCACATTCTAAAATAACAATTAATATCGATTGGCATTATCCATTGTCTAAAGAGAGTGGAAGAGAAGGACAAATAGATAATACTACTTTTTTTGCCGCTTACAGTTACCCGCGTGTGACTGTTTTTGACGATTACAATAGATGGGACAGATTGCCACACACGGATCGTCAGGAGTTTTACAATGATTTTAATGATTATACCTATTCTGTAAAAGCACCTAAAAACTATGTAGTTTACGGAACCGGAGATTTATTAAATCCAGATGAGGTTTTACAGCCTGAATTTGCAGCGCGTTTGAAAAAATCATACGTAACAGATGAAATTTTGCATATTGCAAACGAACAGGAAATGAAAAGTGGCGCAGTAACAAAGCAAAACGAATGGAATGTTTGGAAATTTGAAGCAAAACATATCTCAGATGTTTGTTTTGGTTTAAGCGATCATTATTTATGGGATGCGAGCAGCGTTGTTGTAGACAAAAAAATAAATCGTCGTGCGAGCGTTCAGGCGGCGTATGATATTAAAGGAACTGATTTTGTAAATTCAATCAAAAATAATCAATATGCTCTGGACTGGTTTTCAAATAACTGGCCGGGAATTCCGTATCCGTTTTCTAAAATGACCGCTTTTCAGGGTTTTGCAGATATGGAATATCCAATGATGTGTAATGATTCGCAGATGAATGATCCGGTTTTTGCGCAATTGGTTCAGGATCACGAAGTAGCACATACTTATTTTCCTTTTTACATGGGAATCAATGAAACACGTTATGCTTTTATGGATGAAGGATGGGCAACTACTTTTGAATATTTAATAGGAATTGCAGAACATGGTAAAGAAGCTGCCGATAAATTTTATAAAGAATTTAGAGTAGAAGGTTACATAAATGATGTTTCAACAGAAGAAGATCAGCCGATAATTTCAATGTCATCTCAACTTTCAGGTCCAGGTTATGGAAACAATTCATACGGAAAAGCTTCTCTTTCCTATATTGCATTAAAAGATTTGCTTGGAGATGATTTGTTCAAAAAATCGCTTCACGCATACATGGATAACTGGAACGGAAAACATCCAATTCCGTGGGATTATTTTAATTCGATGAACACCGCTTCAGGAAGAAATTTGAATTGGTTTTTTAATAACTGGTTTTTTACCAATAATTACATAGACCTTTCCGTTAAAAAAGTCGAAAAAAATATTGTAGCTATAGAAAACGTGGGAGGTTTTGCTATTCCATTTGACGTAAATGTCATTTACACAGACGATTCAAAAGAAACTTTGCATCAAACTCCTGCAATTTGGCAAAACAATCAAAAAACAACTTCAGTTACCTTAAAAAATAAAAAACAAATTAAGCAGATAACACTTGATGGAGGTATTTTTATGGATGCCACGCCAAACAACAATATATTTTTAGTAAGATAAATCATCTGTTTTAGCAATAAAAAATCCTCTTTCTTATTTTAAGAAAGAGGATTTTGTGTTTTAATTCGTTGATATATAATTATTTGCGTGTTATTGCTTTGTGCTTTATAAAAAAATACGTAAAAGCGTAAAATAGTTACGAATTTAACAATTATGTTTGCAAAAAAATAAAGCCATTTTTAAATGAGAAAAAAATACTTTACTGTTATTATTTTATTATTTGCAATTAAAAGCTTTGCTCAGATGGATGCAAAGGCTAAATTTCAAAAAAATAAATACGAATTAGCTGTTTCCTGTTACAAAAAATTAGACTTTATAAATGCATTGGATCTATTTTCTGTGGCATCAAAAATTAAACCTGAAAATGAATTGGGTCAGGAATCAATTAAAAAAGTAGATACTTTAAAATGTCTCCTGAGAAAAAATATGATGCAAAAAGCTTTGGGTATCTGGAAGCTGACTGGAGATAAACCAATGTGGGCTGTAAAAACAACAAAAGACTCTCAAAATATGTTAGTTGATGAATTTGTTGAAATATCAGAAAACAAGATTTTGTTCTACGAGCAGGACAAAAAAACCTTAGTAAAAAAAATAATAAAAACAGAGAACTTAGTTTATTACAACAAAGACAAATCAGATTCATTATTTTCGGCCGTTATTTTGTCTGATGGTACAATTTGGAATTGCACTGTCGATGATAAATCACATGCATTACACGTAATAAACATTGCCAAACAAACGGAAAACGGTGTTGAAAAAATTGAAAGTGAAAATTTAGAACGTTATTATTTGAAAATGTAATTACTGATAAAAAGAGTTTTTCTAATTAAAATACTTATAAAAGCCGCAAAGAAATAAAACTCTTTGCGGCTTTATTTTTCTCAGAATTGGTGACTCAACAATCAATTTTTATAGTTTTTGTTTTATATTTATTGTCTAACTACTAACGCAAAAACAAAGATGAAACAAATTAATTTTCGAGGTAATTTTTCAGGTTTTTTAAACTTCAATATGATTCTTTTATGTTGTGTTTTATTGTTTGGAAATTATTCAAACGCTCAAAATAAAAACCAGATTACTATAGGAACAATTGATAGTATTTCTTCGAAAGTTTTAAATGAACAAAGAAAAATTTGGATTCATCTTCCCAGAAGTGTTCAATATAAAGGATTTTCTATCCAAAAATATCCGGTCGTTTATTTATTAGACGGAGATGCCCATTTTAGCTCTGTTGTTGGAATGATAGAGGAATTAAGCGAAATAAACGGAAACACAATATGTCCGGAAATGATTGTTGTAGGTATTCCAAATACAAACAGAACCAGAGATTTAACCCCAACACATTCTGATATCGATTTGCCTTTTGTGAATAAAGATTTAAGCGAGCAATCTGGCGGAGGAGAAAAATTCACAGAATTTTTGGAGAAAGAATTAATCCCTTATATCGATTCAAAATATCCAACAGCGCCCTATAAAACACTAATTGGACATTCTTTTGGCGGATTAACCGTTATGAATGTTCTTACCAATCATACCAATTTATTCAATTCTTATGTTGCCATCGATCCTAGTATGTGGTGGGATAAGCAAAAGTTTTTAAAAGAAACCACAAAAACATTAGCAACTAAAAATTTGGCAAATGTTTCTCTGTTTTTGGGAGTTGCCAATACAATGGAAAACAATATGGATCTTCTAAAAGTTCGAAAAGATACTTCGGTAATTACAAAACATATTCGATCTGCATTAGATTTAAACGATTTTTTAAGTCAGAATAAAAAAAGCAATTTACAATATCAATACAAATATTATAAAGACGATAATCATGGTTCGATTCCCTTAATTGCAACTTATGATGCACTTCGTTTCCTTTTTGCTTTTAATCAATTAAAGCTTTCAATTGGAGAGCAAATGAATTTTAATAAAGCGGTTTTTGCTAAAATTGAAAAACATTATGAAAATGTATCCAAACATCTTGGTTATAAAGTAAATATCCCAGAACAGGTCGTAAATGTATATGGTTATCAGGCTCTTTCAAAAAAGGATAGTGATTTGGCAGGTTATTTATTTAAACTAAATGTAACAAATTATCCAGAAAGTCCGAACGTATTTGATTCACTCGGGGATTTTTATGAAGCAAACGGAGATAAAAAAAATGCTATTGCCAATTATCAAAAAGCATTGACTTTAGATAAAGATTTTCCGGAAACAAGACCGAAATTAGAGAAACTCTTAAAATAATTATTTAGTAAAAAATAGTCATGTCAGGAGAAAAAGATTTAAAGCAATTGCTAAAAAGCATGAAACCGGAACATATTTCCGGCGATTATGTTTTTTGTAAAGTTGCCAATTTAGAAAACGTAAATCTAAATGAAGTTGAAATGTTCTTTAGAGAAAAAGAAGCGATTACCTTAATTCTGAAAAAAGAAATAGCAGAAATTCTAAAGCTGGAATATTCAGTTTTAATGGCGTGGATAACGTTAACCGTTCATTCTTCATTGGAAGCTGTTGGATTAACGGCAGCATTTTCGAAAGCACTTTCAGAAAACGGAATTAGCTGTAATGTTGTCGCAGCATTTTATCACGATCATATTTTTGTAAATCAAAAAGATATAGAAAAAGCAATGGAAATCCTGAACGCATTTTCGAATTAAAGCTAAATATTTTTGCCACCGATTTCACCCATTATAATTCTTTAAATCTGTGAAATCGGTGGTATTTATTTTTATAAAAATTTAAACCCAAGCGAAACATTCACAATTCCTGTTTTTAGTTCTCTATCGGAAGCATCAAGATCTGATAGACCTGCAAGGTAACGGGCATCTAAAGTAAATCTCCATACATCGACGCCTACACCGCCAAGAATACTGCTGTTGTCCTGCTCGAAAGCAATTAAGCTAAGATCATTATTGGCTTTTATATCAGAGTAATGTTTCCAGTTATAACCAACAAAAACACGAAGATTTCCTAATTTTCCAAACGGAAGTATTTTATAACCAGCAATTAAAGAAGCGTCTGTTCCTGATAATTCATATTCCGTTTCGCCAATTCCGGTTTGAGAAACACTAAATTTATTTTTTGCATAACCAAATTCGGCCTGACCGTAAAAAAGCAATAAATTAACTCTCGCAAATCCCGAAAAACCTATATCTGTACCTGAACTTTTAGAACTAAAATCATCTGTTACCGCCGAAGTAATATTGGATGAAAATTGAGGTCCAAATTGTATTAATTGTGCAAAACCATTTACACTTATACATAATAATACTGCTGCAAGGAATTTTTTCATAACTGGATTTGTTGTTTTTAGTTACTATAAAAATAATTATTATTCATTAGAATAGAGAGATTTATCTTATTTATTTTTTAATTATTTGTATGGTATTTAAATAGATATGTTTTTGTCTTTTCTTTGAGGAAGAATAAAAGCAAATTGGCTTAATTTTGAAAACAAAAGAAGTTAAAATGAAAATTGCAGCAATACAGGCTTCTCAAACCTGGCAAATCAGACATGACGTAATGTGGCCAGATCAGCCTTTTGAATTTGTTCAATTAAAGGAAGATGATTTAGGAGAACATTTTGGTGTTTTTACAGATGACCAATTAGTTTCAATAGTTTCCTGTTTTTTTTCTGGAGATGAAATGCAGTTTAGGAAATTAGCAACTTTAGAACAATTTCAGGGACAGGGTATTGCGTCAGGATTATTGCATTATATCTTGAAATTGGCAAAAGAAAGAGGAGCAAAAAAAGTTTGGTGTAATGCCAGAACAAATAAAAAGAATTTTTACGGGAAATTTGGAATGACAGATACTTATAAAACTTTTGAAAAAAACGGACAGGAATTTACTATAATGGAAATTTTGTTTTAGAAAGCGTATCATAATTATGAAATAAAATATAGATAATCAAATATTTACGATTCTCATTTTTTGGAACTTGCTTATTTGTCAATATTTTAGTGAAGTTACTTTTATGTTAATTTGCTCTATTATTTCCGCACAAAATCGCTCGATTTATTGTTGAATTAATAGTGAAATAAAAAGAAAACGTTTTCGCAAATTATAACTTGTTAAGACTTTCTTATTTTATTTTTTTTATTCCGATCTTTTATTACTTTCGCACTCAAATGAGAAAGTTAGTAGTATTTTTAACATTTATGAATTTCCTTCTGCTAGGCGGAGGGCAATACCTTAATGCTGAAACACATCTAAATTCTCACCACAATCTTGAGAAAAGACACCGCGTAAAATTCACCAATAACGAACAAGGCAGTTCAATAATTGAAGATGCTGATATAGATTTGGATGAAGAATATTTTGGTGACGATTTTAAAGGTGGTCTTTCCAATAAATTTTTTGCAACAAACTACAGCTTACTTGATAGCTGGTATTTGACATTATCTCGTCAAAGCGCTGCAAAATCTTCCAATCATTTTGATATTTTCGGCTCATCTTGTGGCCAGTCAAATCCTATCTACATTACTCAGAGAGTTTTAAGAATTTGATTCTATTTTATACATCGGTTACCAAAGCGTGATCATGCATAAATATGGATTTTATTTTTAGAATTTACTTCTTAGAATTTACCACACTTACGACATTCAATTCACGTATTGGCGACTGATGCTTTCTACATCTAAAGGGATTTTTGCATCCCCATTCAATCGCTTAATTTCCAATTACATACCAATGAAAAGAATTATCGTGTTAACGGGCATGCTTGCCGTGTTGTGCCTTACCAGTTGTACATCAAAAAAAGAAGAAAAAGAAGAAGAAGAAAAATTTACAGTTACCAACCCTGTAAAAATTGACACTTCATTTACTAAAGAGTATGTTTCGCAGATAAAATCTGTTCGAAACATCGAAATCCGCGCCCAGGAAAAAGGGTTTTTACAAAACATCTATGTTGATGAAGGTCAGTTTGTTAAAAAAGGTCAGCTGTTGTTTAAAATTATGCCAAACATGTATCAGGCAGAATTGCTTAAAGCACAGGCAGAGCAAAAATCAACAGAAATTGAATTGCAAAATTCTAAATTATTAGCAGATAAAAATATCGTTTCTAAAAACGAATTAAGTGTAGCTCAGGCAAAATTACAATCAGCAAAAGCAGAAGTTGCATTAGCAAAATTACATTTATCATTTACGGAAATCAGAGCGCCGTTTGACGGAACAATCGATAGAATTCCTTTAAAATTAGGAAGTCTTATTGACGAAGGAGAATTATTGACAAGCCTTTCAGATAACAGTCAAATGTTTGCTTATTTTAATGTATCTGAGCCAGAATATCTTCAATATCAAACTGATGTAAAAGATCGTGCAGGAAATAATGTTGGTTTGCTTTTGGCAAATGGAGATGTTTTTAAATACAAAGGAAATGTTGAAGTTATTGAAAGTGAATTTGATAACGAAACCGGAAATATTGCTTTTAGAGCCAGATTCCCAAATACAGGAAAACTGTTAAGAAATGGTGAAACAGGAAAAGTTCAAATGCTTGTTCCGTTGAAAAACGCTATCGTAATTCCACAAAAAGCAACTTATGAAATTCAGGATAAAAAATACGTTTTCGTAGTTGATAAAAACAACGTGGTAACTTCTAAAGAAATCACAATTACAGGTGAAATTCCGGATTTATATGTTGTAAGCAGCGGACTTGGAGAAAATGATAAAATCTTGCTTGAAGGAGTTCAAAAGGTAAAAGACAATGATAAGATTAAATTCGAATTCCTTTCTCCTAAAACGGTAATGAATAATTTACGATTAAAAGCGGAGTAATAAGTTTTGTTGTAATTGTTTCAGGTTTCAAGTTTCAAGTTGCGCACTGAACCTGAAACTTGGAACCTGAAACCTGAAACTTTCAAATTCCAATTTGGTTTAATCATTAAAAAATATAAAAATGTTTAATAAATTTATTCAAAGACCTGTACTTTCGATAGTTATATCGCTTGTGATAGTCTTTTTAGGGGTGTTGTCGGTGATGAATTTACCAATTACCCAGTTCCCTTCAATTTCTCCTCCAATGGTAAATGTTACGGCAGATTACCCTGGATCAAATGGAGAATTGATGATCAAATCGGTTGTAATTCCTTTAGAAAGAGCTCTAAATGGAGTTCCGGGAATGAAATATATGACTTCTGATGCCGGAAATGATGGTGAGGCAAGTATCCAGGTTGTATTTAATTTAGGTACAGATCCTAATCAGGCAGCCATTAACGTTCAAAACCGTGTAGCTTCGGTTACCAATAAACTACCTCCTTTAGTAGTAAGAGAGGGTGTGAAAATTACGCGTGAGGTTCCGAGTATGTTGATGTATGTGAATCTTTATAGTACGGATAAAAATACCGATATGAAGTTCTTGTACAACTATGCTGATATCAATGTACTTTCAGAATTAAAAAGGGTAAACGGTGTTGGATCTGGAGATATTTTGGGAACACGTGAATATGCAATGCGTATTTGGTTGAAACCTGACAGAATGCTGGCTTATAAGATTTCTGCCGATGAGGTAATGGAAGCATTATCAAGCCAAAGTTTGGAAGCTTCTCCGGGTAAAACGGGAGAAAGTTCCGGTAAACGTTCTCAGGCGTTTGAATATGTATTAAAATATTCAGGACGTTTTACAACAAAAGAACAATATGAGAATATCGTAGTAAGATCAACCAGTAACGGCGAACTTTTACGTTTGAAAGATATTGCAAAAGTAGAGTTTGGAAGTTCGATGTATGATATTTATTCGAACTTAAATGGTAAACCTTCTGCTGCGATTGTATTAAAACAGTCTTTTGGAAGTAATGCGAATCAGGTTATTGAAGACGTAAAAGCAAAACTGGAAAAAATCAAGCAAAAATTCCCAAAAGGAATGAATTACGAAATATCATATGACGTTTCTAAATTCCTTGATGCCTCTATCGAAAAAGTAATTCACACCTTAATCGAAGCTTTTATTTTGGTGGGATTAGTTGTTTTTCTTTTCTTAGGAGACTGGCGTTCTACTGTTATTCCTGCAATTGCGGTACCCGTTTCATTAGTAGGAACTTTTGTATTCATGACTTTCTTTGATATTTCATTGAACTTAATTACGTTGTTTGCTTTAGTATTGGCAATTGGTGTCGTCGTCGATGATGCGATTGTAGTTATCGAAGCCGTTCACGCCAAGATGGAAGAAGAACATCTTTCTCCATTTAAAGCGACTAAAAAAGCAATGCACGAAATCGCAGGAGCTATTATTGCGATTACATTCCTTATGGCGGCGGTATTTATTCCGGTTGCATTTATGTCTGGTCCAGTTGGGGTTTTCTATAGACAATTTTCTATCACGATGGCAACAGCGATTATACTTTCGGGTATTGTGGCTTTGACTTTAACACCGGCACTTTGTGCAATGATGTTGAAAAACAATCACGGCAAACCGAAAAAGAAAACACCTGTAAATATATTTATTGATGGTTTTAACAACAAGTTTAATCTGGCTCAGGGAAAATATCAAAATGTATTAGGTAAAATCGTAAACAGAAGAGCCGTTACAATTATTGCGCTTTTAGGATTTTGTGCCGGTACATGGTTAATAAGCAGTACAGTTCCTTCAGGATTTATCCCGAATGAAGATCAGGGAATGTTCTATGCTATTATTCAAACACCTCCGGGATCATCATTAGAAAGAACCAATAATATTGCCGAGAAACTGCAAAAAATAGCTGAAGGGGTAGAAGGAGTAAAATCAGTTTCTTCATTGGCAGGTTATGAAATTTTAACTGAAGGTACAGGATCTAATGCAGGAACTTGTTTGATCAATTTAGAAGACTGGAACGATCGTAAACAATCTGTACAGGAAATTATGACAGAGCTGGAAGAAAAATCAAAAGATATTCCGGGTGCCAATATCGAATTTTTCCAACCGCCGGCAGTTCCGGGATATGGAGCAGCGGGAGGATTTGAGCTTCGTTTACTGGACAAAACAGGTTCTAGTGATTTCAAAAAACTGGAAGCAGTTAATAAAGATTTCGTAGAAGAATTGAACAAACGTCCAGAATTATCTAACGTGTTTAGTTTCTTTAGTGCGAGTTTCCCTCAGTACATGATGAAAGTCGATAATGATTTGGCTCAGCAAAAAGGAGTTTCTATCGAAAACGCAATGAATACCTTGTCAACTCTTGTGGGTAGTAACTATGAAATTAGTTTTATAAAATACGGTATTAACTATAAAGTAATCGTTCAGGCCGCTCCGGAATATCGTGCGCAGCCAGATGATATTTTAAAACTTTATGTAAAAAATGATCGTGATGAAATGGTTCCTTTTTCGGCCTTTATGAGATTAGAAAAAGTGTATGGACTTTCGGAAATTACGAGACATAATATGTACACTTCTACAGAAATTAGTGGTGGTGCAGCTCCGGGCTATAGTTCAGGTACAGCTATTAAAGTAATTCAGGATGTTGCAGCCAAAAAATTACCTAGAGGATATGATATTGACTGGGCAGGTATTTCTGCAGATGAGGTAGCTCAGGGTAATCAGGCAATATGGGTATTCCTTATTTGTTTAGGATTTGTGTACCTGGTTTTGGCGGCCCAATATGAAAGTTTTATTTTGCCATTATCAGTAATTCTTTCTTTACCTGCGGGTATTTTTGGAGCTTTCCTTTTATTAAAAGTTGCAGGATTAGAAAACAATATTTATGCACAGGTTGCCATGGTAATGCTTATTGGTTTACTTGGTAAAAATGCTGTATTGATTGTAGAGTTTGCCATACAAAGGCATGCGGCAGGAAAAACAGTTCTTGAGTCTGCAATGGAAGGTGCAAAAGCAAGGTTCCGTCCTATTTTGATGACTTCATTTGCTTTTATCGCCGGATTATTACCACTTGCATTTGCATCTGGTCCGGGTAAAATTGGTAACAGAACTATTGGTACTGCAGCTGCGGGAGGTATGCTTATCGGAACTATTTGTGGTGTATTTGTGATTCCCGGATTGTATTACATCTTCGCAAAAATTGCAGAAAAACACAAATTAGTTAAACATGAAGAAGAGAATCCATTAACAGAAGAAATTGACAACAATCATGTATAAATTTAAAACATATCAATATGGTGTTGCGTTGGGGGCTTGTCTTGCTGTTGCAAGTTGTAAAGCTCCGCAAACGGTAGCCGAAACACCAAGTAAACCAGTTCCGGAGGTTTTTGCAAATAGTAAAGACACCACGAATATGGCAACTATTCCATGGCATGATTTCTTTAAAGATCAAAATCTGGTAAATTTAATTGACTTAGCCCTGAAAAACAATCAGGAGTTACTGATGACTTTACAGGAAATTGAAATTGCCAAAAACGACGTTCGTGTTAGAAAAGGGCTTTTATTGCCAACTGTTGGTGTTAGAGCCGGAGCGGGTGTAGAAAAAGTGGGTAGATATACAAGTCAGGGTGCAGGTGATGCTTCGACAGAAATTATGCCGGGTAAGGAAACGCCTGATCCGCTAGGGGATTTTAAAATAGCCGCTTACGCGAATTGGGAAGTGGATATCTGGAAAAAACTACGTAATTCTAAAAAAGCGGCGTTAACCAGATATTTGGCTACTGTTGAAGGAAAAAACTTTGTAGTAACAAGCCTGATTGGTGAAATTGCAAATTCTTATTATGAATTATTGGCTTTAGACAGCCAGCTTGATATTGTAAAACAGAATATCGAATTGCAATCGAACGCTTTAGAAATTGTAAAAGTTCAAAAACAAGCGGCGAGAGCAACAGAATTGGCCGTTCAGAAGTTTCAGGCTGAGGTTTTGACTTCAAAAAGTTTAGAGTTTGACATTCGCCAGAAAATAAAAGAAGCAGAAAACAAAATTAATTTCTTAGTGGGTCAATATCCACAGGAAATTAAAAGAGACCGAACCAATTTCCTGACTTTGTTACCTTCAACAGTACAATCAGGAATTCCATCTCAATTGTTAGCCAATCGTCCTGATGTTAAACAAGCTGAATTGCAACTTACTGCTGCAAAACTGGATGTAAAAGTTGCCCGAGCTGAGTTTTATCCGTCTTTGGATATTTCTGCAGCGGTTGGCTTTAACGCTTTTAACCCATCGTATTTGTTTACGCTTCCAGAATCGTTATTGTATTCGTTAGCGGGAGATATTGCAGCACCATTAATTAACAGAAATGCGATTAAGGCGGAGTTTAACAGTGCCAATGCAAGACAGCTTCAGGCGTTGTACAATTATGATAAAACGATTTTAAACGCTTATATCGAAGTTTCAAATCAGCTTTCTAAAATTGATAATTTAGGAAAAAGCTACGATCTAAAATCACAACAGGTTGATGCCTTAAACACATCAATTGATGTTTCTAACGATTTGTTTAAATCAGCCAGAGTAGATTATTTTGAAGTATTGATGACACAAAGAGATGCTTTAGAAGCTAAATTGGAATTAATAGAAATTAAAAAAGACCAATTAACGGCTGCAGTCAATGTTTATAAAGAACTAGGCGGCGGTTGGAAATAATATTGCCTTGTTAATTTGTAGACAAAAGCCTTTCGGGAGTAAAATCCTGAAAGGCTTTTTATTTATATTGTTTTTGAAAAAAATCTAGATGTTAATCCGTATGGTATAACGCAACAAAAGTTTAATTAAACACATAGAAACATAGATTTTGTTTTTTTGAAAAAAGTAAATCAAAAAGAAACTCGTTTCTCACACATAGCTATGTTTGTTAAAATAAGTGAAACACCTTTTTTTAAGTTCAATAATTCTATGTTTCTATGTGTTAAAATAATACACCCAAGAGGAAGAGGTCAAATTCTATTAAGACTCCTTCTCATTATTAATCTCAGCTTCTTCTTTTTTTGGAACGTAGTTTAGCTCTTCTTCAATCTTTTTGCGGTCTTTTTTATTTTGTCTGATCAGAATATAAATCAGTAAGACAACGCCAATAATTATTGCCCTTATAATAAACCAGTTTATTTCCATAAAATTGCTATTTAAGTTGATGTGAATTTCCGGATTTTATTTTCTTAGTTTTGTTTTGATAAAAATTCACCAAACCATAATCCTGATTGTTTGATGGTTCTTTTTTGAGTATCAAAATCAACGTGAATTAATCCGAATCTTGCATTATAACCTTCAGCCCATTCAAAATTATCGGTAAGACTCCAAACAAAATAGCCATCGACATTTAAACCTTCGTGTTTGGCTTTTAAAATTTGTTCTAAATTATCCTGTATAAAATGAGTACGTTTAATATCATATACTTTTCCATTTGTAACAGTATCCGGAAAAGCAGCACCATTTTCGGTTATAATGATTTTTTTGATGTTTTTATAACCGTTAAATCTTTTCAAAACATGGTATAGGGCAGGAGGATAAACTTCCCATCCCATTTCGGTGGTAATTACATTTCTTTTTTCGGCACTAACAAGTTCGGCACCAATATACGGAATGAGCATCGATGATCTTACTACTTCGCGTGTATAACATTGTAGTCCGATGAAGTCAAAATCAAAAGCAAGATTGTCAAGATCGCCTTTTACAATATAACTATTGAGTTTTTTAAGTACAGGCAAATCTTCCTGTGGATATCCAAGTCCTAAAATAGGTTCTATAAAAGTTCTGTTCAGCAAAGTATCGACCCTTTTTGCGGCCTGAATATCGGCAGGTTTGTCAGAGAAAGGTTCAATATGTGTACAGGAGAAAGTGGTACCAATATTTGCATCAGCAACTTTATTTCGCAATATTTTTGCGCCCGCAACAGTTGCCAATGTTACATGATGCATCGCTTTGATGTAATTGGTAATTCCTTTTTTTCCCGGAGCATGAATTCCTAAAAAATATCCTGCGCCTGTAAAAACAGAAGGTTCGTTTATCACCATCCAGTTTTTAACCCTGTCGCCAAAATATTGTGCACAAACCTCAGTATATTCTGAAAACCATGAAACACATTCCCGATTGGTCCATCCGCCTTTTAATTCCAGCGCATGTGGTAAATCCCAATGATAAAGTGTAATCCAAGGTTCGATTTCGCATTCAATTAAAAAATCAATGATTTTGTTATAGTAGTCAATTCCTGCCTGATTTACAGGATGAACTCCTGTAGGCATAATGCGCGACCAGCTAATAGAAAATCTAAAATTTGGAATATTTAGCTGTCGTACTAACTGAATGTCATCTTTATAAGTATTATAAAAATCGCATGCATTAATGGCGTGATGACCATTTTTTATTTTGCCTTTTTGAGAAGTAAAAACATCCCAGATCGAAGCGCCTTTACCTTCGGCATCATGCGCTCCTTCAATTTGGAAAGCGGCTGTAGAGACTCCCCACAGGAAATCCGTCCCAAATTGTTCTTTATTTAGTAGTGAGTGGTCAATTTTATTCATTTAAATATGCTGTCCTTTATTTTTTAGTCATTAATGAAGGAAAGTAGTTTGCATTGCTCTTAAAAAAAGCCATTCTTTAAATGAAGTCAGGAATGAAAGGTTGAAGAATTTCATGATATATAGTTTTAATCAAATTAATAAAACATATATAAATTGAGCGTAACCTAAAGGTTATGAAATGGTTAACTATATTTTTTACCCAAAAAATCAATATTGAATAAAAATTAACAAAAGCTTAATTAAAAGAGTTATAAGTGATAATTATGCAACGATATTAGTTAAAATTATCTAAAAATATAAATTATGTAAGAAATGCCAAAAATTATAGAACATACTTCAGCTTCTTTCCACCTAATTTTGACTTAGTAATTAAAAAATAATTAAAACGAGATCAAATCATGAAAAATTTAAAACAAATATTATTCGTAGTAGCATTAAGCTTTGGTATGTTCGCAACATCTTGTAGTAGCGACGATAATGAAGGAGAAACAATTGTTCCAATTCAAGGTAAATTCAACCTAAGTCAAACAGGAACAATCGTTAATGGACAAGAAGTATTGGTAGATGCTCCACAAAATGCAAGTGGATGTAACAGAGATTATTTAGAGTTAAGATTAAGTAACACAGCAGTTATAGGTGATTACGACGGTTCTAATTGTGCTTTAACAGAAACTACAGGTACTTATGTAAGATCTCATAATGATTTAACTATCACTGTAGGAAATGTAAGTTCAACATCTGATATCATGAATCTTACTAACAAAGAACTGAAAATTAAAGATAAAGCTACTGGTATAATTACAGTATATACAAGATAATTTATTTTTTTGAAACAAATCCTGACTTCACAGAAGCCGGATTAAAACGGAAACGACTCCATAAAAGTTGTTTCCGTTTTTTTATTTATTGATTATAAGGGAATATAGATGTCAAAAGTGGCACCTTTATCCTTTTCGCCTTTGGCAGTAATATAGCCGTTATGATTTTCTACAATTTTTTTTACGATAGCCAGGCCAATCCCGGTTCCGTTATATTTTTCTTTTCCGTGTAAACGCTGAAAAACTTCAAAGATTTTGGTGTTATATTGTTGGTCAAAACCAATTCCATTGTCAGAAATACTGATGTGGCAATAACTTCCTTCATTGGTTAAATTGTCTTCAGAGCTTTTTACCTGATGAATTATACTTTTTATTTTTATAACCGGCTGAATATCCGGTTTAGAAAATTTAAGTGAATTGCTTACCAAATTATATATTAATTGTCTGAATTGAAATGGGATGATATTAATTTCACAAGATTCCGTATTTTCAACAACTGCATTTTTTAGTTCCAGTTCCTCTTTTAGATCTTCTTTTACTTCATTTATAATTTCAGAAATATCTGTTTTTTCGAATATTCTTTCCTGAGTATTTGTTCTTGAATAAGAAAGTAAATCATTAATAAGCGTTTGCATTCTGTTGGCTGCATTTTGCATTCGCAGAAACTTATCTTTTCCAACATCAGATAAATTTTCAGATTCTCTTTCCATAATCTGTGAAGCAAATGTTTGAATTTTTCGAAGCGGTTCCTGCAAATCGTGACTTGAGATATACGTAAAAGACTGGAGCTCTTTATTCATTTTCTCCAGTTCCATATTATTGCGCTCCAATTCTTCGGTTCTTGCTGCAACTTGCTTTTCTAATTCGTTTGTAAAAGCCTTTTCAGTTTGAATGTCTGTAAAAGCGACAACCCATTTTATGATTTTATTTTCTTCGCCAAAAACCGGCTCGCCAATAACGGCGTGCCATCTGTAATTTCCATCTTTACCTTTTACTCTTACATCGCATCTGTAAACTTCTCCTGTTGCCAGACTATGGGTCCAGACTTTGATATTCTCGTCATAATCATCCGGATGAATCAGGGTTCTCCACTTAGCTTCTCCATTAGGATGAATGCCTGTATATTCAAGCCATTTTCCGGAAGCAAACAAAACATTTCCGTTTTCGTCTGTTTCCCAGATTAATTGCGGAATACTTTCTGTTAAGGAACGGAATCTTTTTTCGCTTTCTTCTATTTTTTTTCTTGCCAGGACTTTTTCGGTAACATCAATTATAGTCACTTTTATTCCAGAAATGCTATTGTCTTTTTCACGCATTGGTGCGTATTCAAAATCAATATACATTTCATGACCGCCGTTTTTGCCATTAATAAAAATTAACGACTCAGACTCAGAATGTACTTTGCCGGTTGTGTAAACTTCGTTTAATAAATGGGCATATTTTTGTTCTTTGAGTTCCGGAAATATGTCTAAGATTTTTTTGTCCTGTACATCACTTTCATTTTTTCGCCAAATATTTTTTAATAAAACATCATTAGCAATTTCAATGACCATATCGCGTCCCTTCAGTATTGCCTTTGGTACAGGAGAATACATAACCAGATTGCGGAATCTTTTTTCGCTGTCCTCCAGTTCCTGCTGATTTTTTTTCTCCAGAGTAGTGTCTCTTATAGTCCCTATTAATTTTTCGGGATTATTGTTTTCATCATAAAAAACTTTCCCTTTGCTTTCCATCCAATGTATCGATTTGTCAAGCCAAATCATTCTCGCTTCATACTGTAAATATCCTTTTCTAAAAGCGCTTTTAAGTGCCTTGTTTCGTACAGGCATATCATCGGGATGAATATGTTTTATTAATTGTTCGTGTGTTAATTGAATATGAGTGTCATAACCGCCAACTATTTCAAGATATTTTTGAGAATAAATGGCTTCTTTTGTTTTTACATTCAATTCCCAGGTTCCTAATTCGCTGGCTTCTACAACAATATTCAGGCGTTCTTCGTTTTGTTCTGTTATTTTTCTTGATTGAACTTTTTCGGTAACTTCGGTAACCGTTACTATAATTCCGGATATTTCGCCATTTTCTTCTTTTAAAGGATGATAAAGAAAATCGAAATAAAGATTTTGCAGTTTTCCGAATTTATTGATTGGTACGGGAAGTTCATTTCCGTGATACGGAATTCCGGTTTCCAATACACCAATTAATAAATCACTTACCGTTTTTTCTGTTTCAGGCAACGAATCAAATAAAGGTCTGCCAACAAAGGTTTTTTCTTCTTTGCCTACTAATTTTAAATAGGCTTCATTTGCCATTTCTACCATAAGTTTTTTACCACGCAAAATGGTAATTCCAACCGGAGCCTGTTTTACAGTATTACGAAAACGCTTATCACTTTCTTCTATTTTTTTCTTTGCCAGATTTAAATCAGTCAAATCAACTCCCGTATTCATTACACCATAAATATTACCATTTATGTCGTAAAGCGGCGTTAAGCTATAATTAAAATAATAAGTATGAAGTTTTCCATTTACCGTTAAATCAAGCGGTGTATTTTGAGTATGAAACGATTTTCCTGTTTCAAGAACCTCATTAATCTGCTCAAATACAAGCTGATTATCAAGTTCCGGCAATACCTCTTTAAAAGATTTTCCGATGACATCATTTCCTTTTCCCCAAATATTGATAATAGATTCATTTGCAAGTTCAATCCGCATTTCTTTCCCCACATAAACTGCAATAGGAAAAGGTGCATTATCTACCAATGCTCGTACTTTATGCTCGCTCTCTTCAACTTTTGCTCTCGATAATACCTGAGATGTTACTTCAATTGCCACGGCTACAATGCCAGAAATACTTCCGTCAGGTTCAGTAAGCGCTTCGTAGGCAAAATTGATATAGGTGTCTTCTATTTTTCCATTTCTGGGAAGTTTAACGAGTTGTTCGTTAGCCGTAATTTTTTCGCCCTTTTTGTATACATTATCCAGTAAACTTTCAAGATAATTGTTTTTAGTTTCCGGTAATGCTTCAAAAATGGGTTTGTTAATGACCTCTTCATTTGTAGTTCCCCATAAATGAACCATTTGCTCATTTGCAATTTCAACAACATGATTTTCACCTCTAAAAACACACATTGCTACAGGAGCCTGCATGATATTATTTCGAAATCGGATATTGCTTTGTTTTAAGGCTTCAGAATTTTTTTTCTTTTCAGTCGTTTCAATTACGGTGACCAAAACACCGCCAACTTCTCCGTTTTCTTTTTTGATCGGACTATATGAAAAATCAAAATAACATTCTTCTGTAAATCCATTACGGTTTAAAGGCACCATAAAATCAGGAATACTAACGGATTTTCCTTTCATTACATCCGCAAACATAGGTCCAATGGTTTCCCAAATTTCAGAAAATGTTTCTTTCGAACTAATTCCTAAAGCTTCCGGATGTTTAGTTAAACCCAAAATAGGCCGAAAACTGTCATTGTATAATTGAGTATATTCATTTCCCCATGCAATGTACATTCCAAAAGGGTTATTAAGAACTACAGACAGCATTGTACAAAGACTTTGGGGCCAAAACGCCGGATCGCCCAAAGGTGTTTTACTCCAGTCTTTAGACCGTATGAGTTTCCCCATTTCTGCGCCACCTTCCAAAAAATACAGCTCTTTATTTGTAATGCCCATTCAAATAAATTTAAGGTTGAAGGATGAAATTTTCTCTTGCAGGTTGTTTAAAATTGCTTTCGGAGGCAATGCTTAAAGCACTTCCAATTACTTTTTTTAATTTAGAAAATTCACCGGGTTTTTGAATATAATAAACAGCTCCTTTTCCGTAAACTAAATCTACAATATCTCTGTCTAAGGAAGTAGAAAAAATAATGACCGGAAGATTTCTATATTCTTCCAGCTGTTTTATTTCCGTTAAACATTCCAGACCATTTTTTCGGGGCATATTTAGGTCAAGAAACAAAATATCGGGTAAATTTTCCGCACCACTTTCAGATAAAAAATCCATAAGTTGTACCCCGTCATTTACCGTTACAAGCGATGTAGGAAGAAGTAATTCGTCGAGAGCTTCTTTAAAGAAGTCACAATCATCTTCGTCGTCGTCTGCAAGTAAAAGATTGTATTGTTGTTTCATTATATTAAGGTAGAAATGTTTTAGCTAATATAAAACTATTTTTTTTACAAATATTAATGTGCAATAAATCAAACTCTATAATTTTTTATAGAGTTTAATAAACCGTATTGTCTTTCCCTCGATTTTTGGAGAAATAAGAGAAGCCAAATTATTTTTCGATATTCCTTGCGTTTTCCTGTAAGGTTTCTCAAACCTTGTAGGTATCTGATTTAAAAAATTAATCCTGCAAGGTTTCTAAAACCTTGCAGGATTAAAACTGTGAATATTTACTTTTTATTAGAAAATATAAATAATGAAAACAAGTTTGAAATCAAACCCGCAACGAGCCACGAACGCATCCAAAAAAATAAAAAAGCAGATTTATTTGTGCAATTAATACTGGCAAGAGTAAGGGTGATAAAAAATGTTGTTGTCAAATTTTGCAATACTGGAATTAGGTATTTCTTATTTTGAAACCGAACCATTTTCATCTCAATTCAAATTGATAAGTTGAGGTCCGAATTCTTCGTAAAAAATATTTTCCTGACTTACATTTAGATTTACCAAAGTTTCGTATTGTGTTTTAATAAATATTTCGGGACCACAGATGTAATATTTTGCCTGATCCAATAAAATAGAATCTTTGCATTTATGAAGATCGACGCGTCCTTGAATTATTTCGCTTTGACTCTCATTTTTATCTTCTAAAGTGTCATAAAAAGTAAAAGTTTCAAGATGTTTTGCTTCTTCTTTTAATGTTGTAATTTGATCTTTAAATGCGTGAACAGATTCATTTCTGCAGCCGTGAATCCAGATTGTTTTTTTATTCTGAATGTTGTTTAAATTAGTTTCCAGCATGCTTAACATCGGCGTAAGCCCAACTCCGCCACTGATTAAAACTAACGGATTTGGAGAATCTTTTTCTAAATGAAATAATCCGGCAGGAGCAGAGATGGAAATATGATCGCCTTCTGATTTTGAATGCAAAGCATTCGAAACATAACCTGATGGATTTGGTGCAATGCCGCTTTCTCTTTTTACCGAAATTCTATAATATTCAGGATTAAAAGCACTTGACAAACTGTATTGTCTGGGTTGCAAAAGTTCTAATTCGGGCACATAAACCTGAACGCTAATAAATTGGCCGGGATGATAATTGGTGATTTCTTTTCCGTCTTCGGGATAGAGGTAAAAGGATTTGATTTCGGTGGATTCTTCTACAATTTTTTTGATTACGAATTTTCTCCAGCCGTTCCAGCTTCCGGGTTTGGCGCTGTTTTCCTGATACATTTCTTTTTCAATATCAATCATAATTTGGGCCAGCTGATAAAAAGCAACTGTCCAGGCGTCGAGTATTTCTGGTGTTGCGGCTTCTCCAACAACTTCGCCAATAGAAGCGATAAGTTGTGTTCCGATGATTTTATATTGATCGGGCTGGATATTTAAACTTCTGTGTTTTGTTCCAATTCCTTTTAGAACTCCAATTAAAACACTCGGATCGTCAATATTTTCAGCGTAAGCCAAAACTGCATTTGCAAGAGCTGATTTTTGTCTTCCGTTTGCCTGATTTCCCATATTAAACATGTTTCGCAATTCAGGATGATGCGTAAACATTCTTTTATAGAAATAATTGGTAAGATCTTCGCCGCTTGCTCTTAAAATTGGAATTGTAGCTTTGATAAGCTCTTTTTGATGTGGATTCATTTTTAATAATTAGGATTTGATTAGGATTAAATATTCAGATTCTAAAGCAATAATGTGTTTAGAATTTGATATTTACAAATTTAAATAGGGCAGAAGGCTCTGTTTTATGACTCAAATCATAAGAATCAAAAAAATAAATAAGTTAAAGTTATTTTAGAAGCGAATAACTCCGAAAAAGATCTAATGAATTTGGGGTTGCGTTAGGGATAGAAGCGGAAATCCTTTTTTTGAGCTTTTTCTGCTCAAAAAAAGATTGG